>CASEHS010000017.1 GCA_949287815.1 uncultured Bacillota bacterium | reverse complement strand
CCTCAGTTCCCGAGATACCGAACTGACATTTCTGCCCAAAAGCCTTGCGATTTCTCTATAACTTTTTCCTTTGACGTAGTATTCTCGTAGACAACAGCGTTCTTCTATGGTAAAATGATGGTAGTTCATACAGATCTCCTTTGTGTAAATTTTGGTTTTGCAACTCTATTTTACCACAGATTTGTATGAACTCCTTTTTTATTCTCACACTGTTGCTCTTAATAGTATAATTCACCATCCGAGCGCCTTATATCTGTGAGGTCGGAAAAAATGTGGAGGTTCTGTCTGTGTGCGACGGGAAGATCGTTGCGGCAAGACAAGAAAATCAGCTCGTAACGTCTTTTCATCCCGAACTTACGGAAGATACCTTTGTACACAGATATTTTCTTAAAAAGGTTTGCGCCTGTCAATAGTCCGTTTTTTCTTCAAAAAAGCGTGTAACATACAGCGGCGGCGGTTATTCGTTGACAAATATTGGTTTTTTATGGTATAATCAAATACCGTATCAGTATATAGATCGGTCGGCGGAAGATCCCGCCTTGTTTTTCAGAGGAGTTGTATGTTCAAAGCAGACGATTACAGATTAAAGACCAAAGAGCTTTCCGACAGTCTTGAAGAAACTGCGGAGGCATTGAATATTCGCGGTCAGAGTGAAAAACTTGCAAAGCTTAAAGCGGAGCAGGAAAAACCTGAGGTATGGCAGGATCTTGAAAAATCGCAGAAACTGGCAAGGGAAGTAGCGGCAGTCGAAGGTAAGATCAATTCTTACGAGAAGAGCAAAAAAGCGATTTCGGAAGTGAACGAAGTGATCGACCTCATCGACGAAACGGGTGAGGAAGAACTCGTTGCCGAACTTGATTCGCTTTTGTCAACCGCGGAAAAGGATATTGAAGAGATGCGTATCCGCGCTATTCTCCGCGGAAAATATGACAGTTATAATGCAATTCTGACCCTTCATTCGGGCGCAGGCGGCACGGAGAGCTGTGATTGGGTTTCTATGCTTTATCGTATGTATACGCGCTATGCAGAGCAGAACGGATTCAAAGTTACCGAGATCGACCGTTTAGACGGCGACGAAGCGGGGATAAAGAGCGTGGATTTCCGTATAGAGGGTGAAAACGCATACGGCTATCTGAAAGCGGAAAAGGGTGTGCACAGATTGGTGCGTATTTCTCCTTTCGATGCAAACAAGAGAAGGCATACGTCATTTGCTTCTTTGGAAGTTATGCCCGAAATCGACGATGATGGGGATGTGGAGATCCGCGCTGAGGATCTGAAAGTGACGACTTTCCGTTCCAGCGGTGCAGGCGGACAGCATATCAATAAAACGGAATCGGCTATACGTATTCAGCATATTCCTACGGGTATTGTGGTTTCCTGTCAGAACGAGCGTTCTCAGATACAGAACCGTGAAATGGCAATGAAAATGCTGCGCAGTAAACTCATTGAACTGAAAGAGAGCGAGCGCCTTGCGCAGGAACAGAATCTTAAAGGCGATATCAAAAAAATTGAATGGGGCAGTCAGATCCGAAGTTATGTTTTCTGCCCGTATACACTCGTGAAAGATCACCGCACGGGATTTGAATCGGGAAACATTCAGGCAGTTATGGATGGGGGCATTCAGCCGTTTATCATAGACTATCTGAAAAAATCTTAAATTGAATAGTATATGTTGCGAAGCGGCAGGGCGGCTTATGCCGCATTGCCGCTTCGCAATACTAAATTTCACGGTTTTTATAAATCTTTTTATCGGATAAGGAAAGTTATGAAAACATATTTCAGAAATTACCGACGTTTGGGAAACTCCGTTTTTTTTCTTGTTGTCGGTGTAATCTTTATAGCTCTCGGCGTGGGGGCTTGGTTTTTTCTTAATCTCATATGGTCGGTCGTTTTGGTTGTCGGCGGCGTTCTGCTCGTTTCCGTTCCGCAGATTTTTATCCACGAAAAATATCGCATCTATGGAGAATTTCTGAAATATCATTCCCCATTTCCGAAAAAAGTAAAAATTTCCGACGTGGAAAGTATCATTATCTGTTCGTATGACGGTTATAGACGCTGGAAAGGCTATGTAAAGGAGCAGTTTCGTTCAAGATCGGGAGAGCTCATCGACGTGCCTGCGATCTTGTTTCTTAAAAGTATAGACGAGGAGGAACTGGATCTTTGCGATACCCGTATCCACGCGCGTATGACTTATAAAAAAGAGATGTATTTTGATGCCGTACTTGATTTTACATTTCTTAAAGAATTTGCCGAAAGCGGCTTTTCGGGTAAAATTTATGTTTCCGAAAAAACGGACGAAAGTTTCGGGGAAGCTTTGCGGGGAATTTTCGGAAAAGAAAATCCCGACTATATTGTTTACGACAGAGTTTCCAAAAAGATGAAAAAAGCGATGAGCAGAAAATAAGGTTTTACGGGGGCGGACAAAGTGACTTACAGTCAGAGAGTCGAAGAAAAAACAATCAAAGAAAATCCGTTGATCATCGGGATAGAAAGTTCCTGCGACGAAACCGCCGCGGCAGTGATCAGGGGCAGGGAACTGCTTTCCAATGTCGTGCTGTCGTCCGCGACCGAACAGGCAAAATACGGCGGCGTCGTGCCTGAAATTGCCTCGCGCGCGCATACCGACGCGATCGATGAGGCGGTAAACCGTGCCGTAAAAGAGGCCGGGATTCGGGCGGATGAGCTTGACGCCGTTGCCGTAACTTACGGAGCAGGATTAGTCGGGGCGTTGCTTGTAGGGCTTTCGTTTGCAAAGGCATATGCTTTTTCACTCGGGATTCCGCTCATAGGCGTTAATCATATCCGCGGACATATGGCGGCGGCATATCTTGCGGATAAGTCGCTTGAACCGCCTTTTATTACATTGCTTGCAAGCGGCGGTCATACCGCGATCCTATATACAAAAAGCTATACGGAGTTTGAGATTTTAGGTTCTACGAGAGACGATGCGGCAGGTGAGGCGTTTGACAAAGCGGCGCGCGTGCTTTCTCTGCCCTATCCGGGCGGTCCGAACGTAGAAAGACTCGCGACGCAAGGAAAGAACAGCATTGCTTTTCCCGCCATGTTTTCAGGGAACGGTTTTGATTTTTCATACAGCGGCTTGAAAACCGCGGTCATCAATTACTGCCATACGAAAGAGCAGAAGGGTGAAGAGTACAGCCGTGCAGATGTGGCGGCTTCTTTTCAAAGTGCGGCTTGTGACGTACTCGTTTCCCGTGCGGTCGCGGCGGCAAAAATGAAAAATTGTAAAACGATCGCTGCGGGCGGGGGAGTGATCGCAAACGGATACCTTAGGGAAAAACTTTTGAACGTTTGCAAAGAATCGGGAATTTCCCTCGTTTTGCCCGAGAAAAAATACTGTACGGACAATGCGGCGATGATCGCGGCGGAGGGACTTGTGCAGTACCGTGCAGGTAATTTCGCGCCGCTTTCGATCAATGCTTGTGCGCATATTCCGCTCGGTAAAAAGGGAAAACAGTAACTAAAATATGATCTTGAAAACAAAGTACATGGCAAAAACAGAAAAATAAGGCAAGGTATAAAACTAAAAAGATGTGTCAATAACCGTTTCCGAAAATATTCGGAGACGGTTATTTTATGTTCGGAAAAACAATTACCGCAATGCTGGCACTCCTTTTAGGACTTGTATCGCTGATTTTGCCGCAGACTTTATCCAGAACGCTCTTGTTTGAAGCGGGGGATTACTATCTGTTTTATTCAGAACGGACAGGCTCGGATGCGCTGATCACGATTTCAGAAGCGGAGGACGCGGAAAAAACGAAAATGATGCTCGGGAAAATAACGGGAGAAAGCACGTCTTATTCCGATAGAGAAAAAGCGTTCAAAGAAGCAGAAAAATACGATGCCGAACTTCAATTTACCGAAAGCGTTGCAGGGGTTATCAATTATTATTATTATTCGGATAAAATAAGCGAAAGCATTTTGCTCTGCGGAAAGAGAGTCAATCTTCATATTGCTCTGAAAGAGGAGGGCAGTGCGATCGGAAGTCCCATTATTTTCGGAGGGTATTGATAAAATTTTAAAAATTTTTAAAAGACAGGTATAAAAAACTTGAAAGAGTCAAAAATCTGTTTACATTCTTTTTCGGAGGAGTATTATGAAAGAAAAGAAACCCGCCTCTTCGGCATCACCTGAAAAGGCAAAAAAAAGGAATCTGTATCTTATTCTGATCACTGCGTGCGCTCTGATACTTGCTGCGGCTATTGCGTTTACTGTAGTGGTGGTAACAAGGGATAACGGGGTGACCCTTGAAGAACCTGACGATCCCGATGATCCTGACGATCCCGATGATCCTGACAAACCTACGGATACCGACTCGGTGTTTTCATTGCCGATGGAAAACGCTACGATCGGTACAACGTTTACTTTCTATTATAATTCCACGCTTGACAGATATCATCTGCATCAGGGAATCGACTTCAAAGCAGATGCGGGAACTCTTGTCACCGCCGCGAACGACGGTACGGTAAAAAGTATTTCAGATACCATTCTTGAAGGCGGCTGTATCGTGATCGAACATGAAAACGGCATTGAAACCGTATATGCTTCGGTTGACGCACTCAGCACCTTGAAAGTGGGGGATAAAGTCAGCAGAGGAGATAAAATTGCGACTGTATCCGCCGCTGCAGATGTAATGGGTAACGAATATAACGAAGGTACGCACCTGCATTTTGAAATGCGCGAAAACGGCAAAGCAGTTGATCCTGCCGAGTACCTTGATACCGACGATAAATAAAAAAACAGTTCATCCTCATTTTCTCCCTTCCTTATCTGATCCGCGGTTAGCCCGCGGATCATTTTTTGTAAAAATTTGAAAAAACAAAAATTTTTCCGCCCGGCTGAGCATGATATATCTCATATGCGGAAAATTTACAGCATATCATAGAGAATGGAGGATGCCTTGTGAAGAAAAAGTTTTTCAGTATAATTATTGCGGCGTTTATTTTATTGTCTTTACTTTCTTTTGTCGGGTGTAAAAAAGAAGTAGAGCGCAGCCGCTATGAGATCACCGCAGAGTATCAGGACGGAATTTTAGAAGTCCTGACCGATTTTACTTATGTGAATAATACCCGTACGGAAATTTCAGAACTTAAATTCAATCTTTACGGCAATGCGTACCGTGAAGATTCTGCTTATGCGCCCGTTTCGGCATTGTTTTCGCCTTCAGCTTATTATGACGGGAAAAGTTACGGCTCATTGGAAATTTTGTCCGTATCCGGGTGTTCGGAGTGGGAAATAGGCGGCGCGGATGAAAATATCCTGATCGTTGAAACAAAAAAAAGTGTGTATCCGGGCGAAAGTACGAGTATTAGCATCGAAAGTAAGCTGACACTCGCAAAAGTCAATCACAGAACGGGAATTACGAGACATTCGGTCAATCTTGGCAACTTTTATCCCGTGCTTTGCGCATGGGAAAAACCTGTGGGCTTTTATGAATGCGAGTATTATTCGGACGGGGATCCCTTTTACAGTGAATGTGCCGATTATTCTGTGACTTTTACAGTCCCGTCGCAGTTTAAGGCTGCAATGAGCGGAGAAATTATTTCTGAAAGCAAGGAAGGGGAGAAAACGACCTATCATTCAGAATTAAAAAATGCGCGGGATTTTGCGGTGGTACTCAGTGAAGAATTTCAGATTTTGCAAAAAGAGTCGAACGGAGTGACGATAAAATATTACTACTATAAAGATACAGGTCCGGAGCGAATGCTCGAGCTTTTGGAAAAATGTATGAAATATTTTTCCGATACGTTCGGTGAATATGCCTATCCTGTTTATTCAGTAGTTCAGACGGGATTTTCTGTCGGCGGAATGGAATATCCGGGGCTTTCCATGCTCGGCGATCATCTTATTGGCGGAGATTATCAATATACCGCCGTGCATGAAACGGCGCATCAGTGGTGGTATGCCGCCGTCGGAAACAATCAATTGGAAAACGCGTGGATGGATGAAGGCCTTGCAGAGTATTCGACGCTCATGTTTTTTGAAAAGAATCCCGAGTACGGATTTACGCGTCAGGCATTGATGCTCGCATCCAATAATGCCTATCAGGCTTTATATAATGTTCAGTCGCAGATCTTCGGTCAGGCTGATACAGCCATGAATAAAAAGCTTGGGGAATATCTGAGCGAATATCATTATATTGTCATTGCATACGATAAAGGGAAAATTTTGTTTGATACCCTTCGCGATGCTCTGAAAGACAAAAAATTTGTTGCTGCGCTGAAAAGATATTATTGCGACTGTTCGGGAAAGATCGCAAAACCCGAAGATCTTATGTACGCGTTCCGAAAGAGCGGAACAAACTTAAATTCTCTGTTTACTTCCTTTATAGACGGTACGGCGGTCATTTAAAATATAAAAAAGAGCGGAAAGAATGCTCTTTTCGCTCTTTTTAAAAATATTTAACAGAAAACAGGTTTGTCAGAATATACTCGGTTTTGCGGGTGAGATTATCTGCATCCGCCGCACGTTTTGCAGTTTCCCGAGCATTTTTTTGTTTTCTGACCCGTGGCGGAAAACACTTCGCCGTTCCAGTCACGTACGGCAGGTTGTTTGCAATCGGGACAAAGCACGGTATCGTCGAAACGGGAAACAAGTTCCTCAAATTTTTTTCCGCATTTTTCGCATTTGTACTGTAAAATAGGCATATTGAAACTCCTTATTTATCTTTTGCTGGGGAAGAGCCTTCTTTGCGGCAATCGTCTTGTTCGGGTATAGGCTTTTCACCGTCAGAAATCTTTTTTGATGAATTCATGTGTTTTGCGGAAAAATCTTTGACGATCGCGTCGATCAGAAGAGATTTCCCCGTCAGTTTGTGAATAAAGAAATGAATAAGAAAAACTACGGCGCCGCCAAGATTGCAAATGATATCGAGCATAGTATCGGTGATATCCACAACATAGTTTCCGTCCACGGTTTGTTGGGGAGCCCCTTGTGCGGTCTGACCTAAAAACTCACTGGATATAAATTCCATGATTTCCCAGAGTGCGGCAAGACACATTGAAACGCAGAACACATAAACGGCAACCAGAGCAGGGCTGTGCTTAGTGTAATCGGAAAGTTTGCATAAAAGAAAAAGTCCGATGATGCAGGCAACGTATCCGAAAGTAAAATGCGCAAATTTATCGTACCAGGGAAAATAATTATTAAAGCGCAGCACTTGCCCTAAAAAACTTGCTAAAAATAAGAAAGCTGCATAAAAAGCGATGGTAAAGTCGCTGATAAGATCGCCGAGTAAAAAGTGTACGGCGATGGGCAGGGCAAACAATAACGTAACAAGCAATGTTGTCATGAACTTGTTATAAGGGTCTTTTTCGGTAATAACAATGCGTAAGAACAAAGAAAATACGAACAGTGAGAGAATTCCGCAGAGAATAAGTACCGTAACGCGGAAAACGGTTGGCTTTGTTCGCTTCATGGATACCTCCGTCGGCATTGGCGAAAGAGTCGGACAGTATTTGAGTCCGCTCCGCTATATGATTTAGATAACGGTATTATAGCAGAATGACAAGCAAAAAACAAATTTTTTCGGCACGATTGCTGCCGTGTTTTGACGGAAAAAGGAGGAAGTGAAGAAAACATGAGGCTGTTTGAAGAAATTGCCGGAAAGATCGATCCTTACGGAGATCTTGCTTTCGGAGGAATAAGGTATGTGATCGTGTCGGGACGGTCGGGATACTTTGAAAACGTAAAAGCAATCGGGGCTTTGTCATCCGAAAGCGCAGAACTTTTTTTTCGCGGCGGTACTTTGCGCGTCGAGGGGGAGAAAATAGCAGTGATGAAATACGGCGGGGGAGATCTCGTCCTTTCAGGAAATATTTTAAAGGTGGAAAAAATAGGATGAAACCTTTGTTTGGTTGTTTAATTGAAATTGAAACGCTTGCCCCGCCGCGCGCCCTCGATAAACTCGCGCGTGCGGGCGTTTTTATGTATGAAGTGCGTCAAATCGGAAAAACACGCGTCAGATTGTATGTAAAATCCAAAGAAATACAAAAAATTTTTGCAATTTTTTCGGGTTCGTGTTATACTGTAAGAGTAATAAGGGAATCGGGGTTAAAAAGACCGCTTACCTTCCTCAAAAAAAGACCCGGTATCATTGTCGGTGCAGCCCTGTTTTTTGCGTCTTGTTTTTTATCTGCGCCCTTTGTTCTTAAAATCGAGTACGTCGGTACAGGCAGCCATTACGCGCGCGAGGCAGAAGAAATTTTGCACGATTCGGGTATTTCGATCTTTGCCCCGTTTGATAAGGAAAGGGCAGAGCAGGCGGAACGCCGCCTTTCGCTTTTGCCGTCCGTGAGTTTCTGTTCGGTGGAAAAGTCGGGATATGTGGTTATGGTCACTTTGGAGGAAAACGCCGAAACGCCTTTGCCCGAAAGGGAAACTTCCCTTGTTTCGCCTGTCGAGGGAAAGGTGGAAGATATCATCGTCCTTCGCGGGCAGGCGCTCGTTGCCGAAGGGGATGTTGTCGAAGCGGGGCAGACTCTCGTTTCTGGCGCGGAAAATGTCGCTTTTCCTGTTGCGCGTGTAGAACTTCTTTGTACTTCTGTCTTTGAATATATCAGCCAAGAGGAGAGCGACGAGGCTAAGAAGGAGGCTTTTGCAGGGGCGCTATTGTATATCGACGGTGAAGTGATCACGCAAAGCGCCGAGGTCAGGCACGAAGAGGATAAATTTATTTATACGGTACATACCGAGTATCGGCGCGTTCTTACGGTCAATCTTGCCGCGTCGAACGGTTAAATACATTCAGTCAGGAGAAATATGGATTCTTATAAAATTACTGTCGATGCGGGCAATCTCGAAGATTTGCAGAAATTGCTCGGCACTTTCGACGAGACGATTGAAACGGTCTGCCGCGAACTCGGCGTCAATTATTCCGTTTCGGGAGTAAAAGTAAAAATCACGGGCGAAGAAGAAAAAGCCGAGACTGCAAGACAGGTTCTGGAAGGTCTTCTTTCATTATTCCGAGCAGGCGAAACGGTAGATAAAACGCGGCTCATTTATTGCATCGAACTTGCAAAAGAGGGCAATGCCGATGCGATCGGCGAAGCGATGAGCGGTGTGATCGCAGTGACCAGCCGAGGAAAACAGATCAAATGTAAAACGGTCGGTCAGAAAAAATACGTAGAAGCGATCCGAAAAAATACGGTCGTGTTCGGGATCGGGCCTGCGGGTACAGGTAAAACTTATCTTGCTGTATGCGCCGCGGTGAGCGCATTCAAAGGTAAGCAGGTCGAAAAAATCATTCTGACCCGTCCCGCTGTCGAAGCAGGTGAAAAACTTGGCTTTTTGCCGGGCGATTTGCAGACAAAAGTCGACCCGTACCTGCGTCCGCTATATGACGCATTGCAGGAACTTTTCGGACTGGAAAATTATACCAAACTGATGGAAAGGGGCAGTATTGAAATTGCACCGCTCGCTTATATGCGCGGAAGGACGCTGTCCAATGCTTTTATCATTCTAGATGAGGCACAGAATACGACCCGCGAACAGATGAAGATGTTTTTGACCAGAATGGGGGACGGAAGCAAGATGGTCATTACGGGCGACGTTACGCAGATAGATCTTCCCGAAGGCAAAAAAAGCGGACTCAAACACGCCGTTTCCATTCTGAAAAATATAGAAGGGATCGAAACGGTCACTTTGACTGCAAAGGACGTTGTGCGGCATCCGCTCGTAATGAGCATTGTCCGCGCATACGAAAAGGATTCTTCCAAAGAGGAGCAGAAAAATGATGTACTCCGAAACCACAGAAAGCAAAACGTTCGGTAAACAGGAATGCGCAAAGAGCATTCTTCTTTTCCTGTTCAATTATATATTTTTTCTCTGTATTGTAGCTTGCTTTATCTTTTTTAACTCGCTCAATAAAGAAGAGACGTTTTTGTCATATTTCCGTGAAAACACTGATTTTCTCGGTTATCTTCTTGCAAGCATTTTTATTATTTTTGTAGTTGTTTATTTCTATTTCATTTTTGAAAACAGGGCGTTTTTGGCGTACGGCAAGAATATATTTTTGCTGTTCAGCCTGATAAATATCTCTGTGATCATCTGCTATTTCTGCGGATATTTCCCCAATATTTATGCACGTCCCGTGGCGCTTCTTGCGCTGCTTGCGCTTATGCTTTTAGGCAGGCGCGATGCGATATTTTTAAATATCGTATTTGCACTCATTATGTTTGTAGTAGACCGTTTTACGAACTATACCACGGATTACGTTCTTGCGGTCAACTGTTCTCCGCTTATGACTTTTTCTGCCGGAATGGTGGGTATTTTTGTAGGTAGCAAGGTCAAAACGAGACTTCGTTCTTTCCTTACAGGTTTTGTGGTCAGTATTCCCATTGTGATCATGTCACTGTGTCTTGAATATCCCAGCGGAAGGGATCTTCTTAATCTCTTATTGTTCTCAATGGAAGGAGGGCTTCTTTCTTCTGTATTGTTCATGGCCCTTTTGCCCGTGTTTGAGGTAGCGTTCAACTGTGTTACCGATTACAGGCTGCGTGAACTTACCGACCACGACGCTCCGTTGATGCGTGAGATGAAGGACAAGGCTATGGGAACTTTCAATCACAGCATCGTGGTGGCGCACCTTGCGGAAGCGTGTGCGATCGCGCTGAACGAGGATACCGCATTTGCAAGGGCGGCGGCGTATTATCACGACGTGGGAAAACTTCGTCAGCCCGAATATTTTACGGAGAACCAGGCTGGATATAATCCGCACAATGAACTTTCGCCCGAACTTTCGGTAGATATCATCCGTTCGCACGCCAAAGACGGATACGATCTGATTCGTTCCAAACATTTGCCTAAGGCTCTGGCGGATATAGCGATACAGCATCACGGCACAATGCCTATCAAATATTTTTATGCGAAAGCGTTGAAAATGACGGACGGAGAACTGAACATAGAAGATTTTTCCTATCCCGGACCCAAGCCTCAGACGAAGATAGCGGCTATTATTATGATCGCGGATGCCAGTGAAGCAATTTCGCGTACGCTGTCAGACCGTTCGCCTCAGCGTGTGGAAACGGCTGTACGCGAAGTCATTGAAGAGAGAATGGATCTCGGTCAGTTTGACGAGTGCGATATTACGATGAAAGATCTGGATGTGATCAAAGAAACGCTCGTCAGTTGTCTGACGGGAGTATATCACAGCCGCGTGCAGTATCCGAAATTAAGGCTCAAACGCGGTGGGGAGGAAGAAAGAGATGGCTGAACTTTTTATAGATTGCGAAGAAGATTTTGACGTTTCGCCCATTGAACAGAACGGGCTTTCGGGTGTAGAGAGCGATTGCGCGCTCAGTATGGAATTGTTGTTTGTCGAAGAGGAGGAGATCCGTTCGCTCAATGCCCGCACCCGCGGGAAAGACTCTGTTACAGACGTGCTCAGTTTTCCCAATCTGGACGGCATCAAGGGTAAGAAAATAGAAGGGAAAAAATTTGCGTTTGACCGCGACGATGAGGGCAGAGTATTTTTAGGTTCTGTCGTGATTTGCCGTGCTCGTGCGGCACAGCAAGCGGAGGAGTACGGGCATTCTCTGCGCAGGGAACTTTATTACCTTGCGGTACACGGACTTTGTCATCTGCTCGGTTACGATCATGAAACGGATGAAGAAAAACAAGAGATGCGAGCAAAAGAAGAGGAGATTCTTACGGCAATGAATATAACGAGGGATGCAGAATGAAGAGCGGAACGGTAGCGGTAATAGGAAGATCGAATGCGGGAAAAAGTACGCTTGTAAATGTTCTTGTCGGGGAAAAAGTGGCTATTGTATCCCCTAAACCGCAGACGACTCGGGACAGGATTTTGGGAATTCTCAATGAAGAGAATTTACAGATCGTTTTTGCGGATACGCCAGGTATATATAAAGCAGAAAATGCGCTCACCGATCTTATGATGCGTACAGCGGAAAACGCGGCAAAAGATGTGGATCTGATCCTGTATGTTCACGACGGACATAAAGGATTGACGGAGCGGGATATTTCGCTTATGAAAAAATATCTGGGTATGGGCGTGCCGATGGTCATTGCGTATACCAAAACGGATATCATGCCCGAAAAACAGATCCCTGAGGACGTAAAGACACTTTATGAAAACGGCATAGAGTGCGATATTGTTCCCGTTTCGGCAAGGAAAGGCAAAAATCTTTCCCTTTTGAAAAAGACGCTTGCGGAAAAACTTCCTGAGGGTGACCCTCTCTTTCCTGATGACGTGATTTCGGATAAATCGGCGCGGTTCATGATCGGAGAAATTTTAAGGGAAAAGATACTGCTCGGTTACGACAAAGAAATTCCGCATGGCGTGGCGGTGATCGTAAACAAGTTCGAAAAACGGTCGGATAAAGATATTTATGACATCGATGCGGATATCGTCTGCGAAAAACCTGCGCATAAGGCTATACTCATCGGAAAACAGGGCAGTGCGCTGAAAGAGACGCTTGCGCATGCGAGAAAGAGCATGGAAGATTTTCTCGGGAGTAAAGTCTTTCTTACCGCGTTCGTAAAAGTCAAAGAGGACTGGCGGGACAAGGCATCTTTAATGCGTGAGATGGGATACGGAGAAGACGGACGCTGATCGGCAATTCAATTTATTGCGAATATTCGCGCGAAAAAACTCTCATATTAAGAAGGGAGGGGAATATGGCGAGATTCGTAAAGGACGAAAATGCAGCCGAACTGGCTTGGCAGATGTTTGAAAAAACGGGAAATCTGTCCTATTATATGCTGTATAAACAACTGAAATAAGTTTTCGCGGCACTGCGGCCACGGAAACCGTAAATTCTTAAAGGACGTGGTCGCTAACATAAAGGCGGCATACGCGGAAAGTATGGAACAAAAGGTAGACGCACTCATTCTCCGCACAGCGGATTATGGGGAAAACGATAAAATTGTTACCCTTTTTTCTTTGCAGAAAGGTAAAATTTCCGCATCGCTGAAAGGTGTGAAAAAGGCGGGGGCAAAACTGAAATTTGCCGCCCAGCCTTTTTGTTTCGCGGAATATGTTCTTACGGGAAAAGGGGAACGCAATACGGTCATCTCCGCCGCACTTACGGACGGTTTTTATCCGCTTAGGGAAGATATAGGGAAATTTTATGCGGCGGCATGCGTTTTAGGCGTTTGCGATACCCTTCTTTTTGACGGGATCGTAAATGAAGAGTTGTTCCTGCGCACGGTCAACACTTTAAAAGAAATGTGCGTTTCCGATGAGGCTGACGCGCTGGTTTC
Organism: uncultured Bacillota bacterium; assembly: GCA_949287815.1. Lineage (GTDB taxonomy): Bacteria > Bacillota > Clostridia > Christensenellales > Borkfalkiaceae > Borkfalkia. Next base: position 19,676 of record CASEHS010000017.1, on the reverse strand, counting down.
GTTTATGATTTCGGCACTCGGACTTTCAGGATACGGCCTTGCGCTGGAACATTGCGGCGGATGCGGAAAAGAACTTTCAGGGAGAATGTTTTTTGATTTGAGGGACGGTTGTTTTTATTGCTCTGATTGTGCCAAGGGTTCGGGCGCAAGCGAAAGCACGTTGCACGAGCTTCGCAAAGGGGCGGGGATGTCATACGATGAGTCTCTTGCAAAGTCGGGAAAAATGCGCGCCATACGCCTTCTGTCTGCATATTTTACCGAAAAAACCGAAACGCGAGTAAAGGCGTTTGCCGAGTATATACCGTTATTGTCACAGGAAACGCGTTCCGATGAGAATTCAAAAGATACTGTTTAATAAAATACGGCGGATTGAATCGCCGTATTTTTTTGTTTTTCGTCAAAAAGCTTGTAAAAAAATCGGAAAACGACGGCTTTTCACTTGTATTTTGATGAGATTTATATTAAAATAGAATTGTTGACTAAAAGGACAAAAACATTCCAAACAAATCAGGAGGAAACAAGTTTTTATGGCAAAGAAGTATTGTTATCTTTTTTCCGAAGGTAACGCAAAGATGCGTGAACTTCTCGGCGGTAAAGGTGCGAACCTTGCTGAAATGACGGGTATGGGTCTTCCCGTTCCGCAGGGCTTCACCATCTCTACAGAAGCGTGCACGCAGTATTATGAAGACGGCCGTCAGATCAACCCCGATATTCAGGCTGAAATTATGGAATATATTTCCAAAATGGAAAAAATCTGCGGCAAAAAATTTGGCGATAAGGAGAACCCTCTGCTCGTTTCCGTTCGTTCGGGCGCACGTGCTTCCATGCCGGGCATGATGGATACCATCCTCAACCTCGGTCTCAACGAAGAAGTTGTTGAAGTTATCGCTAAGAAATCCGGCAATCCCCGTTGGGCTTGGGACTGCTACAGAAGATTTATTCAGATGTATTCCGACGTCGTTATGGAAGTCGGCAAAAAATACTTTGAACAGCTCATCGATAAGATGAAAGAAGAAAAGGGCGTTACGCAGGACGTTGAACTCACTGCTGATGATCTTAAAGAACTTGCAAATCAGTTCAAAGCTGAATATAAAGAGAAGATCGGAAGCGAGTTCCCGAAAGATCCGAAAGAACAGCTCTTCGGTGCTGTAAAAGCAGTGTTCCGTTCTTGGGACAACCCTCGTGCTAACTACTATCGTATGCAGAACGATATCCCTTACAGCTGGGGTACCGCTGTAAACGTACAGATGATGGCGTTCGGTAACATGGGCGACACTTCCGGTACGGGTGTTGCGTTTACTCGTAACCCTGCAACGGGCGAAAAGAAACTCATGGGCGAATTCCTTATGAACGCACAGGGAGAAGACGTTGTTGCCGGCGTTCGTACTCCGATGCCCATCGATAAGATGAAAGAAATCATGCCCGAAGTTTACGAGCAGTTCCAGGGCATTTGCAAAACTCTTGAAAACCATTATCGTGATATGCAGGATATGGAATTCACGATCGAGGACAAGCACCTTTATATGCTCCAGACCCGTAACGGTAAACGTACGGCTGCTGCTGCTATCAAGATCGCGTGCGACCTCATCGATGAAGGCATGATCACCGAACAGGAAGCGATCATGCAGATCGATCCGAAAACGCTCGATGCACTTTTGCACCCTCAGTTCGATGCAAAAGCTCTGAAAGCTGCTAAACCCGTTGCGAATGCACTTCCCGCATCTCCCGGCGCTGCTACCGGTAAGATCGTATTTACGGCAGAAGATGCTGTAGAGCAGGGCAAGAAGGGCGAAAAAGTTATCCTCGTAAGACTGGAAACATCTCCTGAAGATATCGAGGGTATGCATTATGCTCAGGGTATCCTCACCGTTCGCGGCGGTATGACTTCTCACGCGGCGGTTGTTGCGCGCGGTATGGGAACTTGCTGTGTTTCCGGTTGCGGCGACATCAAGATGGACGAAGAAAACAAACAGTTCACTCTCAAAGGCAAAGTATATAAAGAAGGCGACGTAATTTCGCTCGACGGTTCTACCGGTAACATTTACGGCGAAGGTATTCCTACTGTTGCTGCTGATACTTCTTCCGGTTACTTCGGAAGGATCATGGAACTCTCCGATAAATATAAAGCAATGGCAGTTCGTACTAATGCTGATACGCCCGCTGATGCAAAACAAGCGGCTTCTTTCGGCGCTCAGGGTATCGGTCTTTGCCGTACAGAGCATATGTTCTTTGAAGCAGACAGGATTGCGGCATTCCGTGAAATGATCTGCGCAGATACAGTAGAAGAACGCGTTGCTGCTCTTGCTAAAATCGAGCCCATGCAGCAGAGCGACTTTGAAAAACTTTATGAAGCACTCGGCGGTTATCCTGTAACCATCCGTTTCCTTGATCCCCCTCTGCATGAGTTTGTTCCGACCACAGAAGAAGATATCAAGGCTTTGGCAAAAGCACAGAACAAGACTGTTGCTCAGATCAAACAGATCATTGCTGATCTGCATGAGTTCAACCCGATGATGGGACATCGCGGATGCCGTCTTACGGTAACGTATCCTGAAATCGCAAAGATGCAGACGGCTGCGGTTATTAAAGCTGCTATCAACGTCAAGAAAAAGCATCCTGATTGGAACATCGTTCCTGAAATCATGATCCCGCTTACCGGCGAAGTAAAAGAGCTTGCTTTTGTCAAGAAATTTGTAGTTGAAGTTGCTGATAAACTGATTGCAGAAAGCAAGAGCGATCTGAAATATGAAGTTGGTACGATGATCGAAATTCCTCGTGCGGCTCTTACTGCTGACGAAATCGCGAAAGAAGCAGAATTCTTCTGCTTCGGTACAAACGATCTTACACAGATGACGTTTGGTTTCTCTCGTGACGACGCTGGCAAATTCTTGCCCGCATACTATGAGAACAAGATCTATGAATCTGACCCGTTTGCAAGACTCGATCAGGTCGGCGTAGGCAAACTCATGGATATGGCTGTAAGATTGGGTAAAGAAGTTCGTCCTAATATGCACTTCGGTATTTGCGGCGAACACGGCGGTGATCCTTCTTCCATCGAATTCTGCCATAAGATCGGTTTGAATTATGTATCCTGCTCGCCTTACCGTGTACCTATCGCACGTCTTGCTGCTGCTCAGGCTAACATCCGTAATCCGAGGGGCTAAGATTTAGCGCCCAAAAGCGGTAAAAATTCAATTTTTAATTAAAAAATAAGGTTTTAGTAGTCATTCTTCTCGGAGAGTGACTACTTTTTTTCTCTTAAAAATCTCTTGCAAAGCCAAAAATCGGTCAAAAAAACGGGGTGGTTCCTCAAATTGAACACTTTTCTGTATCTACCGCTATGGATAAAAAAGGGCGATAAAATAGGAGAAAACTATGTCAAAATACAAATTAATCATTGAATACTACCAAAAAGGCAACAATAATAGCCAAATTGCAACGTTATGCACTTGTTCTCGCACGACTGTATGGATTGTTCTAAAAAGGATAAAGGCGTTAGGAATTGAGGTTTATGCATTAAATGATATGAGTGAAGAAGAAATTTCTTCTTTATTATTCCCCGAAAGGGCGAAAGCCGGGGAAGGATATCTAATTCCCGATTTTAAGTGGGAAGAGTTTCAAATGTGTAAACATCAATCGTCTATAAGGTTATGTTGGCGTAGGTATTGCAATCGTGCCGCAAAACAAAACTTGATGGCATATAGTTGGAAATGTTTTATAACATTATATAACGCATATCGCAGACCAAAAATTGTAGTCGAAGACCCAAACGACAAGATTCGCAACAAACTAAAAGATTTTAACTTTTTATTATCGTGTTGTCCGCGTGGAAGCATAAACTATCAAGTAATCCAACGTAAAAAGGAAGAGTGGCTCAAATCCTTAAAACTTGAAGAAGATAAAATCTTAGACGACGAGTAATTAAATAATCAACTAAAAGGTTAGGCAAAGACGTTCTAACCTTTTAGTTTATGTATTGCCTTAACCAAACAAGCACAAAACACTAAAATGCTTAGTGTTTTGCGTTAAAATGGTAAAAATTAAAGATTTTATTACATATATTACAAAAATTACTTAAATTACGCAAAAACCGTTGACATTTCTTCGTAATTCGAGTAAAATAAGTATAACAAGATAAGGAAACGATAGTAATGGAAGATTTTTATTTGAGTCGAGCCCTATTCCGCACGCAAGAAATCTTAGATAACTTTACAACTGAAAGAAGTATGCAAGTTAAGTTAAAGGCGTTGACGGAAAATGGGCGTATTGAAAAAATAAAAAACGGATTATATGCGACGGTCAATTCATTGACGGGCGATATTTTTGCGAGCCGTTTTGAAATAGCTTCGGCTCTTTTTGAAAATGCTTGCGTGGCATATCACTCTGCGTTAGAATTTCACGGGCTTGGAAATCAAATGTTTTCAGAAGTGCAAGTTTTTACCGAGAAACGCTATAACCCCTTTATTTATAATGGACTTGAATATAAATTCTTCTCATATACCGCAAAAGGCGGAATAATGCGATTAGAACAAAATGCCGAAATCGTCGTTACGGATTTGGAAAGGACGATAGTGGACTGTATCGACCGCATTGACCTTGCAGGCGGACTAGAAGAACTCGTTACGGCACTAAACGGCATAACGCATCTTGACGAGCAAGCGTTATTATCCTATTTGAAAGAGTATAACAAGAAATTTGTTTATAAAAAGGCAGGGTTCTTACTTTCATTGCTTAAAAAAGACCTTCTCTCGCAAAACTTCTTTGATATATGTAAGCAAAACTGCTCTATAAAATTAGAAGATATAAGCGAAAATAAAAAGATGCCGAGAAAAACGGATAAGTATTGGGGACTTATGTATCCCGAAAAACTTATAAACACGGAGAACTGATATGATAAACCTATCGCAAAAAAACGTAGTTAAAATAGCGAAAGAAACGAACTTTATAAAAGATAACATTGAAAAGGTTATGCGCCTTGCGGATATTTTAGAGTTTGTGTTTACGTCTAAATGGAAAGATAAACTCGCTCTTAAAGGTGGAACGGCAATTAATCTTTTCTATCGTGAACTTCCAAGGCTTTCCGTTGACATAGACCTAGACTATATTGGCGATACGAAAGAAGAAATGGAAAAAGACAAGGAAGAACTTTGGAACTTCTTGCAAATGGCGTTATTCCAAAAGAATTATTCGCTTTCGCCACAAAGCAAAAGATATTTTGCTTTAGATTCTGCCGTCTTTCAATATATAAATAATGCAGGCAACCGTGACAATATCAAAATAGAAATAAATTATCTTGATAGAAAGCACGTTCTTCCATTGAGTGATAAACCAATCAAAACTCCCGTTGCCGAAAGTGAAGTTAACGTAAAAGTTTTAAGCGCCTGCGAGTTGTACGGAAGTAAGCTTGCGGCTTTAATCGGACGTTGTAAACCGAGAGATATTTACGACGTTTACGGGCTTATTGAAAGCGGTATGATAGAAGATAAGGAAATGCTTAAAAAATGCACTATCTTTTATAACTGTATTGGTGGCGATGCTAGTATTTGCGACGTTTCGCTTGATATTTTAGACGGCGTTACGGATAGAGATATCAATAGACAACTCAAACCTATGCTTAACAAGAACGACCATTTCAAAAAGAATACGGTAATCGTTTCAATAAAAGAATACTTACAGGACTTACTAGTACTTAGCGATAACGAAAAAGAATTTGTTAAAGAGTTTGCTTCTAAAAGCTATCGACCTGAACTTTTATTTGAAGATAAAGAAATTGTAGAACGCATCTCCGCGCACCCAATGGCATTGTGGCGCGTTAGAAAAAAATAATAATTAAAACTTTTATAATATGACAAAATTTGTCATATTTACTGTACTAAAATCAGAATGATTTTGGATTTTTCCGGAGTGTGAAAAATGGATTTTATGACGCCAGAGCAAAGGCATAGAAACATGTGTAATATTAAACAGAAAAATACTTTGCCTGAACAAATAATAATGAAAGAATTGCGCCGACAGAAAATTTATTTTAGCAAACACGTAAAAGACTTGCCAGGGAAACCGGATGTCGTTTTTAAAAGGAAGAAGATAGCGGTGTTTATTGATTCTGAATTTTGGCACGGACGTGCTAATTTGCCGAAATCAAATACAGAATTTTGGTTAAAAAAATTTGAATATAATCGGAAACACGATGAAGAAGTTAATCGCCTGTTACTTGAAAAAGGGTGGAAAATTATTCGATTTACAGATAAAGAAGTCAAAAAGAATTTAGACTGGTGTATAGATATAATTTTAAACGAATTAGGTAAAAAAAGAATGGAGAATAGCAAATGAAAGAACAGGAGAAATTAAGAGTGTTTGAAGCTTTTGCTGGAATAGGCGCTCAAGCGGCAGCTCTTAAGAGACTAAATATTAATTATGAAATAGTAGGAATAAGCGATTGGTTTATTGATGCCATTGAGTGTTATGCGGCGATACATAAGTATGATATTCAAGTTGATGTGCCGGTTGAAAAAAAGGCGGTTTTAGAGTATTTAAGCACTTTCACTTTTAGCGCCGACTCTGTTCATCCGCATAATTTGGCGCATATGAGTGAGGATAAGTTACGTAATCTTTGCCGTGCTAACAAAAAATGTAATAATTATGGTAGCATAGTTGATATTAAACCAGAGGATATGCCAGAAACCGACTTATTAGTATACAGTTTTCCGTGTCAGGATTTGTCTACTGGCGGCTTAGGAAAAGGAATGAAAAAGGGGTCTGGAACGCGTTCTGGCTTGCTTTGGGAAATTGAGAGGATTTTAATTGGGCTCAAACACCTCAAGAAACTTCCAGAATATTTGCTGCTTGAAAACGTTAAGACGATTAAAGCGGAATCAAATAAGCCGGATTTAGACGAATGGCTTGCTTTTCTTGAATCTATAGGATATCAGAATGATGAGTGTATGTTATTAAATGCTTTAGACTTCGGTGTTCCGCAAGACCGAGAAAGAGCATTTATCGTAAGTCATTTGGGTGAAAAATTAAATATTCAGAAGAAATTGAAATTAAAAGAGAGGAAATACGACTTCAATAAATTCTTTAGGAATGATTACAAAAACCCTATAATAAAAGCAGAGGCAGATATAGCACAATTAAATCCGACACCATCAAGAATAAAAATGTGGGATATTAATGGTCGTGATTTGAACAAGGACACAACTGTTAGAACAATTACGTGCAATATGGATAGAACTCATTGTGCGGCATTATTTCCGTATGAAGGCGCAAAAGGTAAATCGTTTAGAAGACCGACTATTCGTGAGGCATTTTTGCTGATGGGTTTTGATGAAGCAGATTATGAGAAAACTTTATCATTAGAATTTAGTTATAGAAAAATGAATAAGCTCATCGGAAACTCTATTGTAGTTAATGTTCTTGAAGAGATATTCCGTGTAATGTTTGCAGATAAGTATGGCAAGGAGAATTAAATGATTATTAGATTGCCAATCGACATCAAGTCGTTGTATCTTAATATAAAAAATGATAATGAGTCTGGTCATACTGCAACTGTAGCAACACCATTAAAACAATATGGCGGAGTTAATGAGCAACTTGTAAAGATTCTAGATGTTCCAGAAAATGTTAATCCTATTAGCAAAGAAGGAATGATTAGTCAGATACTTTCTAAGTCAAGAGCAGAGGCAAAGATAAACAATGTTTTTGTTTTTGATAAGATATCTGTAAATGGAATAAGAATAGAAAATATTCCTTCTTATTGCATTTACATAAGAGAAGAGACTGCAGAAGGATATGTGCATTGTGGAAGACAAAAGGTTCATTATCCTATAACGTTTAAGTATTCAGACGAAGAAGTTGAAATAAACAACAAGGCAGTAATGAACGCTATAGCGGAACAATTATCAAATTACGCATTTATAGTAGAAGCGTTTGAGTATGATACGGAAAGCAAAGTGCTAAATTTTGACGTTATTGTTGTAGGCACAAAAGATATTCCGTACTCTAAGGTGTTCATTAACAGAAGAGGCGTTGGTGGTAAGTTTACATCTAATTTTAGTGAAGAATCAGAATCATACGATGCAGAAATAATCGCATTAAGAGAACGCTATGGATATTCTAATGTGGGACCAGAAAATTTTACTTCGGTAATGCAAGATAACCGAATGATAGCTGAAAATATAGCGGAAGAATATTTAAAAGAAGCTGGAGCCACAGAAATAAGAAAACTCAGGGAAGAATATCCATATGCACTTTATGACATTGAATATAAGGTCAATGGCGTAAAAAGATATATGTTAGTTCGTTTTACTGCGACAAATTCTAAATATTTCAATTTGTCTTTTAACAAAATCAAATTTTGCAATGATTTTAACGGACAAGTATATGTTTGTTTAATAACAGACATTAATGGTAAAGCGAAGACTAATATCTATACGATAGAGGATATGAATCGAATGAATAAAAGATTAAATTCGATTTGTTATGAAGATACGGAGGAATAAAATGAGCGAATTAGTTGAAAGACAATTTCCGGCAAAAGCATTAATTACAGGCTTGAGAGCTATTGGGTATAGTTTTTCTACCGCTGTGGCAGATATTATGGATAATAGTATTTCTGCTTTAGCAACGGAAATAAAAGTATTCTCCGACCCTTTAGATAGCGAACCTTATTTCTGTATTTTAGATAATGGATGCGGCATGTCTGGGAAAGAACTTGATAACGCTATGTTGCCAGGCTCGGATAGAGAGGGAAAAGAAGATTGTGAAATTGAATTAGGTAGATTTGGTTTAGGCTTGAAATCTGCTTCCCTTTCTCAATGTCGTGAGTTTACGGTGGCAAGTAAAAAGTTCGGCAAAATTAGAGCAATGTCTTTCGACTTGGATGTTATAGAGAAAGAAAATAAGCTTCTTTTAAAACAATTATCAAAAGAAAAAATAGAAAATCTTCCCAACGTTGGATTGCTGGATAGTTACGAAACTGGAACTTTAGTTATATGGACAAAGTTTGATAAAATTGAATGCGGTGCTGCACGTTTTGAAGACAGTTTTCGTGATGTTGTTGCAGAATCTAAAAAACATGTGGAACTAGTGTTTCATAGGTTCTATGATTCAATTTCTATCTATTACAATAACAAACGTATAGAAAAAAGAGACCCGTTTTTACTTTCTGCCGAAGGAAGAACTCAACGTGGACGAGAAACACGCATCCCTGTAAACGGTTCAGAAATTGTTGTAAAGCCATACACCTTACCGTTTGCAAACACTTTAACGTCTGACGAAAAAGCTTTATTAGGTGACCCTAAGAAGATTTTTGATGAGCAAGGATTTTATCTTTACAGAAATAAACGTCTTATCTCTTGGGGAAGCTGGATGAGAATGGGGATTCGTAGTGAGTTAAATAAACTTGCAAGAATACTTGTAGACATTCCATCTACGCTTGATTCTGTTTGGATGCTTGACGTGAAAAAATCCTCAGCGAAAATTCCGGACAGTGTTAAAGAATGGATAAAAATTGCTGTACAGGACTCTGTTGTAAGAAGCAGAAAAACAAATAAATTCCCCGGAGTAAAAGAGCAAACTCCTGCAATAAAAGTATGGGATAGAATTGATGAGCATGAGGGCAAGATTAAATACCAATTAAACAGACAAAATCCACTTGTGGTTGCATTAAAAGATTGTTTAGGGGATAAGGAAAAAAATCTTTTAGAAATGCTTTTATCTCAAATAGAGTGTTATTTGCCTAAATATTCAATTATCAACGATAATAATGATTCTCTAAATATTGTAAACACCGGCGATGATTCTGAAGAAGAAAGAATGGTAGACGAAATCAGAGATATTATTGCTATGGTAGATGTAGATAAGCAAGACGAAATGTTTGATACATTATTTATGATGGAAAGTTATCAAAAAGTTCAAACAAAGAAAGAAGAGATACGCAGGAGGATTTTCGGAGAATGAGCAGAATAGGAGAATTGTCGTCAAAGATTGAGGAACTTTTATTTTGGTTTTTTCATGGGGAAAGAAAAACTCATTCAGAAGTTCGTGATAAAGCTGAACAACTTATGCCTATATGCGGTGTCGTGAAAGGGGATGCTGACTATGATGTAATCTTAAATCGTGCAGTAGAAACATACGAAATGGAAGTAGGGATAAAAAGTTACGACCCTATTATTATGGCTAAAGATAAAAAGTCTAATCTTTGGTTGTATAAACGCAAAGATACTATTCCACATGCGTATTTTAAGAGATATAAAATGTACTTAAAGGAAGAAGGTTTTGCTCAGACAGCAATAAGCAATATTGAACGTACATGTGAAGAAATATTATCTTACTGCGCCGATCCTTTAATTGATCATAAAGAAAGAAAAAAAGGCTTGGTTGTTGGTGACGTTCAATCTGGCAAAACAGCAAATTATTTGGCATTAATAAACATGGCATACGACTATGGTTATAAGATTGTTGTGCTTCTTGCGGGGTTAACAGATTCTTTACGTTTACAAACTCAGAAGAGAACAGATGCCGGTGTAATTGGGGCAATTAGTGATTCTATCGGAAATCAAATCGTGTATTGTGGTGTGGGCGAAACAAATAAAGACCATTTTGCCATACCGTTTACAAATAGAGAGAACGACTTTGCAAAATTTATACAAAAGAATTTAAATGCAACTATTAACGACTTTAGAAAGCCGGTTGTTTTGGTTGTAAAAAAGAACAAAAAAATATTGGAAAGTGTTATGGAGCGTTTGCGTCCAGCATTAAGTCAATATTGCTCTAATAGTTTATTAATTATAGATGACGAGGCGGACAATGCTTCTGTAAATACTTCTAAGCCAGGGAAAGACCCTACCGCTATAAACAGATGCATTAAAGGAATCTTTAACTCTTTTCCGATTGCTTCATATGTAGGGTTTACAGCAACCCCGTTTGCTAATATTTTTATAAATCCTGACGATGACCCGGATAATAAAGATTTATTTCCCTCGGATTTCATTGTTCAACTTACAGCGCCGGATAATTATTTTGGTGGACGTAAGGTTTTTGCTGGGGAGGAATTAGCTCGGCCTATAAGATTGATAAGCGAAGACGAAATAGGCGCATTGCCTGTCATTCATCATAAAGATGACCCGTATTTTGGTCTAACTGACAGTTTGAAAGAAGCTATTCTTTCGTTCTTAATAAATAACGTTGTAAGAACTTTGCGTGGACATGGAAAGAAGCATCGTTCAATGATGATTAATATTTCTAGATTTAACAATATGCATCGTCAGATTCGAGATAGCGTTGCGAGTTATGTTGAATCGCTAAAAAATATAATTGAACAAGATTCTGGATATCCGTTGGAACGCTTTATTAAAAATGATGAAATGAGAAAACTCTATGAACTGTTTGAGTATAGCGATTTTTATCAAGTTGTCAAAGCAGGAGATAGTGAAAAAGAATATGCTCCGATTTCTTGGGCGCAAATCCAAGCAGGATTGTATGATGAAATAAAGCAGTTTAACACGGTAATAGTCAACTCTAAATACGGGAAAGACGAGAGATTTGATTATGAAAATTATGAAGAAACCGGTGCGAGAGTTATCTCTATTGGTGGCTTTGTATTATCTCGTGGTTTAACATTAGAAGGTTTAATGGTAAGTTATTATAGCAGAAATGCTGGAGCTTATGATACGCTCTTACAGATGTGTCGTTGGTTTGGTTATAGACCCAAATATGATGATTTGTGCAGAGTATACCTTTCTCAAATTAACGTAGATTGTTTCAATGCTGTTCTTGATGCTGTGGAAGACTTAAGAGAACAATTTGCTGAAATGAAGAGACAAGATAAAAAGCCAAGTGACTTTGGTTTAATGGTGCGTGAGTCGCCCGAAACCTTAGAAACTACAATGCTAATTACTGCAAGGTCAAAACTTCAACATACAGATGAGATTGTTTATCATTTGAATTATGGTGGAGTATATCCGGATACGTCAAAACTTTCAAAAGACCCAGAAGTTAATAAGCACAATCACAAAGCGTTTGATAAATTGTATAATAAACTTTCCTTTAATACGGTTAAAAATAGATATATGGCAAGGGGAGTTTCTAAATACGATATTGCTGATTTTATACGAGAATTAAAAATTCCTTACGTAAATCGGAAATTTGATACGCAAGGTTTATCTGAATATATAGAAAACAGTGATATATTCCATTTGTGGGATGTGGTTATTGCTACCGGTGAATCTAATGTGAAGTTTAAGGAAAGACCTGCTGCGGAACGTAGTTTCCACGTTAGTGATAATGAAACTTTTATTCGCATCGGAGCTAACAATAACAGGGTATTAGATCCCGGCATTTTAGATAGCGGTTTATCTGAAGAAGAAAAGAAAGAAATTATAGCGAAGAAGACAGTTATGCCGGGTAGGAAGAGTAATGATTTGACTGCAAAAGATTATCTCAGGGTAAGAGAATATCCAATATTAGTAGTTTATCCGTTAGACTTAAAAACAGAGGGCGATGAGAAGAAAGCAGAATTAAAAGAAAAATATGGGGACAAGCCGTTGTTGGCATTTGCGGTTGCATTCCCGGAGAAAGAGTCAAGCGTAAAATTTAAATATCGTATTAATAAAGTAAAAATGGATGAGTTGAATAGGGGAATGGAAGTAGATGTAGATGAGGAGGATGATGACGAAAATGATTGATTTTGAAAAGATTTATGATAGTTTTACAGATGAATTAGCAGGCAACCAAAAGCGCTTGGATGTGAACACTGTTTTAGGTATTTATTATGGTGTAAGTTCTGAGGGCTGTTTAAGACTTTCATTTTTGTCTTCAGTTCCTACTCCAAAGTTAGAGTCTACAAAATTACTTAAAGTGTATCAAGGTTGTGAAAGTGATAACGTATATTGGACATGCTTTGATTTGTTACAGCCAGAAGCGAAAAAAGTGTATTTTGCTTTTTGCGCAACATTAATAGACGCGGTAAAAGAAATAAAAGATGAAACAGAAGCAATTTCTAAGTTAAAAAAGAGATATCTTACGTGGAAGACTATGTTCAAGAAAGAACTGTCACAATCTTTATCTCGTGAGGTGATTCAAGGTTTGTTTGGTGAGTTGTATTTCTTGAAAAACTATTTGACTAGACAATATAGTATTTCAGAGTGTGTTAAGGCTTGGAGCGGTCCTGATTCTACAAGTAAGGATTATTCAATGGGTAATACTTGGTATGAAATAAAAACTATTGGGGCTAATAGCTTGAAGGTTAGAATAAGTTCTTTGTCGCAACTTTCGTCTTCTGTAATTGGGCATTTAGTAATCTTGAAGGTTGAAAAAATGGCTCCAGCTTTTACTAACGGAGAATCAAGCATAGAAGAGTTATTTAAATCTATTCTGAATTTAATTGATGACGAAGCGATAGAAGGTTTATTTTTGAGCAAGTTAAGCTCTTTTGGTGCTGACATTTCAGATGAAAGCTTTTCCACAAAGTTTGATGTGAAAGATGTGAGTTTGTATAAGATAGATGAGAGCTTCCCTAAAATTAAGGAAGAAGATATTAAATATGATGAAGTTTGTGAAGTGGGCTATTCGTTAATAGTTAACTCATTGAAGAAATTTTTGGAGGAATAAACAGTGGATTTATTGGAGTTTAGAGAGCGTTATATTAACGAAGATATAAAAGCGGAAGCCGTGAATACGGTAAGATATCCTGTTGACGTTTTTATCGAAAATGCAGAAGATATCTTAAAAAATGACTATTCCTTATTATCAGAAATATCGCCTTGTTTCTATGAATTTACAAAGGGAACAAGGGCGTATAAAAACATGCGCATTGATGCAGCGTATTTAGACTTGACTTCTAATACGTTGAATTTAATGTTTGCTGATTTTAATGATGGGGAAGTCAAGAATATTACAAATGAGTTTATTAACAATAAATCGGCTTTGCTTATAAACTTCTTTGAAAATACATTGAAAGGGTTTTTTGCTAATGGTGAACCGGCAGACCCTGCGGTTCAGTTGGCTCGTGATATCAGAGTAAATGCTAAATCAATTTATAAACTCCACTTATTTATTATCAGTACTGATAGATTAAGTAAAGTTGTAAAAACGCTTAATTTAGATGACTATGTCCATGCGGGACAAACTTTCAAAGTTGATTTGGATGTTTTGGATATAGAAGCAATATACCGTTCTAAACTTGCTGGATTCCAAAAGGAAGATATTATAATTAATTGTGAAGATTTTGGGGTAGAGGGTATTCCTTGTCTTAAGGCGGATATTGAAACTGACCAATACGAATCGTATTTGGCGATTGTGCCTGGTTCATTTTTGGCTGAGATATATAAGAAACACAGTTCTTCACTTTTAGAAGCAAACGTGCGTTCTTTCTTGAAGTTTAATGGTGGTGTTAACAAAGGAATCCGTGGTACAATTTTAAACGAAAAGTCTAGATTTTTTACATATAATAATGGTATTTCAACCACAGCAAAAGAGGTTGAAACAATTATGCATCCACAAAAAGGTATGCTCATCACTTCCTTTAAAGATTTGCAGATTATCAACGGTGGACAAACCACAGCAACTCTTGCAGCAACAAATATTAAATACAATGCTGATTTATCGGGGATATATGTTCAGATGAAACTCACGGTATTAAAAGATTCTGACCCTGATTTAATTAGAAATATTGCTACTTATGCAAACAGCCAGAACAAGGTAAAGACGGCAGATTTGAACTCCAGCCATCCGTTCTATGTTTTAATGGAAGAATATTCAAGAAAGTTGTATGCACCATTAGCAAGCGGTCAAATCGTTCAAACGTTATGGTTTTTTGAGCGTGCAAGAGGTCAGTATGAACAACCTATGATGCAAATGACGAAAAAACAATGTGACGATTATAAATTGGTGAGACCGAAAGATAAGAAATTTACGCTTACGGATTTGTCTAAATATATTAATGCGTCTGAAATGATGCCACACTATGTTTCTTGGGGTGGTGAAGTAAATGCGGCGCATTTTCATAATAACATGGTTAAACAATGGAATAAAGACAAAACGGTTTATAACGAACTGTTTTATAAAGAACTTATTGCGAAAAAGATTCTATTTGCTTATATTGAGAGAATTATTTCCGACCAGGAATGGTACCAAGAAAGACGTGCTTATCGTCCACAATTAGTAGCATATACTTTTGCAAAATTGGTTCAAGAAGCTAAAAAGTTGAAGAAGGAACTTAACTATAAGCAAATATGGGAAAAGCAAGCTGTTCCAGATGTGTTTGAAGATGAAATCGCTGGAATCGGCAAGTTGATTTTTGATGTGATATACGATGAATCTCGTTCTACGGCTAACATTGAAACATATTGTAAGAAAGAAGAATGTTGGACGATAGTATCAAAGAAAAGTTATTCATTGGGTGAAGAATTTACATCTGTTTTGATATCACAATCAGATAGGCAAATTGAAGAAGTTAGAGCCAAAAAAGACCAGAAATTCGATAATGGAATTATGGATGAAGTGGGCATTTTTACAAAGGGAAGTGCTTATTGGGAGTCTTTAATTGCAAGAGGATTAGCGCAAGATGTTCTTACCCGTGGTGAAGCGGAAATGCTTAAGGCGGCGGTAAATTATTGTAACGGAATTTACGCTCAACTTAGTAAATATCAACTTAGAGAAATAGTTAGAATCCAAGCGAAATTAAAAGAAAACATGATAGAGTAATTTATCTTTGAGGAATTACAAATGAAAATAGGACAGATTTATAGAGCATCAAATCAACCAGAAAAACAAAATCCTGCCTTACTTGAAGTAGACGGGTATCCTAATTTTTATTATCATACCCACATGCCAAACATGTCAAAAATTCAATTTCAAAAAGGCGTGCATGCTATTGCGAAAGTAAAACTTGTTGGTGGAGGATATCGTATTCCTGCTATAATTGTTTCCAGTAGTCCACATAGATATGGAACAGAAGTTACACCATGGGAAGATATCTACGACCCGGATTTTGGTAGAGTACGTTATTATGGGGATAACAAATCAAACGCAACTAGACCGGAAGAAAAGGAAGGGAATCAAGCATTATTAAAAGCATTTCAGATGCAATCTTCGCCAGATATAAATGTTCGTATAAATGAAGCAACACCCGTTATATTTATCGAAAGAACATCTTGTAATGGTGCAACAAAAGGATATTTAAAATTTCATGGTTATGGCGTTGTTGAATCTGTAGAATTAATTACACAATATGACGTAAACACTAGCGATGGCTATTTTTCTAATTACGTATTTAATATGTGTGTGTTTTCATTAGTAAAAGATAACGAGGATTTTTCTTGGGATTGGATTAATGCAAGAAGGGATGCTAATTTAACAAATGAAGAAACTCTTAAATATGCGCCAATGGCTTGGCAAGAATGGGTAAGAAATGGAGTATTAACAAAAGTCCGTAGACACGTTTATTCGTCTCAAATTGTAAAAGCAAAAGAACAAAAATTACGCGATGGAAGTAAGGACGAGAAGATACTTAATGAAATTTATAACTATTTTGAAGGAAAAAAACATTTATTTGAGTTGTTTGCAATGAAGGTGACTGAAGAAGTTTTTAAGCAATCGGGCGCTGACTTTAAAAGCGGATGGGTCACTCAAAAAAGTTCAGACGGCGGAATAGATTTTGTTGCACGGAATGATATAGGAACAGGGTTGGCTCGATTAAAGACAATAGTAATAGGACAGGCAAAATGCGAAAGTCCTGACGCACAAACTAATGGCGTGGGAATCGCTAGAACGGTAGCAAGGCTAAAACGTGGATGGGTAGGCGTTTATGTTACGACCTCTTATTTTTCAGAGGCAGTACAAAAAGAGGTTTTAGATGACCAATGTCCTATAATGCTAATAAATGGCATGCAAATCGTAAAAGCAGTACAAGCAATTACTTACAGAGAAGGAATATCGCTGGAAGAATTATTGCGGCAAACGGAAAATGAATATCCGTCAAAGTGTGCCAACCGTAGACCGGAAGAAATATTATTTGATTAGTAGAATTGGGAGATAAAAGAATTATGGCTCAAATAAAATTGACTTCGGAAGGATTGAAAAATTCTTTAAAAAAGCTTACTTTAGAAGAGGCAATTATAGAATATGTTTGGAATGGCTTTGATGCAAACGCGACAAGAATAGATATTATTGAGGAAAAAAACTTAATGGGGGGAACGTCTTCTATAAAAATAGTTGATAATGGGACCGGCATAGAGCGTGATTTATTGGATAAGAAATTTTCGTATGTGTATGTGTCTGAAAAGAATAAAAAAGAGTGTGTAGAAATAAATGTAAAAGGGAAAAAGGGTGTAGGACGTTATGGATTCTTTGATGTGGCTAATTCTGCAACATGGAATACGATTTATGTTAATGCTGCAGGGGAAAAGAAGTCTTATTTAATCACTATCAATGAAGAAAATCTTATAGATTATAATGTAACGCCCGAAGAAGATTCTACAGGCGAAACGGGTACGATTGTTACATTGTTTGCAAAAGAACAAAATTTAAATATGACGAAACTAGTGCATGAATTGAAATTGGTTTATGCATGGTATTTACAATTATATAAGGAAAAAAAAATATATATTAACGGACTTCAGTTGGATTGTTCAGAATTGTTAAATGCTGAGTATGAAAAAGATGTTAGCGTAAACGGGTATAAGGGAAAAATTATTGTCTGCATATGGAACAATAAGCTTCGTGAAGAATACTCAAAATATTATTATATTGATTCATCTGGTGAAGTGCGTTTTAAAGAAAATACGACGTTAAATAATAAAGGCGATAATTTTTATCACAGTGTTTTTGTTGTATCAGAACTCTTTGATAATAATTTTTATTTTTGTTCTAAGCTATCTAAAGATGATTTACTTGGGGCTAAATCATTCAAAAGTGATGAGTTTAAGGAGTTGAGAAAAGTAGTAGATTCATTTTTGTTTTCTATTCGTAAGCCATTTATAAAAGAATATGCAAAAAAATTCATTGCTAAATTAAAAGAAAAAAAGGTTTATCCTCAATATGACTCAAATAATATTATTGACAGATTTAAGGAAACGCAATTAGATGAATTAATTGCTAATGTATATTATTTTGTTCCTAATGTTTTTACCAATTTAAGTGACATTCAGCAGAAAACTTTAATAAGAATGTTCGAACTTATATTAAATTCAGGAGAAACAAATAACTTATTTAAAATTTTGGATAACGTTGTGGACTTGACAGCTGAGGAGCGTTCGGATATGGCGGACATGCTAGATAAAGTTGAACTGTCTAATATGTTGGAAATGCAGCAATTGATTATTGATAGGTTGCAAGCAATACAGGATTTTAAAATCTTATTATTTGATAAGGACAGATACGTAAATGAAGTCGACCATGTTCAAAAATTTATCGAAAGACATTATTGGTTTTTTGGCGAACAATATAGATTGGTAACGGCAGAGGAGCCTAATTTTGAAGAGGCTTTACGGAGATACTTAAATATAGTATCGGACTGCTATTATGAAAAGGGGGAAATTAAGATGGAGTCTCCTGATAGTAAAAAGCAAATGGATATCTTTGCAGTAAGACAAATGCCTGATGGTGAGATAAAAAAATGTATTGTTGTAGAGTTGAAGAGACCAAGCGTCGTTTTAGGAATGGAAGAATTAAATCAAATAAAAAAATATTTTAAAACAATTAGGTCTGATAGTCGTTTTAATGCAGCAAACATGGAATGGGAATTTTATCTAGTCGGCAATGATTATGATAATGATATTAAAAACGAAATAGAGAATGCAAAAAATTGGGGAGTAAAGAGTCTAGTTTATAAAGTTGATAATTGTAATATTTATGTGAAAAAATGGAGCGAAATTTTTACTGAATTAGAATTGAATTTTAATTATTTGAATGAAAAATTAAAGTTTGATTATCACAAATTAGAGGATTCGAAACATTTCACATCTGCAGAGATAATTTTAAAACAAGAAATAAGCAATGCATAAACGTGATTGTTTGGTAAAATGAAACAAGGGTATAGGATTATTTCAATAGAAGCGGCGGATATTTATCGGCACGAGCAAGAAAACGGCGCGGCTGTTGGGTATAAAATGCCCGAAAGTAAAAGCGACGCCTATTTTCGTTTGTTTAAAAACTATTTGGATAATTCACTTGACCTGATCGAACTTGAAAAGGCGTATAAGCGCATTTGCCGTAAAAAGTTTTCCTTTCAGGATAAGTACGAAAACGAATATACCCTTGCCGTTATCAACGTTAAATTCAATTATACATACAAGTCCGAAGAGGGTAAGTCTGTAAAAATTAAAGAGTTGAGGGAGCATTTCTACGAAAACGGTTTTTATGTGGATGGTGTTCATTACGTAAGATATAAGCGAAGCGCGGGCAGTTCGAGAGAGGGTAAATGTCTTTTCATAGACGAAAGACTTTATAAAGCAATGTCGAAATGGAGCGAGTGCGGATTAAAAGCGCAAACAGATCTTGCTTCTTGGGAATCGTATAAGGCATTGTCATTAAGCAGTATCAAAGGTAAGGTAGAAATTCCGCTTGATGGTATTCTTTTCGTTCCAGACTATAAAAGCACGTTTAAAGAAGAAGTAATTTCGGTTGAATTGCAGGACGGGAAGCTGACCGCCGAGCAGAAACAAGCGGAAATCGCCAAC
>CASEHS010000016.1 GCA_949287815.1 uncultured Bacillota bacterium | reverse complement strand
CGTTTAAACGCATGCCGCCTCTTTTCATATATAAAAAAGTATATTTGATTATATTGGTTCGTTTTAACAGGTAGCAAGTATTTTTTCGATCTGTTGAAGAACGCCGCCTTCTTTATTAGAGGGGATGATGTTTGAAAATTTTTCTTTCAAAAACGGATAGGCGTTTTCAGGGACAAATGCGTGTTTGCAGGCAAGCAACATTTCGTAGTCGTTCATATGATCTCCGAATGCTGCACATTCTTCGTAAGAAATTCCTAGGTGTTTTTGTAAAAAGGTTACGGCATCGCCTTTGTTAGCTCGCGGATCGGAAACGTCCATCCATCCGTTTCCCGACTGGATAACTCTGAGTCCTTTCAATTTCTCCGTCAAAGGAAAAAATCCGTTGTTTTCAGGACCGAGTTCGTCAAACACAGCGATCTTGCAGGGGAGAATGTCCGAAAGCAGGTCAAAATTTTTCTTTTCCGAGCGGAAGTAGGATGCGTTGATAAAATCGGTAAATGTTTTATCGTCGTCTTGATAATATGCGCAGTCGATGGTGCAGTAGAGAGGATAGATATGATTGATTTGAGAAACTTCTGAAAGAATTTTGTCTGTTTCTTCGCGGCTGAGGAAAAGGGAACGAAGGACGGTGTCTGCGATCGCACAGACGGCGCCGTTTTCCGCAATATACAGGATATCGTCTTTTACGGGTTCAAATAAATGGCGAAGTGTAACGAGTTGTCTGCCGCTTGCGGCACAGAAAAGAATGGATTTTGCTTTAAGTTTGCGGATGAGCGGGAAAATCTTTTCGGGAAGTTTTCCGTCAGGGGTGAGAAGCGTTCCGTCAAGATCGCTTATAATCAATTTTATCATGTTAAAATACCGTAGAAATAAAATATGATTTTTGTTACATCAAAGGGGCAAAAATACGAAGCAAGGATCTGTAAATTCTTCTGAATACCCCGATCTTGCTTTTCTTTTCGGTGACAAGTTCGCTTTGTTCGCAGACAGAAAGATAATCTTTTTCAAGTTCCTCGGCGATTTGTTCGTTGAAAAACATCACATCACATTCGCAGTGCAGATAAAAACTGCGAAAATCCATATTGGATGAGCCGATCAGACAGCATTTCCCGTCGCTCACAATGCTTTTTGCATGAATAAATCCGGGCGTATACCGATAAATTTTTATACCTTCTTTAAGGAGCTGATTATAAAATGCTTTCGTTACGGCAAACACGTATTTTTTATCGGGAATATTGGGTACGGTAATGCGCACATCGACGCCTGATTTTGCGGCAGTCACGAGAGCCCTGCGCATTTCTCCGTCAATTATGAGGTAGGGGGTATTGATATAAACGTATTTTTTTGCGTTATAGATGATACGAAGATACAAGTCTTCGCAGATGTTTTTGTTTCCGCCGAAGGGCATATCGCTGAACGGCAGGCAAAGGTATTCGCCTGCGGGACAGTCGGTAATATATTCCGTGTAGTTTTCTTCGGGGGAGTGGATCGCCCAAAGCTGTAAAAACATTGCGGCAAAATTCTGCGCGGCACGCCCTCGGAGCATGATGCCCGTGTCTTTCCAGTGCCCGTGAATGGAAATTTCATTGGTGTATTCATCGGCAATATTGATGCCGCCCGTGAAGGCGGTAATACCGTCTATTACAGTGATTTTACGGTGCGTGCGGTTGTTTTGTGCTACGTCGAGAACGGGACGGAAGCGATTGAAACATAAACATTTTATGCCTTCTTTTTCAAGGGCCGCGGCAAACTTTGAAGGTACGCCTTTCATAGAACCGATGTCGTCGTAAATAATTCTGACATCTACGCCTTCTTTAACTTTCTCTTTGAGGATCGTATGGAGCCTGTTCCAGAAATTTCCTTCGGCAAAGACAAAATACTCCATAAAAATATAGCGCTGCGCCTTTTTCAGCTCTTCTTCAAGCTTTGCGCCGTACAGTTCGCCGAGGGGGAAATATTCGTATTCGTAGCAGTCGGAAGGCGGCAGAAAACTTTCTTTATGGACAAATTCCGCGCATACAGCGGCAAAGTCGCTTGTGTTTGCAAAGCGTTCGTCTACATCGGGGAGTGCTTTGTAAAGGCAATCCATGCTAAGAAAGTTGCTTAAATGCTTTTTAAGCTTTCGCCTGGGGTTTTTTGTTCTGAAAATAAGAAAAAGTGAGGCTCCGAAGAGTGGAATCAGAAGAATGGGAACGATCCAGGCGATTTTATACTCTGCATTCATATCGGAATTGATTATGTGTAAAGTAAGGGCTATGCTTACGGCTATGGCAATGGCGTAGAGATAGAGAGCGGAAATAAAATAAGCTGTAAGCAAGTAAATTGCGCCCATAAGGATCGCAATTTCTAAAAGTAAAAGTATGCAGATAAAAAGAAAGCGACTGGTGAGCAGTTTAAAAAATTTTCTCATAATTTTTCCCTAATATCTTAAAACGTAAAACCGCCGATTGGGAATCGGCGGAAAAAATCAGATCATATTCAGAATAAAAGCGGACGGTCGATCTTTCTTTTCCAGCTGTGCCGCTTTTTCTTCGAGAGCTGCTTTGAAATCGGAAATTTCCCGTTCCTGAGGCATAATGGGGGCAAAATTTACTGCTTTATTGACAAGAAGATTGATCGCTGCTGCACTGTACGAATAGTTGTTTACGGCTCCTGCAATGGTAAGGTTCTTATCTATAGCAGTTTTGAGCGGTATGGAAAGCTCGGAAAATTCCAGCCCCGAATAAACCACTATTCCGCTTTGTGCGGTCGTCAGAAGGGGGAGTTCAGGCGGTTGATTGCTCATGGAAAGATATACGCTGCCGGGAGCCATTCTACCTCCTGTGATCTCTGAGATATTGCTGAGCAGATTTTCATCTGAAAGCAAAGTATAATAGATGCCGCAGCGGGATGCCGATTCAAGTCTTGCAGGATCGCTGTCTATCAGGATAGGAACAGCCTGATGCCAGATCAGCAACTGACTCAGAATGATTCCGGCCATACTTGCACCGATCACGCAGATATGCGTACCTTTGGGCAGATTTAATCTGTCGATAACCGATTCACAGAGAGATACGACTCCCGCAAAAAGCGCTTCACTGTCTGAAACAGAAGCGGGGAGAGGCGAGAGCAAAGATTCGTCGGCAACGACAAAATCGCGAACATATCCTTCGTTGTCCAGTCCTGCAATTTTAGGGGAAAGGCAGTCCTGCGTATTTCCTTTTTCACATTCTGCACAAGTGCCGCAGGGGGTTACTCCGCTCAGAAATACACGGGTATTTTTTTCAACGGTGACACATCCGCTTCCAGCTTCCGCAACAACTCCTACGGCAAACATACCGGGTACTACGGGATACTTTACCTTTCTAGTCCCTGCGAATCTGCTGAAATCAGGATAGGTAATAAGCGTTTTTGTGATTTTTACCTTTGCTTGTGTTTCGGTTGTTATGTTGTCCGGTTTTTCCTCGGCGGTAAGGACCTTGGGCGAGGGAATTTTCCAGGTTTTCATAAATACCTCTGATAATTTTGCTTTTCAGTATTATCCGAATAAAAAACATTATACAGAAAAAAACGGAAATAATCAAGTAAAAAGTGCACAAAAGGCATTTTCTCTTGTGGTCAGCAGGTTGAATACGTAAAAACAGCTTAATATTTACATTGGTTTAACAAAAACCTTCAAAAGAATTTGTTTCAATCCTTAAAAATTTTATGAATGAGCGTGAATATTGTTTGACTTGTCGGAAAAAATAATATATAATAAACCAGCATCTTATAGAAATTAAGCGAAAAGAGGTGAAAGTATGAAACCCGATATACATCCCGATTACCACGAGGTTACTGTAACCTGCGCCTGCGGAGCAACGTTCAAGACCGGCTCTACGAAAAAAGGGGATACCCTCAAGGTTGATATTTGCAGTAAATGTCATCCTTTCTTTACAGGCAGACAGAAACTCGTTGACACAGGCGGCAGAGTCGATAAGTTCAAAAAAAGATACGGAATTTAGTTTTGTGTTTTCAGCTCTAAGTGTTTGCTTGGGGCTGATTTTATTTTGTCGGATAAGCAATTTCTGTATTTTAATTTTGATTTTTGATGCGTTTTATCGTTAAACAGGGAATTGGCAGATAATTTATTCGGAGAGCAAGTATTTTTATGAGTAAAAAGAAAAAAGGAGACAGGCGTACTTATATAGGCGGTCAGGCGGTACTTGAAGGCGTGATGATGCGCGGCAAAACTGCGTATGCCACGGCTGTAAGGGATCCCGAAGGAAATATTCAGATCGAAAGCCGCAGGCTTGCTCCTTCCCGCAAACGAAAGATCATTTCAAAAATACCGCTCGTGCGCGGCGTGGTGAATTTTGTATCCTCACTCGTGATCGGCTCTAAAATTCTCATGCGCAGTGCAGAGGTTTACGGCGATACCGAACAACCTTCAAAGTTTGAGAAGTGGTGTGAAGAAAAACTTCATCTGAATATCATGTCTGCGATTTCCGTCATCGCGACGGTGCTCGGGGTCGCGCTTGCGATCGGCTTGTTTGTCGTTTTGCCTATGTTTTTTGCGGATCTTCTGGTTGATTCGGGAAACTGGTTGAAAAAATACAGTATAGGTTATAATCTGATCCAAGGCGGATTGAGGCTTGTTATATTTATATTGTATATTTTTGCGATCTCTCTGATGAAAGATATCCGCAGGGTATTCATGTACCATGGTGCGGAGCATAAAACGATCACTTGTTTTGAAAAGGGACTGCCGCTTACGGCGGAAAACGCGAAATCCTGTTCAAGGATACATGACCGTTGCGGCACGACGTTTTTGTTTTTGGTAATGGCGATCAGTATTGTCGTCTTTTCGGTTGTCAACTGGTTGCTCAATAAATACGGCATTTACGATATTTCCAACAGAGTGCTTGAATTTCTGGCGCAGTTCGGAATCAAAATTTTGTTGTTGCCGCTGGTTGCGGGGCTTTCCTACGAAGTTCTGAAACTGCTTGCCAAATCGGACAGCAAGATACTTCTTCCGATAAAGGCGCCCGGCTTTGCTTTGCAGAAACTGACAACTCGCGAACCTACGGACGATATGCTGGAAGTAGCGATAGCTGCATTCAACCGCGTTTACGATATGGACGAAAATCCGTCTTTGGCGGAAACGGATTTCACGGTTTCCAAGACGGTTAAAAAATATACCGAAGAACTCAGGCAGTTGTTTGTATCGGAAGGTATCGACGAGAGCGATGCGGAATGGCTCGTTTCCATGAAAACGGATATTCCCCGCAGCGAACTTGCAGATTCGGATAAAATGCTTTTACCTAGTAAAGTCCGTGAAATGGATGAAATTGCGGGACAGCGCTTGCAGGGTAAACCGCTTTGGTACATTCTCGGTTCGACGGAATTTTACGGCTGTGAGATCAATGTGGATGAAAGGGTATTGATCCCCCGTCCCGAAACGGAACTTCTTGCGGAAGCTGTGGTCAAGACGGTTGAGGAAGGGAATAAAATCCTCGATCTTTGCACGGGCAGCGGCTGTATTGCGATTTCCGTTGCCAAAAATACGCCGAAAGAAAAAAAGATCACGGTAACGGCTGCCGATATCAGTGCCGACGCTCTCGCGCTCGCGGCGGAAAACGCGGATAAAAACGATGTATCCGTCAAGTTTGTGGAAAGCGATTTGTTTTCGGCGATCAAAGGCAAATTTGATATCATCGTCTGCAATCCTCCTTATATCAAGCATTCGGATATGAAGACATTGCAAAAGGAAGTGCGCGATTTTGAACCTTCTCTTGCGCTGGATGGCGGAGAGGATGGTTTGGATTTTTATCGAAGATTGGCAAAGGATGCGCCGCGCCGACTTAACAGGGGCGGAACACTTCTTTTGGAATGCGGACAGGGTCAGGCGCAGGAGATCGTAAAACTGCTCAGTAAATTCGAATATACGATGATCATGCGCGACTATAACGATGTGGAAAGGTTTATCCGTGCCGTTCTCTGATCGGATATCGGAAAGAGCTTTAAAAAGTTAGAAGAGAAAGTAATTTCTTCGGGTGAAAGAACAAAATGATCAAAAAACTGGAAGATATTCTTGAAAGATATAACCGTCTGACTTCGGAAATGGCAGATCCGGACGTGATTTCCGATCCGAACAGGTGGACGAAATGTGCAAAAGAGCATTCGGAAATTGCGGAAACGGCGGAAAAATATCTTGAATATAAAAAAATAGAAAAAGAGATGAACGAATCGTTCGCGGCGGCGGAAGCAGAGTCGGATAAGGAGATGAAAGATCTTCTGACCGAAGAGGGGTATTCTCTGAAAGAAAAACTTTCCGCGATCCACGGTGAGCTTCGTATACTTCTTCTTCCTAAGGATAAGAACGATGAAAGGAACGTCGTTATGGAGATCCGCGGCGGAGCCGGCGGAGACGAGGCGAACCTTTTCGCGGCAGATCTTTATTCTATGTATTGCAGGTACGCGGAAAGCCTGCGCTGGAAAACGGAAGTCATCGATATGAGCGAAACGGAACTCGGCGGTATGAAAGAAGTCGTGTTTTCGGTATCCGGCAAAGGTGTGTACAGTAAACTTAAATACGAAAGCGGCGTTCACAGAGTTCAAAGAGTTCCGGAAACGGAATCGCAGGGCAGGGTGCATACATCTACCGTTACGGTGGCGGTGCTTCCCGAACCTGAGGATGTGGACGTTGAGATCAATGAAAAGGATCTGAAAATAGACACGTATCGATCAGGCGGTGCGGGCGGACAGCATATCAATAAAACGGAAAGCTGTATTCGTATCACGCATCTTCCGACGGGTATCGTCGTTACCTGTCAGGACGAGCGTTCGCAGATCAAGAACCGCGAAAAAGCGATGAAAGTTCTCAAAAGCAGGTTATACGATTATTATAACACCCGTTATCAGAACGATTATGCCGAAAACAGGAAAAGTCAGATAGGTACGGGCGATCGCAGTGAGCGTATCCGAACGTATAATTTCCCGCAAAACCGCGTTACCGATCACAGGATCGGGCTTACTTTGTATTCTCTCGACACTTTTATCATGGGAGATATCGGAGAAATGCTGGAAGCGCTTGCGATTGCGGACAGGGAAGCACAGCTTTCCTCGTCCGAAGACGAGGCTTGATAAATTAAGTTTTGTGAAAATTTACGTTAAAATAAAAAACTGACTGTTTTATTATAGAGAAAGCCGTCAAAGGAAATAACATTAAAATTATTTATACCGAGGTATATTTATATGAGTATCACAAGAAGAATTTCGTCCATTGCTCCTTCTCTTACGCTTGCAATCACTGCGAAAGCGAAAGCATTGAAAGCAGAAGGAAAATCGGTGATCGGTTTCGGGGCAGGAGAACCCGATTTCAATACACCTCAGCATATCATTGATGCGGCGAAGAAAGCGCTCGACGACGGTTGCACGAAATATACGCCTTCGTCCGGACTTCCCGCGCTCCGCAAAAAGATCGCTGAAAAATTCAAGGAAGAAAATAATCTTGACTACGATCCGTCCCAGATCATTGTATCGTCGGGTGCAAAGCATTCTATTTTCAATGCAATGTTCGCTCTGATCGAAGAGGGGGACGAAGTGATCATTCCTTCGCCGTACTGGCTTACATATCCGGAAGTAGTGAATGTATGCGGAGGCAAGTGCGTATTTGTAGAAGGGCATAAAGAAAATCATTTCAAGGTAATGCCCGAAGATATTAAAAAAGCGATCACGCCGAAGACAAAAATGCTTGTTTTCAATTCTCCGTCCAACCCTACGGGCGCAGTGTATACGGAAGAAGAGATCCGCGCGATCGGCAAAGTAGTGGAAGAAGCGGGTATTTACGTGCTTTCCGACGAAATTTATTCTAAACTCATTTATGACGGTGTAAAACATTTTTCGATCGCTCAGGTCAGTGAAAAACTCAAAGAAAAAACGGTGATCGTCAACGGCGTTTCCAAAACGTATGCAATGACGGGTTGGAGAATCGGCTGGCTTGCCGCACCGAAGGACGTAGCAAAGGCGATCGACTCTTTCCAGAGCCATGCAACGTCTAACCCGTCGAGCATTTCGCAGTATGCAACGCTCGCTGCGCTCAGCGGGAGCGAAGCTGAACTCAATGCGATGCGCGATGTGTTCAACGACAGAAGAAAGTATATGATTTCAAGGATCCGCGCGATTCAAGGTCTTGACTGCATTGAGCCGGACGGTGCGTTTTATATTATGTTAGTCGTTAAAAATCTCTACGGCAAGAGATTTAACGGCAGAAAGATCAACGGCTCGATGGATGTGGCGGATATGCTTCTGGAAAAGGGAGTAGCCGTAGTTCCGGGCGTTGCGTTCGGTGACGATGAATGTGTTCGTCTTTCTTATGCTATCTCGAAAGAAGATATCGGCGTCGGGCTTGACAGAATAGAGGAGTTTGTCAAGGAGGTATTTTGACCTGTGATTTACTTTGACAAAGGAAAAAATCTTCTCGAAGAAGATTTATATCATTATGAATTGCAGGACGTGGAACAGCCTGAATTGTTCCGCGACCTTTATCCTTACGATGAAATTCCGAAAGTTGTGTTCAACTATCGGAATGTGCCTATGGCAATGCCTGCGGAAATCTGGATCACGGATACGACTTTCCGTGACGGACAGCAGTCCACTTCGCCCTTTACGGTAAAGCAGATCGTAGAGCTTTATAAGCTGATGTCCCGCCTCGGCGGTAAAAAGGGCATAGTCCGTCAGAGTGAGTTTTTCCTTTACAGCGAGAAAGACCGCAAGGCGCTCAAAGAATGTCAGGATCTCGGGCTTAAATTTCCGGAGATCACCACATGGATCCGTGCGAATGAAAAAGACTTTGATCTTGTCAAGGATGCAGGCGTTTCGGAAACGGGTATTCTCGTCAGCTGTTCCGACTATCATATCTTCAAAAAAATGAACCTGACCCGCGCACAGGCAATGGACAAATATCTCGGTATCGTAAAGAGTGCACTTTCTCACGGTATCAAACCGCGCTGCCACTTTGAAGATATTACGCGAGCCGATTTTTACGGTTTTGTCGTTCCTTTTGCAAACGAATTGATGAAACTTTCGGCAGAGAGCAAAATGCCTGTTAAGATCAGAATGTGCGATACCATGGGGTTCGGCGTTACATATCCGGGAACTTCACTCCCGAGGAGCGTACAGGGTATCGTGTACGGATTGCATCACCACGCAGGCGTGCCGAGCGAACTTCTTGAATGGCACGGACATAACGATTTTTATAAAGTTGTTAGCAATGCAACGACTGCATGGCTTTACGGTGCAAGTTCGGTCAACTGTTCTCTTTTGGGCATCGGTGAGAGAACGGGCAACTGTCCGCTTGAAGCAATGGCTATCGAATATGCTTCTCTTCGCGGCACGAGCGACGGTATGGATTTTACTGCTATTACTGATATTGCGCGTTATTTTGAGGACGAACTCGGTTATATTATTCCGCCCAATACGCCTTTTGTGGGCAGGGCATTCAATGCTACCCGTGCGGGCATTCACGCGGACGGTATGCTGAAAGACCCTGAAATCTATAATATTTTCGATACGGCAAAGATTTTAAATCGTCCCGCGCGCGTTTCTATCAACAATGCGAGCGGACTTGCGGGCATCGCTTACTGGATCAACGATTATTATTATCTGCCTGAGGAACACAAGATCGACAAGAAAGACGAACTTGTGCTAAAAATGAAGGAGATCATCGAACGAGAGTATGCGGCGGGCAGAAACAGTATCTGGGGCGATGACGAACTGGATAATATGATCCGCGGAATAGACAGGGATAAACATCGGTTCTTTGTTGCGTTCGGCAGAGTCAAGAGCGGAACAGGTACAAAATAGTCTGAAAACCAGTACCGAAAAAAATTTTTGCAATATTTTTCCGAAAAGTATTGAAAGTATCGGAAAAAGAGTGTAAAATAGAATTACCATTAAAACAGAACGGAGGTTCACATGATCAAAGTAATTTACGGACCGAAAGGCACAGGCAAAACCAAGATCATCATCGATGAGGCGAATGCGAAAGTGTCGCAGGCAAAAGGGCATTTGATTTTTATCACGAATACAAAACGCTATATGTATGACCTGCACAGGGATATCCGTCTGATCGATACCGAAGATTATAAGATCGCAGGGGAAGAAGCACTCTGCGGATTTGTGAAGGGAGCTGTTGCGGCAAACAACGATAATGAATATCTGTTTATCGACGGAGCAGCGAGGATCGCGGGAAAAGAAATCAAGGATATGGCTGCGTTCTACTATATGTTGGAGCGTCTTGCCGATTCCAATAATCTTACCATATATGTTACTTGCAGTTGCGAGAAGGAAGATCTTCCCGATTTTGTGAAAAAGTTTATCTGACGCAATCGCCCTTCCGCTATCAGCGGAAGGGCGAAAACGGATTTTTCAGGTAAGAGTTGAATTCCGTATAAGTTTAAACAGGCGGGATTTCAGGATCAAATATCAAGGTTATAATACAGCATAGGGGAAAATGGTAATAAGTTTCGTCGTTCGGCGGAGCGTGCTTTTTGCACGCTCCGGTTCGTGCGTGAAAAAACAGGAGGAGTTATGAATTTCATCAGTACGCGTGGCGGAGAAAAGGTAACGGGCGCACAGGCGATCGCACAGGGCATTGCAAAAAACGGCGGTTTATTCGTACCTGAATTTTTTCCTGCGGTTACGGAAGAAGAACTGACTGCGATGCTCGGTATGAACTATGCGGAGCGCGCTGCAACAGTTCTCCATAAGTATCTCGACGAATATGATTTCGACGGCTTGAAGGAAGCGTGCGAAAAAGCATATGCGCAGTTTGAAGGCGGAGACGCCGCGCCGCTCGTAAAAATCGATTCTTCCCTTTATATGCTGGAACTTTTCCACGGCCCGACTTGTGCGTTCAAAGATATGGCACTCACACTGTTGCCGTACCTTTTGAGAAAAGGCTGCGATATTACGGGTATCAAAGAGCAGGTTCTTATTCTCGTTGCTACGAGCGGGGATACCGGTAAAGCCGCTCTCGAAGGGTTTAAAGACGCGGAAGGCGTGAAGATCATGGTTTTCTATCCCAATGACGGCGTGAGCAAGATGCAGAAGTTGCAGATGGCAACGCAGGAAGGGAAAAACGTTAACGTTGTTGCGGTAAGAGGAAATTTTGATGCCTGCCAAAGCGCGGTTAAAACGATTTTTACAAGTGAGACTTGCAAACAGGAACTTAAAGACCGCGGTTATATTCTTTCGTCAGCAAATTCCATCAATTTCGGAAGACTTGCTCCTCAGATCGCTTATTATTTCTCTGCATATTTGGATTTGGTATCGTCTGACCAGATCGCTATGGGAGATAAGGTAAATTTTGCCGTACCTACGGGCAATTTCGGTAATATTTTAGCGGCGTATTATGCAATGAAAATGGGGCTTCCCGTCGGGAAACTGGTCTGCGCATCCAATAAAAACAATGTTCTTACCGATTTTATAAAATCGGGTGTTTATGACAGGCGCCGTGAATTTTATAAAACGATGTCGCCTTCCATGGATATCCTTATTTCCAGTAACCTTGAAAGGCTTATATTTGAACTTTCGGGAAGGAACGAAACGCGTACGGCTCTTCGTATGCAGGAGCTTGCGGAAAACGGAACATACAGGATCTATGACGAAGAGAGGGAACTTCTCGAACAGGTATTTGCGGCGGATTTCTGCGGCGAAGACGAAACGGTAGAGACGATTTACGAATTTTTTGAAGAGTATCAATATCCGATGGATACACATACCGCTTGCGCCATGTATGCGGCAGGCAATTACATGGCTGCAAACGAGAAGGATGAAACGCCGATGGTCGTTGTATCCACTGCGAGCCCTTATAAATTCCCGCAGGACGTCATGTATGCACTTACGGGAAACGATATCAAGGACAGTTTCAAGGCGATCAAGCATATGAATATCGCTACGGCGATGAAAGTGCCTAAGAGCCTTTCAAAACTTCGTGACAAACCTGTCCGTTTTAACGCGGTTGCCGATAAGGACAAGCTTTATAATGAAGTTATAAAATTTATTGAAAAATAAAACTTTATAGTTTAAAAATAGCGCAGGCGTTAAATTACGCCTGCGCTTTATATTTTAAATCATATTTTTTAAAAACGTATAGAATATTAGAGAACTTCGTCTTTATCCGAAGTGGATACATCGTAACGGATCTTTTCGTTTCGGGAAATCAGATCTTTGATAAATTCGTTGTGCCATTCGGGTTTTACGACGATCACGGTGTATTTTTCGCCTTTGAAATAGACGACAAGTTTATTTGTTTTTGTGAACAGATGTACCGATTCAATTTCCGAAATCTTATATTTTGTCGGAATGATCCCGAATCTTAAAATAAGTTCCTGATCGGTTATTTTATAATATGAGCGTATGAGCAAAGACAGAAAAACAATGACGACAAGTAAGGATACGAGAAGTAAAACTACGTATTGAATGCCGAGCAGCACGCTTGCAAAGCCGATATTGATAATGCGATAGACTGTCCAGCCTATACCGCCGCCGAGAGCAAGCAGGATCGCGACAATAGAAAGTATAATTACAGGTATGGAAAATTTGAATTTATATGTTTTCATGTCTGCCTCCGATACACGGATTTTACCATATTCTGATGAAAAAATCAAGGTATGAATATGAATTTATATAAAAACATTGTGTCGGGAAATAGATGAAAAATGCAGATGAACTGTTTTAAGTAAGATATTTTATAAAATATGAGACATAATAACTAAGCGGCAATGCTTTCCATAAGTTTTTTTTATCGTTATCGACTGTCAATTTACTTGAAAAATTGACCTGAAAGTAGTAAAATAGCAAGGATAATGTAAGTATCAGAGGTGATATTATGTCAGTTGGCGGCACGCAGTTGCTG
Source organism: uncultured Bacillota bacterium (assembly GCA_949287815.1). Classification (GTDB taxonomy): domain Bacteria; phylum Bacillota; class Clostridia; order Christensenellales; family Borkfalkiaceae; genus Borkfalkia. The sequence continues at coordinate 20,141 of CASEHS010000016.1, read as the reverse complement.
ATCGATTTCAGTGAACTGAGTGAAAAAATATTCCCGCACAATGTCGTAGAAAAGGGTTGGTTTGTGATCAACGACAGTGTGATTTCGGGATTCATAGTTGTGGTGGCGATTATTCTGGTCGCGCTGATACTGCGGCTTACAGTTATTCGTCACTGGAAAACGACTCCCACGGGCGGGCAGGTATTTCTCGAATCTCTGGTAACGTTTTTTGACAAAAGTGCCGATGAGATGACTGAAAAATACAGCGGTCTTATGGGACCTTATACAATGGGGGCAGCCACTTATATTTGCTGCGGTGTGTTGATCGAATTATTCGGATTGCGTCCCGCGATCGCGGATGTGGGTGCCTGTGTTGCGCTTGCTCTTTGTACATTCTTATTTATTCACACTTTCGGATTTATGAAGAGGAAAGGCAGAAGGCTCTTTCATTATCTGAATCCGATCAATATTATCACCGATTTAGCCGTTCCCGTATCGATGACGTTCCGTCTGTTCGGCAGCATTCTGAGCGGTATGGTGATCATGGAACTTGTGTACATTGTTGTAGAAGGAATCTGGTTTACGGGAATTGCTCTCGTTATCCCTGCGATTTTGACACCGCTGTTTACTTTATTCCATGCGTTTATTCAGTCGTATGTTTTTGCATCACTTTCCTTGACCTTTGTGTCCGAAGCGATAGAAACGCCGCCGGGCGGGGAAAAGAAGAAAAAGAAGAAAAAAGCCGCGCAGGCAGAAGCGGAAAATGTCTGATTCGGTAAAATACAGAAAAAATAAAATATATTGCCGACATGCACAAAAACATGCGGTATTCGGATTTGTCCGATAAAATCTTACGGAGGTAGGAAAAAATGGAATTTTTGGTCACGATGATCGTGAATTTTCTTGCAACAGATATGGGCGCCGCGATCGGCGCAGGTCTTGCCGCGCTTACGGGTCTCGGAGCAGGTATCGGTATGGGTATCGCTACGGGTAAAGCGGTGGAAGCAACGGCTCGTCAGCCCGAAGCAGTAGGAAAGATCAGAACGATGCTTCTTTTAGGTCTTGCGTTTGCGGAAACGACGGCTATTTACGGACTTTTGATCAGTATTTTGCTGATTTTTATGTAAGAAAAAGAGTCGGTAAAGGGATTTTTTGAATACTTAATTTTAACAGGTGTGAAATGTTTGGATATTCCACGGAAACGATGATCTTATCGGGGATCAGCGATCTTTTTGAAAAACTGAATATATCCTGGGTAAGTATCGTTCTGCATTTATTTAATCTGGTTGTTCTTACTGTTGCGCTGTATCTTCTTCTCTTTAGACCGGTAAAGAAGATGATCCGTCAGCGTCAGGAAAACATCAGGAAAATTGAAAAAGACAATGCCGAACTGAGCGAAGAAGTGACGCGCCTTAAAAACAGCACGGAAGAAGTGCTTGCGGAAGCGAAAAAGGAAGCTGCTTCTATTCATGAAAACGCAGTAAAGGTTGCGGAGCGCAAAGCGGACGATATTCTTGCCGATGCGAAACGCAAGGCGAAAGATCTTGTAGAGCGTACAGAAACGGAAATGACGCAGGAACGCGCCAAACTTGCTACGGAGATCGAAAAGCAGATCGCAGAAGTTTCGGTGTCTGTTGCGGAGAAGGTGATCGGAAAAGAGATCACTGCGCAGGAAGACAAAAAGCTCATAGAAGAAAGTCTCAAAGAGTGGAGCGTAGAGAAAAATGGCTGAACGCAATCTTGTGGCGCAGATCACCGTTTCGCGTAAGCCGGACGCCGACACCGAAAAGAAGATCATGGAATTTATCAAAAGCCGCGGTTGCAGCGATGCTGAATACGTGATCGATCCGAATATACTCGGCGGTATAGTTATACAGATCGGCAATGAAATATACGACGGTTCCTTGCGCAGCAGACTGGAAAAGATCCGCCGCGCGCTGTGATTTTCCGTATTCGCCGAAGAGGTCTTTTTGACCGAAAAGGCAGTTGAAGGGCAAAAGAAATGTTGGATTTAACCAAAATCGGAAAAAATCTGAAAGAAAAAATCGCGGAAGTCTCTGAAACGGGCGATTCGCATAACACCGGCAGAATCATTTATTCTGGCGACGGTATCGTGCGCATTTCGGGGCTTTCGGGTGTCAAATATAATGAACTGCTCAATGTAAAGGGCGGATATCGTGCGCTCGCACTCAATCTGGAAGAAGACAGTGTAGGCGCGGTTTTGTTTTCGGGAGAAGACAAGGTACGTTTCGGCGATTATGTTTACGCTACGGGCAGTACGGCAGAGATGAAAGTCGGGGAAGAACTTCTCGGCAGGATCGTCAACCCGCTCGGTGAGCCTCTGGACGGCCTCGGAGAAATTCATTCGGAAAAGACGCGTCCCGTAGAGTTTCCCGCTCCCGCCATTATGGACAGAGGTAAAGTTAATAAACCTTTGCAGACGGGAATTCTTGCAATAGACAGTATGATCCCGATCGGAAGAGGACAAAGGGAACTGATCATCGGCGACCGTCAGACGGGGAAAACTGCTATCGCAGTAGATACCATACTGAACCAGAAAGAAGAAAACGTTATCTGTATATATGTTTCAATCGGTCAGAAGGCGTCGTCTTTGTCAAAAACGGTAAACGTATTGCGTGACGGCGGTGCGATGAAATACACTTGTATCATCTGTTCTACGGCGGACGATTCTGCGCCTATGCAGTATCTTGCGCCTTACAGCGGCTGTGCGCTTGCCGAATATTTCATGTATCAGGGTAAAGACGTTTTGATCGTATACGATGATCTTTCCAAACACGCGGTCGCATACAGGGCGATGAGCCTTCTTTTAAAGCGTCCTGCGGGAAGAGAAGCGTATCCTGGCGACGTATTCTATCTCCATTCGAGATTGTTGGAACGTGCGGCAAAACTTTCAGCGGAGAAGGGCGGCGGTTCAATTACTGCGCTTCCGATCGTGGAAACGCTTGCCGGCGATATTTCGGCGTATATCCCGACCAACGTGATTTCCATTACAGACGGGCAGATCTATCTGGAAAGCGAACTTTTCAACAGCGGCGTGCGTCCTGCTGTCAACGTCGGTCTTTCCGTTTCGCGTGTGGGCGGCAGTGCGCAGAGAAAAGCGGTGCGACGCATTTCCGGTCAGCTTCGTATTAATCTTGCGCAATACAGAGAACTTGCCATATTTATGCAGTTCGGCTCCGATCTTGATGCGGAAACGCAGAAAATTTTGAGCCGCGGTGCAAAACTTACCAACGTGCTCAAACAGCGCAGATATCTCAATTATTCCGTAAAAGAAATGATCGTGCTACTACTTACCGTGCAGAGCCACGTGGTGGACAGTGTCCCTGAGAAAAAAATCGGTGAATATACGGAAGGTTTGCTCGATTATTTCCGCATCAACCGTGCGGATCTTATGGAAAAGATAGATCCCGATGCGGAAGTTACGGAAGAGCTTTCCAAAGATATTCTTGCGGCGGCGGAAGAATATCTCAACTATTCTATCGGTGACAATTCGCAAAGGAGCATAAACGATGTCTGATACCGCAGAGATCAAGCATCGGATCAAGAGCGTAAGCGATACCCATCAGATTACCAAGGCAATGGAACTCATATCCGTTGCCAAGATGAAAAAGGCGATGGAAAAGCACGCTTATAACGCCGCTTACTTTGACAGTGTGCGTATGACGATCAAGGATATACTCCGTCACAGTTCGGATATACGCCATAAATATATCGATCATCGGCCGGATAACCGTACTGCTTATGTCGTTATCGCGGGAGATAAAGGGCTCGCTGGTTCATTCAACAATAATGTATTGGATCTTGCGTGGGAGCATATGCAGGGAAGACCCGTGCATTACGTTATAACGATCGGGCAAATGGCAAGAGCTTTTTTTGAAAGCAAAAAGCAACCTGTCGATCTTGAATTCACGCACGCGGCGACCAACCCGACATTGCACGACGCGCGTGGTATCGTGCGCGATATTCTCGATCTTTACGATAAAAATCTGATGGACGAAGTCATTGTCGTATTTACGAGAATGAAATCCACCGTTTCTCAGACGCCTGAAATGGTCAGACTCCTTCCGATAGTGGGATCGGATATTAAAGTGGAAGTCAATTCTTCCTTTTCGGGGGAGATCCTTTATGACCCTTCGCCGAAAGAGGTACTCAACGTACTTGTTCCTCAGTATCTTGTCGGTATGATCTATTCCACGCTGATACATTCGTCGGCAAGCGAACACGCAGCGCGTATGCTCGCTATGTCGAGCGCGAATAAAAATGCAGAGAAGATGCTCGACACGCTTCGCCTCGAATACAACCGATCAAGGCAGAGTGCGATCACAACGGAACTTCTGGATCTTTCTTCGGGCAGGTTTTCGGATATAAAACAATAAAGTTCAGCATCGGAAAATTTTTCCGATTTCGTATTCCGCATTCGGCGGATAAACAGGTAGTACTATGGTAAACTCGGGTAAAATCATTCAGATAATCGGTCCTGTCGTGGACGTGCGCTTTGAAGGCGAAATGCCGCCCGTATATGAGAAACTCATTGTTGAAGGCGGTGCTTGTTCGCTGGAAGTGTTTTCGCATATCAAACGCGGCGTTGCGCGCTGTATCGCATTGACGGCAACGGACGGACTTTTTCGCGGTATGACGGTTACCGATTGCGGAACGCAGATCAGCGTTCCCGTCGGTGAAGAAGTGCTTGGAAGAGTTATGAACGTGCTCGGCGAGCCGATCGACAATAAAGGGGAGATCCCTGCGAAAGAAAAGTGGAATATTCACCGCAAGCCGCCCGCTTTTTATGATCAGAACCCTTCCACAGAGGTGTTTGAAACGGGCATAAAGGTCATCGACCTCATCGCGCCTTACAGTAAGGGCGGTAAGATCGGACTGTTTGGCGGTGCGGGCGTCGGTAAAACCGTGCTGATCATGGAGCTTATCCATAATATTTCAAAGGAACACGGCGGCTATTCCATTTTTACGGGTGTCGGTGAGCGTTCCAGAGAAGGTAACGATATGATAGCCGATATGGAAGAGTCGGGAGTTATTAAAAACACCGCACTCGTCTACGGTCAGATGAACGAACCGCCCGGAAGCCGTATGCGCACCGCATTTACGGGTCTTACGATCGCGGAATATTTCCGTGATATCAAGCGTCAGGACGTATTGTTGTTCATTGATAATATTTACCGTTATATTCAGGCGGGCAGTGAGGTTTCCGCCCTTCTCGGCAGAATGCCTTCCGCGGTAGGCTATCAGCCTACTCTGGCAACGGAAATGGGGCTTTTGGAAGAACGTATCGCAAGCACGAAGAAGGGATCGATCACATCCATTCAGGCGGTTTACGTCCCTGCGGACGATATTACCGACCCTGCGCCTGCGGCGATCTTTTCACATCTTGACGCGACGACGGTTCTTTCCCGTAAAGTCGTTGAAATGGGTATTTATCCCGCCGTCGATCCGCTGGAATCCAATTCCCGTATTCTTGATGCACAGATCGTAGGGCGCGAGCATTACGAGGTGGCGAATAAAGTTATCGCGACATTGCAAAGATATAAAGAATTGCAGGATATTATCGCCATACTCGGTATGGACGAACTTTCCGAAGAGGACAAGAACGCGGTATTTCGCGCCCGTAAGATACAGAAATTTATGTCCCAGCCTTTCTTTGTTTCCAAAATCTATACGGGACTGGAAGGCAGGTATGTGCCGTTGCAGGCAACAGTGGAAAGTTTTAAAACCATTCTTTCAGGCGAAGTGGACGATCTGCCCGAAAATGCTTTCTTCAACGTCGGGGATATTGACGAAGTGAAAGAAAAAGCGAAAAAAATGCGCGCTGAGGGCAATGCTTAAAAAATAAAATAAGGACAGAAAAAAGAAGAAGGAGGGCGGAAAGATCATGGATAAATTTTTTCTGGAAATCATTACGCCCGAAAAGACTTTTTTCAGGGGCGAAGTAGAGAGCATAAACATTCCTTCCGTCGGCGGTGCCTGCACGGTAATGGCAGGGCATCAGCCTATGGTGTTTGCGGTAGAGCCGGGTATTCTGACTTTGACGGCGGACGGCGTTACAAAGGAAGCGTTTATGAGCGAAGGGTTTGTTGAGGTGCGCCCGGACGAAACGATCGCTTTTTCCGAAGCGGTGGAATGGCCGGAAGATATCGATGAACGCCGCGCCCAGGAAGCAAAAGAGCGCGCGGAAGAAATGATCAGGAGAAACAGAAGCGCGTCCGAATACAAACTCAACCGTATCGCATTGCAGAGAGCGTTTGCACGCCTTCGTGTAAAGCATCACGGCGATGCAGGCTGGAAAGACTGATTGAAAAATAATTTCAATCTAGTCTGAATTTAAAATTTTTCGAAGATAAAAATTAAGCGGAAGCAAACTTTTGCTTCCGCTTAATTTTCTTTTTTATATTTAATTTAATAACTACGGTTTGAATTTAAAGGATAAGTTTTTTGTCGAACTGTATCACGGCTTTTAACTGTTTTTTAAAGCCTCTTTAATAAATTTTTCCGCCGCAAGGTCGGAAAGTCCGTAATCGGAAAATTTCCCCAGCATATCCGTGATCAGTTTTTCGCGTGGCATTGTAATATGTTCTTTGGCGTATCTTATAATTTCATTATTATTTTTTTTATATTCTATGTAGAGCGGAAGAGCTTTGTCAAAAACTTCGATTCCCGTTTTACAGAGTTTTTTATTTATGAGGATTTCTGAATAATTTTTAAGGTATCCTTTAAAGGATAGCGGAAACCGTTCAAGAATGTCGGCACTGCCGTCTTGTTTTATTAGGTTGAAAAAAACATGTCCCTCAAATTTTATCTGTTCAAGGAAGGCGAGTAAAGTGAGTGCATTTACGGCGCAGAACATATCGTAATCAAAATAAAGTTCAAGACACTCGAATTTACAGATATTTTTAAGAAAATCGATTGAGGATTTTTCTTTGTACTCTTCGGGGGTGACTGAGTAGGCGCGGGCGCGGAGCAGACAAAACTCATCGCTATAAATGGGCAGACAGGTTTCTCCCTCGCACATCGCCTCGTTGAAGGCCAGAATATCGGAAAACGGCAGCCTTTTTCTGAGCGCGTTTGCGCTACATTCTCCGCTTGTGATATGCAGAGTTTTCAACGAAAACACCTCCTTGAATAAAAACAGTTCAGACCTTTGACTGCTTATTTTCTTTTATAAATATTTCCGCCGTGACAGTCGATTGCAACCACGCAGGGGAAATCCTTGATTTCAAAACGGTACACCGCTTCGCTCAAAAGATCGGGGAAAGCGACAAGTTCGCTTTTTTTCACGGCATTGCCGTACAGTGCGCCTGCACCGCCGATCGCGGCAAAATATACCGAGTGATTTTTGAGTATGGATTTTTCCACATCTTCGCTTCGTTCGCCTTTGCCGATCATTGCTTTAAGTCCGAGATCGAGAAGACGCGGAGCAAAGGAATCCATTCTCGCACTGGTCGTGGGACCGCAACTGCCGCAGGCTTTTCCGTCAGGAGCAGGGCAGGGTCCCGCATAATATATGGTTTCACCTTTTAAGTTAAAAGGAAGTTCTTTTCCTTCGTCTAAAAATGCACATATGCGTTTATGAGCACAGTCTCTTCCCGTTAAAATCGTGCCGCTTAAAAGAACGCTGTCTCCCGCTTTTAAGTTTTCTATTTGTTCGTCCGTAATGGGAAGGCGGACGGTTTTTGCTTTTTCTTGCATAAAAATCATCTCCCGAAAGTTTTCATCAGAATTTTGTCCGAAAAATGTTTGCAAATATCGGATACTTTTGGATGGCTTAAATTTTAAAGCACTGTTTTTGCACAGCGTACGCAGTGGCACTGCATATTGATCGCAACGGGAAGCCCTGCGATATGGGTGGGAGCGTATTCGCAGGAAACGCCGATCGCGGTTGTTTTACCGCCGAAGCCCTGCGCGCCGATTCCGAGAGCGTTTATTCTTTCCAACGCTATCTTTTCGATCTTAGCAATGTCGGCGCGGGAATTATGGGAACCTACATCTCGGGCAAGTGCCTTTTTTGCAAGAAGAGCGCAAGTATCAAACGTTCCGCCGATCCCGACGCCTACATAAACGGGAGGGCAGGGTTTACTGCCTGCAAGTTTTACGGCGTCAACAATAGCGTCAATGATACCGTCCACACCTTTTGCGGGAGTGAGCATATATGTTCTTGACATATTTTCGCTTCCGAATCCTTTCGGAAGAAAAGTGAGCGTTATTTTATCGCCCGAAACGATCTCTGTATGGATCACGGCAGGGGTGTTGTCCGCCGTGTTCACCCGTGTGATCGGGTCGCAGACGCTCTTTCTGAAACGGAAATCTTCGTAAGCGCGGCGCACACCGTCATTGACGGCATCGCTAAAAAGTTTGCCTTCTATATGCACGTCTTGTCCGATTTCGGCGAGGATCACGCTCATACCTGTATCTTGACAAATCGCCATTTTCTCTTTGGCTGCGATCTCGGCGTTTTCCAAAATAGTGGAAAGAGCAAATTTTGTGCTTATATTTTCTTCCTTTTCAGCAGCTTGGCGAAGTGCCGTTTCGCAGGCGGGGGTAAGATGCAGGCACGCTTCTTCCGCCAAACGGTAAATGGCGGATTCAATTTCTTCCGATTGCATAACTCTCATAAAATTCTCCTTATTTCCCTTCTATTATAACAAAAAAAAGTAAAAAACAAAAGATTTTTATTTACTTAAAATTTAATTTGCTATATAATATTTCTTATGGAAACGAAATCAAACAAAACGGGTAAAAATCAACCCGAAAATTACAGAAACGGACAGCCTGTCAATCCGCAAAACGGCTTATTCGGGCAGACGCGAAAGTCGGCAAGTGGCGCAGTGTATTCTTTTGCCGTATTTTTTTCACTCCTTGCTGCGGTAATTTTTTCTTTTATATTGTCTGCGGTCGTGAAATCTTCGGGGTCGGCTTTGGAAGATTTTAAAACGCGCGACTGGTATAAATATCTTAACTTTTTACTGCCGCAGATCGCTTATCTTGGCGCAATTATGCTGTTCGCCTTTGTATTCAAGGAAAAACCCGTATCCTTTGGTTACAGGAAGGCAAAACCTATTTATTTTATTCTTGCTCTGCCGCTTGCGTTCGGGCTTTTGTTCAGTCTGAACTGGGTGAACGGGAAATTTATAGAATTGCTTTCGCTTATGGGATATACCGATCCATCCGTTTCCGATCCGAACCTTACTTCAAGGGAATACGCGTTATTGTATCAGATCCCGTCGCTTGCGGGCGGCGGAATTATCGGCGCAACGCTGGTCATTGCAGTCATGCCTGCATTTATGGAAGAGACGGTGTTTCGCGGCATTATGCTGGAAGGTATCAAGGATATCGGCACAGTTGCGGCTTGCCTTTCGGGCGGGTTGCTGTTTTCGCTTTTTCATCAGAATCCCGCGCAGACTATCTATCAGTTTATCTGCGGTGCGGTGTTTACGCTGATGGCTATACGCTCGGGGTCGATCTTTCCGTCTGTGCTTATGCACTTTATCAATAACGCGGTCATTTTGCTCGATTATCGTCTGGATTTTCTTTCAAAAGTTACGGGCGCATGGACGGTTGTTTTCTATGTTTTGTCTGCGGTATGCCTTGTCGGAGTACTTTCGTATCTCATCTTTTTTGACAAAAAGACGAACCGAAAAAAAGAAGGAAAAATCAAACCGTTTTTAATGTATGCGCTTGTCGGGCTGATTTTGTGCTGTGTCCTTTGGCTCGTCACTTTTGTTTCGGGATTCGGAGGCTGAAATGCAGAAGATCGGCATCGTTTGCGTAGGAAAACTGAAAGAAAAATTTTATGCGGACGCCGTTTCGGAATATCTGAAACGCCTTTCGAGGTTTGCACAGATATCTATTAAAGAACTTCCCGAAAAGCGCACGCTTTCTGAGGAAGGGGAAAATATCCTTAGGGAAATCAAAGGGTATTGTATTGTTCTGGCGGTAGAAGGTGAAAAACTTTCTAGTGAAGCACTTGCTCATAAAATAAAAGCTCTCTGCGATGCGGGAAAAGAGATCACGTTTGTGATCGGCTCTTCCTGCGGCTTGGATGAAAAAGTTAAAAAGAGAGGGGATTTTCTGCTTTCCTTTTCTGATATGACTTTTCCTCACCAACTTATGCGCGTTATCTTGTGCGAGCAGGTTTATCGCGCTTTTATGATCAATTCGGGAAGCGAATATCATAAATAGAGATTTTATCCTATAAGGTCTGTTTTTTATCCGATCAGTTTTGGGAATAGTGTGGACAGAGTAATTTTGTCAAAGCGGTTTTCACGAAAATTGAACGCGGCGGCATTTATTGTAGAGTATGGATACTCTTAAAACAGTTTCGGATTTTTATGAGGAATATCGCGGAAGAAAAAGGATCATAGGATACAGTGTATTGGGTAATCCGATTTTTGCTCTTTTTGCGGGCAAAGAGGAATATCCGTGTGTTTTAGTACAGTATGCAATACACGCAAGGGAATGGCTTACTTCCTTTCTTGCGCTTGAACATATTTCCCGCGGTGTAATGCGTGGCGGGATATGGTTTGTTCCGCTTGCAAATCCCGACGGCGTCGCTCTTTCTCAAAGGGGCGCAGATTTTTTAAAAACACTTAAAAGCGACCTTGCGGCGTTTCTTTTGAAAATCAATAAGGGTAAGGATTTTTCCCTTTGGAAGGCGAATGCACGGGGCGTGGATCTCAATGTAAATTTTGATGCGAAGTGGGGAACGGGAAAACAAAACGTGCGTTATCCCGCTTCAGCAAATTATATCGGCAGTATGCCCTTTTCCGAACCCGAAACGAGGGCTTTGGCTGAGTTTACAAAAGAGGTTAAGCCTGACGCAACGATTAGTTATCATACGAAGGGCGGCGAAATCTATTACGGATTTGAAGGAAGGGCAAGTTCTTCACTTGAAAAGAGGCTTGTGGCGGTCTTATCGGAAGAGACAGGGTACCCTTCGCGGATCGTGAAAGGGAGTGCTGGCGGATATAAAGACTGGTGCGTGGAAAAGTTAAACATTCCCGCGTTTACGATAGAGGCGGGATGGGACGGATTTTCTCATCCGCTGGGAGAAGAGGCGAGAGACAGGGTCTTTAAAGAAAACGGGGGCGTTGTTTTGCGGCTTTCGGAGGAGTTATGGAAGATAAAATAAAATTTATGCGCGCTGCTCTTGCCCGCGCAAAAAAAGGACTTTTGCAGGGTGAAGTGCCTGTCGGGGCGGTAGTGGTATGCGACGGAAAAGTGATAGGCTCAGGTTATAACAGGCGCACGAAGACACAGATGGCAAGTTCTCACGCCGAAATGTATGCCATAGACCGCGCGTGCAGAAAACTGAAAAGCTGGCGTTTGCCCGATTGCGATCTTTATGTTACTCTCGAACCTTGCCCTATGTGTATGGGGGCGGCGTTGAATGCGCGTATCCGTAAAATCTATTTCGGAGCGTATGAACAGAAGGGAAGGTCGATGACGGCGGAGCTTGCGGCGAGTAATCTTGTCAACCATACGCTGGAAGTGGAGGGTGGCGTTCTGGAAAAGGAATGCTCGGCAATCCTGTCCGGTTTTTTTAAAGAAATGCGCAGCCGCACAAAAACAGGACGGGAGTGATAATCAGCCGAAAACTGAAATAAAGAAAAATTTTTTTTGAAAATTTTAAATACCCTGCCAATCGGTTGACGAAAGGAAGGAAAAAACGTACAATAGAGAAAAGGGGATCAGAGACCGAGGAAAATCGGTCCGTTGATTTTTCGTGCGGAACTTTTTTCCGTACAAGTTGGCAAGACGAAAAAGTTTTGCCCGGCTTACATAACCGAAGAGCCGTAAAACCTGGTCGGTAAAATTCAGAAAAGCGCATTTCCGCCCCGAGCGGCGGAACTTTTATGCTCATCAAACGAATTTTTTTCGGAGGGTACTTATGATAACACACGGCAACGAGATCAAGATTTTCGCCGGCAATTCCAACCGTCCTTTGGCGGAAGCGATTGCAAAGAAGCTCAACACCGAACTCGGCGGAGCAGAAGTCGGTCAGTTTTCCGACGGTGAAACGAGCGTTCATCTTGAAGAAACGGTCAGAGGCAGGGATTTATTTATTATTCAGTCCACTTCTGCACCGGTGAACGACAATCTGATGGAATTACTTATTCTGATCGATGCGGCGCGCAGAGCAAGCGCGGGCAGAATCACGGCGGTTATGCCTTATTTCGGTTATGCCCGTCAGGACAGAAAGGCGCGTTCCAGAGATCCGATCACGGCAAAACTTGTTGCCGATCTGATTACTGCGGCGGGAGCAGACCGTATCCTTACGATGGATCTGCACGCGGCACAGATTCAGGGATTTTTCAATATTCCTCTCGATCATTTGCTCGGCGGACCTACGCTGTACAGCTATTTTAAATCCAAAAAGATAGTAGACGAAAACTTTGTCGTTGTTTCGCCCGATATCGGTTCGGTTACGCGTGCGCGTAATGTGGCGATGAAACTCAACTGCCCGATGGCGATCGTTGATAAGCGCCGCCCGAAAGCAAACGTGATGGAAGTTATGAACATCATCGGTGATATTAAGGATAAAAAGTGCCTTATGATCGACGATATGATCGATACGGCAGGCACGATCTGTCAAGGCGCACAGGCGCTTATGGATCACGGTGCGAAAGAAGTTTATGCAGGCTGTACGCACGCAGTGCTCAGCGGACCTGCGATAGAGCGTCTTGAAAAAGCGCCTATCAAGGAACTTGCGATCCTCGATACGATTGCTTTGCCTCCGGAAAAGAAACTGGATAAAATTAACGTGATTTCCGTAGCGGATATTTTTGCTGCGGCAATCGAAAATGTTTACCTCGACAAACCTATGTCGAAAATTTACGACTGATCTTTATCGCTCTCCGTTTCGTTTGCGGAAACGGAGAGCGGTCTTTTCTACAAATGTTAAAGCCGCGTTTTAGAAAAAACGCGGCGTTCATGCGTTATTAAAAGTAAGCGATTTTGTGTTAGAGTTTTATAATAATGCGAGACGGCTTCAAATTAAGATCGCGTAAAACGGATACAAGGAGAGAAAAATGTTTCTTATAGTTGGGCTTGGAAATCCCGAAAAACAGTATGAAACTACTTTTCATAATATGGGATTTCTGGCGGTAGGAGAAGCCGCGGAAAAACTCGGTGTAAAATTTAAAAAGAAAGAATGCGAAGCGTCCGTTGCGGAGGCATTTGTAGGAGGGGAAAAGGTGATCCTTGCCCGTCCCGTAACCTATATGAACGCGAGCGGCAGAGCCGTTAAGCAGTTGATGGCAAAATATAAAATACCGCCCGAAAATCTCGTTGTGATCTATGACGATTTTGATCTTCCCAAAGGTAAACTTCGTATCCGTGCCGGCGGAAGTGCAGGCACGCATAACGGAATGCGCAGTATTATCGGAGAGATCGGAACGGGAAATTTTCCGAGGATCCGCATCGGGATCAAGGATGAAGAAGTGAATATTCCCGTGATCAATTATGTGCTTTCCAATATCCGAAAGGAAGACTATCCGCTTTTTGCGGATGCGTGTTCGGCAGCGGCGGAAGCTGCGATCGCCCTTGCAAAAGGAGAAAGTACCGATCATGTGATGAGCCGTTTCAATACTTCCAACCAATAAGTTTTTTAAACGGCAAAATATAATTTACGATTTCAGTATGTTGTAAAAGAGAAGTTTTTCGTTAAAACTGATTGACTGATTTCGTATGACGCAGGAAAAGAAATATGTACAAAGATTTTTTTTCTACTCATAATCTCGGGGCTGACTATCTCACCCTTGAAGAACATATCCGCCTCGGTACGCCGACGGCGGTTTTCGGCGTTTCACTGCCGCATAAGGCTCTGATCGCTTCTACTTGTTTTCCTTTTCCGATAGTATATATTTGTGACAGTGCAACGACTGCCAAGCGTATGGCAGAGGAGATAGAAGGCTTTTGCGGCGCGCGCCCTGCTTTGCTCTGCGCCAAAGACGAGGTGCTTCTCTATAAAGAAGCGGTTTCCAAGGATGCACTGTTTCGCAGGCTGACAGCCTTGTATGAATATAAAAAAGGCGCGAGAATTGTCGTATGCGATGTTGAAAGTCTTTTGCAGCTGTTTCCGAAAAATCTGCCTTGCCTAACTTTGAGGGAAGGCGAGGATACGGATTTTTCTTCGCTTGCGGCAACATTGGTGTCAATGGGTTACGCCCGTACGGCACAGGTAGACGCTCAGGGTACATTTGCTTTGCGCGGCGATATTCTGGATATTTTTCCCGTCAATTTGGAAAATCCTGTCCGTATCGATTTTTTCGGGGACAGTGTGGAAAAGATCAAACCGTATAACTATGTGACGGGCGAGAGACTTTCCAATATTCAAGACGTAGACATTCTTGCCGCGACGGACGCGTTTTTCACTTCGGGGGAAGAAAAACGCATTAAGGATATTATTTGTGCGGAGTGTCAGAATTTTACGGATGCGGCGGCATATACCCGCGCGCAAAAAATAACGTCCGATCTTTGTTCGGCGATGGAAAACGGCGGACTTGCTTCTCCCTTTCTGATGCCCGTTCTGAAAAATTCAGTACCTTTTGATGAGTTTTTCGGCAGAGATGTGGTGTATGTATTTGATGAGTGTAAAGCGATTTCTGACAGGTCGGAAGCGCTTTATAAAGAGCACGCGGAAAGATTTCGTTCTTTAAGGCGCGGCGGAGAAGTGTTTTCATTCTCAGAGCGTCAATTTCTTCCCAAAGAAGAATTTTTCGGAAAGTTCAGCGGTGCGCGTTGTGCGGCTTTGCAGTCATTTGCATCAAAAACGGGATTTTTTGAACCGCTTGCCATACTCAATTTCCGATCTTCGCCCGTTGGGAGATACCTGAACGGGTTTGCCGCGCTTGCCGCAGATTTGCGGCGTTGGAGGACGGGCAAATACCGTGTCATGCTGTATTGCGGCAACTCATCACGCGCACAAAAAATGCGCGAGTTTCTGGCTGACGAGGGGATCGGTTTTGAAGAATGTCCTAAGGAGCTGACGTCGCTTAAAGGTATAACGGTACTCGATTCCGAACTCGAATACGGACTTATTTTACACGAAATCAAGCTTGCAGTGATCGGAACGGGAGATCTGTATACCAAATCTACGGCTAAAAAGCGGATCCGCAGAAAGCGGAACGATATGTTTACTTCTCCCGAGGTCGGCGATTACGCCGTGCATGAAACGCACGGTATCGGCAGGATCACGGGCACAAAAAAGATAGAAACAACGGACGGGACAAAGGAATACGTCGCGCTTGAATACAGAGGCGGAGACGTATTATATGTACCTGTCGAACAGATGGACATTTTGTCCAGATATATGGGCGAAGAAACGCCGTCTCTTTCCAAGATCGGCGGAGCGGAGTTTGAAAAGGTCAAACAGCGCGTGCGTGCTTCGCTCAAAGAAATGGCGTTTGACCTTAAAAAGTTGTATGCTGAGCGCGCGGAAAAACGCGGGTTTGTGTTTCAGCCTTATGAAGAACTGATGCAGGAGTTTGAGTCTGCTTTCGAGTATGAAGATACGCCCGATCAGCAGTCTTCCATTGCGGAAATTAAAGCGGATATGTGTTCTGAGAAAGTCATGGACAGACTTCTCTGCGGCGATGTCGGTTACGGTAAGACGGAAGTTGCGCTTCGTGCGGCGTATCTTTGCGTTCTGAACGGAAAGCAAGCCGCGCTTATGTGTCCGAATACCGTGCTTTGCCGTCAGCACTTTGAAACGGCAAAAAAACGGTTTGCAGATTTTGGAGTAAATATCGGCGTTTTGAACAGGTTTGTTTCACCCGCGGAGCAGGATAAAACTCTCGCAAAGCTAAAAAAAGGCGAAATCGATCTTTTGATCGGAACACACAGATTGCTTTCAGACGATGTTAAATTTTCCGATCTCGGACTCTTGATTTTAGACGAAGAGCAAAGGTTCGGGGTGGAACACAAGGAAAAAATCAAGAATATAAAAAATGACGTGGACTGTCTTACTATGACGGCAACGCCTATCCCTAGAACTCTTCATATGTCTCTTTCGGGGATACGAGACATCAGCACGATCGAAACGCCGCCGACTTCACGGCTTCCCGTGCAGACGTATGTGGTTGAAGAGACGGAATCGCTTATCCGCGATGCTTGTATCAGGGAGCTTTCCAGGGGCGGACAGGTGTTTGTACTTTATAACAGAGTGGAAACGATCTATTCTTTTGCCGCAAAACTCGAACAGATCGTGCCCGAAGGCAGGATCTGCGTGGCGCACGGCAGAATGGATAAAAATGCGCTTGAAAACGGCGTTCTTGGCTTTTATGCGGGAGAAACGAATATTCTTGTGTCCACAACGATCATAGAGAACGGTATCGACTTGCCCCGTGCAAATACACTTATCGTGATCGATGCAGATCGGTTGGGTATCTCTCAGCTCTATCAGCTTCGCGGCAGGGTCGGAAGGGGCTCTGTTCTTGCGCACGCATATTTTACGTTCAAGCCTGAAAAGGTGATGACGGAAACGGCGACAAAGCGTTTGCAGGCGATCATGGAGTTTACGGAGCTCGGGTCAGGGTTCAAGATCGCGATGCGAGATCTTGAAATCAGAGGTGCGGGGAATGTACTCGGAAGACAGCAACACGGGCATATGGATAAAGTCGGGTACGAATTGTATGCAAAGCTGTTGAAAGAAGAGCTTACGGGTGAGAGTCAATCGGTTGCGGAACTGGACATCAAGGCGGATGCGTTTATTCCCGAATCGTATATCGAGGCAAGTGCGTCGCGGCTGGATTGCTATAAACAGATCGCGGAGATCCGTACTGTCGAGGATTACAAGAACGTATGTGTTTCTTTGGAAGAAAATTATGGAAAGCTTCCCAAAGAAGTGCTCAATCTTTTGGTGATAGCAGTATTGAAAGCTTATGCTGCCAAGTTCAATATCCGTAAGGTCAGCGTATCCGTAAAGGGCGGAAGTCTTGAATTTCCTTCGCTGAACAGTTTAGGAAGTGAGGGGATCTCTTGCGCATTAGATAAATATTCTTCTCTTGTTCAGTTGGATATGACAAAAGCCGCTTCCGTACGCTTTGCTGCGGGAAAAGATGCGCAGGATGTCATGCTCACAATGACAAAGTTTCTTAAAACAGCCGCGTCGGTGCGCGCACACGGATGAATTTTTGCGGAAAGACTGCGAAAATTTTACGAGTTTTTCATAAAAAGCGATTGCTTTTCCATGTAAAATAGGGTATAATTATTTATATTGCGATTAACGGAATTCGGAGTTGATTCAATGAAGAGAAAACTGATTACAATTGTCAGCACTTTACTGGCTGTACTGTTTGCCTTAGGTCTTTTTGCAGGTTGCGATCTTATTAAGGTCGATACCAGAAAAGATATGGAACAGGTCGTTGCCACTGTAAATGTCAGCGGAAACGAGAGCGCTTTGAGCGATATGTTCGGTACATTGTTCGGTAAAGATTTTACCTGGAATGAATCTGTAAAAGACGATCTTTCGGATATCATTTCTACCGATAATATCTATAAGCGTGACTTGGTGGCGTATTTCATTAATTACGGATATAATTATATATCTTCCGGTACGTCTTATGCTGAGACGTTTGAAATTCTGATGGATACGCTTGTAAGCCGCAAGATCATGTTGCAGTATGCGATCATCTATTATCTCAACGAGGGACAAGTTGTTGTCGATCGTGACAGTGTAGATAAAGATCTTGTTTCTTCCTATCCTCCTGTTTCAGACGGCAGTGACGGAGTGATCACCAAGAGCGGACTTACAGTAGAGGGATATCTTGCCGCAAAGAATACTGAGAATCTTTCAGCTGACGAGCAGTTTGTTGAGAGCCTTAAATATTTCCTTACGGAAGATGAGATCAAATACGCAGAATATCAGTTGATGGTAACGGTGAATAACGCTATTGACTCTTACGAAAAAGAGATCATTGCGGCATCTGAGGAAATTTCTTCAAATGCAGAGGCGGACAGAACAACACCTACGGGCGCAAATACAGCAAAAGAGTCTTATTATCCCAAGACGGCTGATGGTAAAATCAACTACGATATCTATACGGGAACGAATAAGGTCAGTGATTGCGGTGAATATGAGAAAGTAAAGAATTCTTCTCCTGTGACCCGTAAAAAAGCATATAATAAGTTTGTTAAATCGTTGCGCGACAATTACCTGATCGAAGAAGGTGAGTCTGCGGCAGATATCAAAGCTCTTGATTATTATGATGTAGAACTGAAAACGCAGTTTGAACAGACTCTTATCAATAAGTTTATGGATACGCTTAGTGTCCGCGTTTCAGATCAGCTTACGGATGAAGAGTTGAAAAACAGATTTGATTCCATGCTTTCCACTCAGGAAACGACGGCGAAAGAGGGTTCTTCTTCTGATTTCACGACGACGATGGATTCTATGTCTGATTCTTCCTTTGTGTTGTATTCTCCTGATACTGGATACGGATTTGTTTATAACATTTTGTTGCCGTTCTCAAAAACACAGACAAATTACCTTTCTTCGGTAAAGAAAAACAGCACGAAATCTGAATATTATACGGAGCGTAATGCCTTGCTTCTCAATATCGAGGCTCAGGATCTTCGTTCCGCATGGTTTAACGGTTCGGAAGATTACAGCTATAAAGTAACGGAAGGGTATTACGATAACGGAAACGTAAAAGGTGATCGTTATCTGTTCTTCGAAGACAGCTATACCAAGGGTGACGGGATTGATCGTTACGCAGGGAAATATCCTTATAACGGAAAAGTGGAAAAAGACGGTGAAGAATATATCTGCACACCTAACAAGATAACTGTAAAAGGCTTTATTGACGAGATGAGAGGCTATCTCAGTTATGTAGATAGTTCACTTTCTTTGAATGACGTATATACGGTTGACGATGAAGCTTTCAAGAATGCAAACTTCAAAGTCGAAGAAGTTGACGGAACTTCGTATTACGATTATTCAAAAGCAATTTATTATATGGGTGCAGTTGATCTCGGAACTGTCGACTACGATACAATGATGACGGAGAACAGCAAAACATATAAGGCGGCTTCAGTCGTTAATGAGCTTATGTTTGCGTACTCCACTGATACAGGATGCCTCAACAAATATTTAGGTTATTCTGTTGCTGCAGAGGGTTATACAACATCTTATGTTGAAGAGTTCCGTTATGCGGCACAGCAGGCGCTTTTGGAAGGTGAAGGGACTGTTTGTGTGGTAGGTACTGATTTTGGTTGGCATATCCTTTATGTATCCATGACTTTGCCTGACGGAAACGTATATAGCGGATACAAAGTTTCGGATAAGAACGTTGAGGGTACATTCTCCTATAATTTCTATCACGCAGTGAAGAATGAAGTTGTTTCCGAATATACGAGCGATATGCAGAACCGCGTTCTCGAAATCCTCAATAATGATTCTAATGTAACAATTTATAAAGACAGATATAAAGATCTGGCTAGCATCGGCTAAGTCGAAAAGAAATAAAGCCGCAGAGAATTAATTTCTCTGCGGCTTTTAATATTTAAATGATTTAAAACCTGCAAAATTTTGACTGATTTGTCTTTTGTTTTTAAATATATAAATAACAATCACTTATCTGTATATCACTGTCTTGCTATTTTTCTTTATATAAAAAAAGCCGCACATTTTTGTGCGGTAGGTTGGAGCGAGAGACGGGAATCGAACCCGCGGGAATCAGCTTGGGAAGCTGACGCCATACCATTAGGCGACTCTCGCATGAACATCTATTATTATACATGATTTTGCGCGCAAAAGCAACAAAAACGCGCGGGGAAAACAAAAGAATTTTCTCCGCGCGCAGTCCTTTTATTCAAAGAGTTTTTTCATCAGATCAAAGCCCTGATCGACGAAAATTCCCGTCGATGCGGCGCTGTCCTCGTCGTAAGAAGCGGGGCCGTTTTGGGAGCGGTCGCTCTTGTAGAGCAGGTAGGCCGGATCGTCGGCGGGCAGCTCGGTGTGGTCGGCCAGGTAAGCCTCCACCTTCTCCTTGTTGGCGAATACGGAGGTCTCGTAGAGCCACTCGACGTAAGCCTGTACGTCACCGTTGAAGCGGCCCTCCACCTCGTCGGTGATGAAGGCGGGCATGTTGGCCTCGGAGATCATCTCCATGGCCAGTTCGATCATGCGTTTG
>CASEHS010000015.1 GCA_949287815.1 uncultured Bacillota bacterium | reverse complement strand
CTGCCAGGTCGTCATAGGCGCGGCTTGCGCGCTGCCGGTAATATGAGGGCTAACAGCCCGAAACTGAAAAACCACCGGCTATGCCGGTGGATATTTATTCTTTCTTTTTTATAAATGTTCAACAACGCGTATTTTTCTTTTAAACTTAATTATCTCTTTTTATAACCGCACTTAGGGCAAACGCCGTTTTCGTTCAATGCAATACCGCAAAGAGGACATCTGTCAATTTTATTATTTGTTACAAATTCCTGAGACGCAGCATTCACACCGCTTGTAAAGGTAAGTTTTGCAATATTCAGTTTATCCTTCAACAGTTCGTAAACAATTTTGATCATCCCCTCAACCGTCATAGTTTCCTTCGTTACTACAAGACGGCAATCGGGATACGCCGTTGCAAGTTCCGTTTTGAATGCTTCACCCTTCATCTGATTCTGAGGGGCTCCGTTTTTAATTCCTTGCTTCTCATATACGTCTAAAATTGCAGGCAAAAGCGGGTCGTCTTCCCTAAGAATGAGTGCATGGTCAAAATTTTTCAGAACATCCCACGCCGTTTTCTGAATCTCGTTGCAGGGAAAAACCATATTCACTCCTTCGTTGACGGTATCCTCAACTTCGATCGTCAGAACACCCGTGTGTCCGTGCAAATACTGTGCCTCACCCTTGAAACCGTAAAATCTGTGTGCATACTGCAAATCAAGTTTTGTAATGCTTCTCATACAAATTACCTCCGATAAATTAATTATATTTTACCGCTTATTGTTTAAAAACGGTTTTTACCTTGATTTATTATTGATAATTATTATCAATTAGGATTATATACTATTAAAGATGTTTTGTCAAGACTTTTTGGAAAAAAAATTTATATTTTTTTGAGTAACCACATATGAAAACAAATGTAAAATCTGAATATACATATTGTTAAATTTATAAAAATATTGTCTTATATATATATTGTTATGATATATTACTAAATAAAGAGGAGAGAAAAATGAAACAGTGTATTCAGTGCGGAGCATTTATTGATGACAAGGATAGAGTGTGTCCAAAATGCGGACGAAAAACTAAAGATGCGATTTCGGTAATTTATAATCAAAGCCTTGCACCACAAGCAAATATTACTGAGTCAAGTGCTTTTAGCATCAAAGCCGATATAAAACATGGGCTACCGATCAACGGATTCGGCGTTATAGGAATGACTTTTGCTGTTCTTGGTCTTTTTTTATGGTGGACCCTAATTATACAGCTTTTTGCTTTAATCTTTTCTTTGATAGGTTTCGCTAAAGCATCGCGCAGATGCTGTAATTTCAGTGTTGTTTGGGGAATTATAATCAGTATTTTAGAAATTGTTGTCTTTGTTTGTTGTTTAATTTGGATTATATACGTTTGTGATACAACGAATATTACTTTCGAAGAATTTCTAAAACAATTTCTTATATGGTTTTCTAAACAATATGGCATTCCTATTACTAGTAACATTTAATTTTAGTTTTAAAACAATTGGTGCCGCAAAGATTAACTTTGCGGCACCAATTGTTTTATTCAGTTATTCTACGCAAATATAAAAAATTTCTTTTCCTTAAATTCCAAAAACTCGGCACTTTAAAAGGAATATTTTTCACGAAGATAATGATCGATCGCTTCGGCCGCTGTTTTTCCTGCTCCCATAGCAAGAATAACGGTAGCTGCGCCCGTAACGGCATCGCCGCCCGCATACACACCTTCTCGCGAAGTAAGTCCATGCTCATCGACGATAATGCCGCCCCATTTCTGCGTTTCAAGGCCCGCGGTCGTATTCTTGATAAGCGGGTTCGGAGAAGTACCCAAAGCCATGATCACGCAATCACATTCCAGTTCAAACGCACTGTCTGCTTTTTCTACGGGACGACGTCTTCCGGAAGCGTCGGGTTCGCCCAATTCCATTTCCACACAAGTCATACCGCGTACCATTCCGTTTTCGCCTTCGAGAATTTCCGTCGGATTTGTGAGAAATTTAAAAATGATCCCCTCTTCTTTTGCGTGTTCCACTTCCTCCGCACGGGCGGGAAGTTCCTTTTCTGAGCGGCGGTAAACGATATAAACCTCTTCTGCACCGAGGCGTTTTGCGCAACGCGCCGCATCCATCGCAACGTTGCCGCCGCCCACAACAGCGACTTTCTTTGTATGAAGAACGGGGGTTCTGGAATCGTTTTTATATGCCTTCATCAGATTGACACGAGTCAAAAATTCGTTAGCGGAAAATACGCTCTTCAAGTTTTCGCCGGGAATGTTCATAAAGCGAGGGAGCCCTGCTCCGGAACCAACAAAGACTGCTTCAAAAGCATATTCTTTCATCAGCTCGTCTATGGAAAGCACTCTGCCGATGACCATATTCGTCTCGATCTTAACTCCGAGTGCAATAAGATTGTCTATTTCTTTTTGCACGATCGCCTTAGGCAAACGGAATTCGGGAATACCGTAAACGAGCACGCCGCCTGCAAGGTGCAATGCCTCAAAAACTGTAACGGAATAACCGCGCTTGGCAAGATCTCCCGCACAGGTAAGTCCCGCAGGCCCGCTGCCGATCACGGCTACTTTATGTCCGTTCGGCTCCGCCTTTACGGGAAGATCGCAGCTTCCTGCGTTGTGCCAATCGGCAACAAACCGTTCCAGTCTTCCGATCGCAACGGGTTCGCCCTTGATACCGCGCACACATTTTTGCTCGCACTGCGTTTCCTGAGGGCAAACTCTGCCGCAAACGGCGGGCAATGAACTCGTTTTCTGAATGATCTGATAAGCCGCTTCAAAATCCCCTTCCGCCACTTTTGCGATAAAATCGGGGATATGTATTTTTACGGGACAGCCCGAAATACAAGGTCTGTGTTTACAATTTAAACACCTCTTAGCCTCGTCTATCGCCGTCTCCGCTGTATAACCGAAAGTTACTTCCAAAAAATTATTTTTACGGACATCCGCCTCCTGTGCAGGCATCGGATTTTTCGTCATTGACATGTTCGGCATAATTATCTGACCTCCTTTTTGAAGAGGTTGCACGCTTTCTCACGCTCTTTCCCTTCAAACTCTTTGTAAGTGGACGCACGCTTCATGATCTCGTCGTAATCCACTTCATGTCCGTCGAAATCGGGTCCGTCCACGCAGGCAAACTTTGTCTTTCCGCCGACGGTAAGACGGCAGCAACCGCACATTCCCGTGCCATCGATCATGATCGGATTCATACTCACGACCGTTTTGATATTATATTTTTTCGTAAGAAGAGAAACAAACTTCATCATGATTACAGGGCCGATCGCGATCACTTCGTCATAAACTTCGCCGCTTTCGATGAGTGCTTTCAAAGCATCTGTGACCAGTCCCTTCTCCCCGTAACTTCCGTCGTCTGTCATAATTTTATAAACGTCCGAAACGGCGGAAAATTCCTCTTCCAAAATTACGAGGTCTTTATTTCTGAAACCGACAACCGAATGCACCTCTGCACCCAGTCCGTGCAATTTTTTAGCAACGGGATATGCGATCGCGCAGCCTACGCCACCGCCGATGACCGCAACTTTTTTCAAGCCGTCCGTATGCGAAGCCTCGCCCAAAGGTCCCACAAAATCGTGGATATAATCTCCCTCGTTCAAATGATTCAGTCTCTCCGTAGTTCCTCCGACGATCTGGAAAATAATCGTGACCGTACCTTTCTCCCTGTCAAAATCGGCAACGGTAAGAGGTATTCTTTCACCCTCTTCATCTACGCGGAGAATGATGAACTGACCGGGTTCCGCCTTTCTTGCAACAAACGGCGCATCCACTTCCATCAATGTAACGGTAGGATTCAATTCTTTCTTTCTGACAATCTTAAACATCTGTAACTATAACCTGCCTTTTCCTTTTCAAATCTTTTCTATTTCCTTACGCAGCAAATCCGTTTCTTTTACAAAAAACGCTTCCGCCGACGAAAAAATCAATCTTTTTCCAAAAGTGCCCTGTGGAAAGCTTCATAATCGGTATTCTTGCTTTTAATGCACTCTATTGCCGCACGGGGATGAGAATTCAACCTGCCCGTAAGAAGATACGGGATATCGTAACCCCACACGACACCCTGCTCCCGAAGGGGCAGCATATAATCGGTGATAAACCGAAGAACGGGAGGAAGATGATATTTCGGATTTTTCAAAAATCCGAGCAGAAGTTCGCTCGAACAGTTGCCCGCGCCCCTTCCGATACCGTTTACGGTACAATCGAGAAGGCTCGCGCCCCAACTCGCCGCTTCGATCGTATTACCGAACGCCAGCTGCTGGTTGTTGTGTGCGTGCACGCCGATCGTCTTTTTATATTTTTCTCCCGCTTCGAGATATTTGAGCGTTAATTTTGCAATTTGCTCGGGGTAAAGAGAACCGTAACTGTCCACAAGATAAATACAGTCTACGGGACTTTCTCCGAGAAGCTGAAGCGCCGAATCGATCTCCTCGTCGCGTGCTTTGGAAATTGCCATCAGATTGACGCACGTTTCGTATCCCGCCTTTTTACAATATTCGACCATTTCAATAGCGGACGGAATTTCCGTGATATAGCACGCCACGCGCACCATATCGATAACGCTGTTTTTCTTTTCGGAGATATCGTTGCGAAAATCCGTTCTGCCCACGTCCGCCATTACGGCAAGTTTCATTTGCGTTTTGTTTTCGCCTACGATCGCGCGAAGGTCTTCTTCACGACAAAACTTGTATTTTCCGAACTTTTCGCGGTCGAACATTTTCTCGGACGCCTTATATCCCATTTCCATATAATCGACGCCCGCCGCAAGATTCATTTTGTATAGAGCGACGGCAAATTCATCCGAAAACCTGAAATCGTTACAGATCCCGCCGTCTCTGAGCGTTGCGTCCAGCACCTTAATATCGGGGCGGAAAGACAGCAACGAACCCTTTCTCTGTTGCATTTTATTTACCTCTTAGAATATGTTTCCCTCTTTGCATTTTAAGAAAATTTCTTATCTCAAATCTAAACGGAAAACCTTGTGTTTCAAATTTATATCTTAACCGAAATACAGTTTATTTTCCTAAAATCAATAAATTCTGGTTTTACGGTAAGCAATGGATTTTTAATGTCTGTTTTTAAGTTCTGTACAGACATCGCTAAGTTTTACTCCCGCATTGCTCAAAAGGACAAGCGTGTGATAGAAAAGATCGGCACATTCCCCTACAATTTCCTCTTTATCTCCGTTTTTCGCAGCGATCACAAGCTCTACCGCCTCTTCGCCCGCCTTTTTAGCGATCTTGTCTACTCCCTTTGAAAAAAGATATGCCGTATAACTACCTTCTTCGGGATTGACCTTTCTGTCTTCCACGATCCTTTGCAACCTTCCGAGCATCTCTGCGCCCTCACCGCAATCCTGCACGGGCGTAAAGAAACAAGAATATTCGCCCGTATGGCAAGCGGCTCCCGTTTGCTCCACCTTCAAAAGTACGCAATCTTTATCGCAATCGAGGAACATACCGCGCACCTTTTGAAGATGCCCGCTCTCCTCGCCTTTTTTCCAAAGTTTTTGTCTCGATCTGCTCCAATAATGCGCATAGCCCGTTTCCAAAGTTTTGCGGTAAGCCTCTTCGTTCATATAAGCCTGCATAAGTACTTCGCCGCTTTCATAGTCCTGCGCGATCGCACAGATAAGCCCTTTTTCGTCAAATTTAAGATTTTCCATCTTCTCTCCTTTAAACCTTTCTCACCGCCACGCCGCGAGAGGATAAATATTCTTTGAGTTCCCGAAGATCGATCTCCGAGAAATGGAACAAAGATGCGGCAAGCGCGGCATCGGCACCGCCCTCTGTAAGAACATCGTAAAAATCTTCCTTTTTACCCGCACCGCCCGATGCGATAACGGGAATATTCACAGATTCCGCCGCCTGACGTGTGAGTTCGAGATCGTAGCCAGATTTGGTGCCGTCCTTATCCATACTCGTAAGCAGTACTTCACCCGCGCCCAATTTTTCTGCCTGCACGATCCATTCGATCGCGTCCAGATCGGTTTTTACCCTTCCGCCGTTCAGATAAACGTTCCAGCCCCCGTTTTCGCAGCGTTTTGCATCCACCGCGAGAACGACGCATTGCGAGCCGAACTTCATGGCGGCTTCCGTTATAAGTTCGGGAGTTTTTATCGCCGCGGAATTGACGGCGATTTTATCTGCTCCCGCCGAAAGCATTGTGCGGAAATCGGCAACGGTGCGCATACCTCCGCCCACCGTAAGCGGGATAAACACCTTTTCACTCGCGCGGCTCAAAAGCTCCACCGCTGTTTTCCGCCCGTCGCTCGACGCCGTTATATCCAGAAATACAATTTCATCCGCGCCTATTTTATCGTAAGCCGACGCGATCTCCACGGGATCCCCCGCGTCGATCAGGTTCACGAAATTGACTCCTTTGACCACCCTGCCTTTGTCTATATCCAGACAGGGTATGATTCGTTTTGATAACATATATCTCCGTATACGGACGTTTTACCGCTCTCTTTCGGCAAAACGTCCGCCTAATTTTTACATAAATTATTTTCTTACTTCTTTAAGAGCCTCGGCAAGGTCTATCGCACCACTATAAATAGATTTACCGAGCACAGCGCCGTAAACGCCCTCTTCTTTCAGTTTCATAAGATCCGAAAGGGACGAAATACCGCCCGAAGCAATGATATCGAGCCCTGTTTCCCGCTGCATACGCACCGTTTCCGAAACGTTTACGCCTTGCATTGCTCCGTCTTTGGAAATATCCGTAAACAGTGCGCAGGTCAGCCCCATTTTTTTGCATTTTTTTCCGAATTCGTCGGCACGGACATCCGTCTGTTCCGTCCAGCCTTTAACTGCGAAATATCCGTCTTTCGCGTCTATCCCCGCCACGATCTTCTCTTTGAAACGGTAAACCGCAAGAGCAAAATCATCGGGATGAGTGATTGCCATCGTTCCGATAACGACCCTGTCCGCACCCGCACCCAGTCGCTTTTCAATATCTTTGATCGTCCTGAGTCCGCCGCCACTCTGAACTTTCAGACCTGTGCGGTTTTTGATTTCGGTGATCACGGCATCGATTCCGCTTTCCCCCGAAAATGCACCCGAAAGATCGACAACGTGCAGCCATTTCGCGCCGCTTGCCGCCCATTTTTCGGCAAATTCCACGGGATCGCCGTAATCGGTTACGAGGTTTTTATCCCCCTTTGTGAGCCGTACGGCTCTGCCTTCCAGAATGTCGATTGCAGGAAATAATATCATCCGCTTTCTCCTTTTTTTCCGCCGCTCTTTTCCGAGCGGTCGGGTTATTCAAAGCCCCGCGTTTTGCGGGAAAACTTTTAAAATTACAGATTGCAGAAATTTTTCAAAAGCTTTAAGCCTGCCTCTCCGCTCTTCTCGGGGTGAAACTGAACCCCGAAAACATTTTTATTCCATACCGCGGAAGGATAATTTACATAATATTCCGTCGTAGCCGCGGCGAACCGAAAATCGCAATCGGCACGGTAACTGTGCACAAAATAAAAGCACGTTCCCTCTTCTATCCCTGAAAACAGAGGTGTTTTCAGATCGAACACGCCGTTCCAACCTATCTGCGGAATTTTACCCTGATCGAATTTTATGACTTTACCGGGAACGAGCGCAAGTCCATCCGTTTCCCCTTCTTCATAACTTTTTTCAAGCAGAAACTGCATTCCAAGACAAATTCCAAGAATTTTTGTATCTTCTGCCCGCTTTTTCATATAATCGGCAAGCCCTGTGCGGTTCATTTCCGCCATTCCCGCGGCAAAAGAGCCTACCCCTGGAAGAATAAGTTTCTCACAGCCGTCCAGAACGCTCTTTTCTCCCGAAACAAGCGCGGATTCACCGATAAATTCAAGCGCTTTTTGTACGGAACGGAGATTCCCCATTCCGTAATCTACGATCCCGATCACCTTACAACACTCCTTTGGAAGAAGGGATCCTGTCCGAAACCACTTTCACCGCATCCGAAACGCACTTTGCAAATGCCTTGAAAATCGCTTCCGCTTCATGGTGCATATTTCCGCCTTTCAAAAGATCAATATACAAGTTTACGCCCGCATTGAACGCAAATGCACGAAAAAACTCTTCTACAAGTTCGGCATCAAATTCACCGATCTTTCCGCTCAACTTCTTCTCAAAATTCAGATACGGTCTTCCGCTGATGTCCAGCGCGACAAGCGCCGCACATTCGTCCATAGGAACGACCCTGTCTGCAAATCTTGCAATACCTTTCTTATCGCCCAAAGCTGTTTTAAATGCCTGTCCGAGACAGATACCCACATCCTCTACGCTGTGGTGGAAATCCACTTCGGTATCCCCTTTGCACTGCACTGTAAGGTCAAGCCCAGAATGCACCGCAAAAAGTTCAAGCATATGATTGAAAAACCCGACGCCCGTATCCACAGACACTTTGCCCGTTCCGTCAAGATCGAGCTTTAATGAAATTTTCGTTTCCTTGGTATCCCTTGAAATTTCCGCTGTTCTCATCTATTATTCTCCTTTCGTGCGGGCAAGCACTGCTCTCGCGTGCGCACAGAGTCCCTCTTCTTCGGCAAGTCGTACGATATCCTCCCCATCCTCAGCAAGCGCGCTTTGTGTATATCTTATAACGCTCATTTTGCGCATAAAAATTCCTTCATTGAGTACTTCGAAAAATTTTGCCGTACCGCCCGTAGGAAGAATGTGATCGGGACCTGCAAAGTAATCTCCGACAGGTTCGGGTGTATACGCACCCAAGAAGACCGCTCCCGCATTTCGGATCTTTCCGAGGAGTTCCTCGCAATTTTCCGTCGCAAGTTCAAGATGCTCTGGCGCAATTTCATTGGCAAGTACACACGCTTCTTCCATATCTTTTACCAAGATGATACCGCCTGCATTCTCTACCGAATACTCCGCGATATCCTTTCTCGGCAAAGCGTTCAGCCTGCGTTCCGTCTCTGCCTGAACTTTTTTGGCAAAATCCTTATCGTCCGTCAGAATGATCGCGCGGGCAAGTTTATCGTGCTCCGCCTGCGACAAAACATCCGCAGCAACATAAGAGGGATTTTGTTTCCCATCGGCTATGATCAGAATTTCGCTCGGGCCTGCCAGCATATCAATTCCGACTTTACCGTAAACTTCCTTTTTGGCAAGGGTAACGAAAATGTTTCCGGGACCTGCAATGACGTCTACTTTCGGAACGCTTTGCGTGCCGTATGCAAGAGCCGCGATCGCCTGCGCGCCGCCCGCTTTGAGGATTTTATCCGCTCCGCAAACATCCGCCGCCACAATTACAGCCGGATGCACTTTTCCGTTTTTTGCAGGCGTTGCAACGATCACTTCGCTGACACCTGCCGCCTTTGCGGGCAGAACACCCATCAGAACCGAACTGAAAAGAGGTGCAGTACCGCCGGGAACGTAGATTCCCGCACGTTCCACCGCCCTTACGACATAGCCCGTTGTCCTGCCGTCCTGCGTGCGAACGTGATCGGTCATGGGCGCGCGAAAGTGATATTCCCTGATGTTTTTTGCCGCCTTGCGGATAGAATATAACAGATCGGTATCAACTTCCCGATAAGCATTTGCAATTTCTTCCTTGCTCACAAAAAGTGTTTCGGCCGTAAGAGAAGTATTATCAAACTTTTTGCAATAGGAAAAGAGTGCTTCGTCTTTGTTCTCTTTAACGTTTTGCACGATCTCTTTGACCGCCGCAACAAGCACGGGATCTTCAAATCCGCCGCGGGATAAAATCTCCGCCGCCGCGGCAGCATTTTCATAAATTTTCATCTTCATATTCTTTCTCCGATGAAAGTATCTGCCTTGCCCTTTTTATGGGACAAGGTTTATTTTTGTATTGTTTTCTTTAACCCGACGTTTTTTAAACGCCAAATCTCCCCGTCAATCCGCGATATGTTTTTTCATTTCACGAATGAGCGGAAGAATTTCGGCTGCTTTCGTTTTCAAGCTGACTTTATTGGCGATCAGCCTTGCGGAAATATCAAACGCCTCTTCCAAAACGACAAGGCCGTTGGCACGAAGGGTACTTCCCGACTGCACAATATCGAAAATAACATCCGAAAGCCCTGTAAGCGGCGCAAGTTCGATACTGCCGTTGAGTTTGATTATCTCCGCGTCTTCCCCTCGTGAAAGGAAAAGTTTTTTCGCTGTGTTCACGTACTTTGTAGCCACTCTGATGCGCGGCGCGGAAAGAGCGGCGCGCTTTTCGGGAAATCCCGCAATACAGAGTTTGCATTTTTCAAACTTTAAATCGAGCATTTCATAGAGATCGCATTCCGCTTCGAGAAGGGTGTCTTTACCGACAACGCCGATATCTGCGATACCGTATTCCACATAAGTCGGCACGTCCGACGGTTTTACAAAAAAGAAACGGTACCCGTCGGGCGTTTCCAGCACGAGTTTTCGGGTATCCTCTTTGAGTACGGAAGCATTTACGCCGCATTTTATAAACAGATCGGCACAGGAAGCGGCGAGCCTGCCCTTTGCAAGTGCTACGTTCAGCATTTTTTTAATCCCTCCGCCGTTGCAAGATACTTAATTCCTTTTGCGCCGCTTAATTCCTCCTGCGCGGTTTCCCCGACAAGCAGGCGGCAGGAAACGCCTTCGCTCAGCCATTTGCGGTATGCGTTGTACCCAACAATTTCTCCGCCTTTTGCAC
The DNA here is from genome assembly GCA_949287815.1 of uncultured Bacillota bacterium. Classification (GTDB taxonomy): domain Bacteria; phylum Bacillota; class Clostridia; order Christensenellales; family Borkfalkiaceae; genus Borkfalkia. The sequence goes on along the minus strand of CASEHS010000015.1, from coordinate 24,386 downwards.
AAGCGACGGTCACTTCCGTATCGGGCAATGATTTAAAATCGCCCTGTCTTTCCAAAGCGGTGAGCAATCTGTCCAGCCCGATCGCAAAACCGACGGCAGCAAGATCTTTCCCGAACTCCAAGGCAAGTTTATCATACCTTCCGCCCGAAAGAACGGGGGCGCCCACTTCGCCCGCAAGCCCAGTGAACACCATGCCCGAATAATAAGAAAGGCTTTTTACCGTGCCGAGGTCGAAAGAAACACAGTTTTCATACCCCATTTCTTTGAGATATCCGTAAACTTTCTGTAAATGAGAGAGTGCGGAAAGAGCGCCTGCGTTTGCGGTAAGTTTTTTCGCCTCCTCCAAAACTTCCGCACCTCCGAAAAGAGAAGGAAGTGCGAGGATCGCCTCCGCCGCCCTGCCGTCTTTTACGTTCTCTTTGAGGAAAAGTTCGGTATTTACTCCGTCTTTTGCGTTGACATAAGCGCGCAGTTCTTCGCTCTTTTCATAATCGAGACCGAGTTCTTCCAAAAGCCCCTTATAAAACCCGACGTGTCCGATATCGATGATAAAATTTTTCAAACCCGTCGCAGCAAGGCAATCCACCGCCAAAGCAACGCAGAAAGCATCGGCAAACGCGCCCGATTCTCCGAAAATTTCTACGCCTGCCTGTTCCGCCTCGCGCAAAAAGTTCCCGCGAGCGGAAAAATCATACACGCGCGAAAAATAACAGAGCCGCGCTGCCGCTTTCAGTTTGGTTGCCGCAATGCGCGCACAAGCGAGCGTCATATCGGGACGAAGTACGATAAGATTTCCGTCGTAATCGGTCGTTTTAAATAAACGAGTCTGCTCGATCGGGCTCTTGATCTTTGCGTATGTATCGTAATATTCCAATCCCGCCGTTTCGATAAAATCGAACCCCGATCGCGAAAATTTATCTTTCAGTTTTTCTTTGACGAGATCCAGATTGTAACACGCCTCGGGCAGAACGTCATGTACTCCCGCCGGCAGTTTAAAATATGCCATTTTCTCTCTCCTGAACGCACGGGAACCATTTTTGCCCCGCATACAAAAAAGCAAATAAATTTCTTTGTCTATTTTATCACTTTTACCCTTCTAAGTCAATAATATAAACCGCCGTACGCCCAGTTCTGCAAGGCGTTTTGAAGGGAAATTTTGTAAAAGAATAAGGCCGTGCGTCTGTTATAACAGCCGCACGGCCTTGTATATCCTCTTTTCTGTCAGTTCAAGACAACTTCGCGCAATGAATCGTATTTTTTCAGTGCATATTCGCGGATCTTTGCGTTATCCTGCAAGGCAAACGCTTCGTCTGAAATCTTTTTCGCCGTGAAAATGACTTCGGCAGGATATCTCAGATTCCGGATCTCGCCGAGCAGTCTTCCGCTCTGTCTCGTACCCATAAAATCGCCGCCGCCGCGCATCTTTAAATCGTACTCGGCTATTTTGAATCCGTCCGAATTGTTTTTCAGTACATTCAGCCGCTCCCGAGCCTCTTCGCTTTCCGAGCCCGTCAAAAGAAAACAATAACTCTTTTTGGTGCCTCGCCCCACCCTGCCGCGCAGTTGGTGGAGCTGAGAAAGCCCGAACCGTTCCGCGTTATAAATGACCATGATGGTCGCTTCGGGTACGTCTATCCCTACCTCAATAACCGTCGTGGAAACAAGGCAATCATATCTTCCCTCTTTGAATCCTGCCATGATCTCCGCTTTTTCGGCATCTTTCATTTTTCCGTGCAGAAGAGCGAACTTTACGCGCGGCAGACGGTTTTTCAGCTCATCATAAAGTTCGGTAACGCTCATTGCCGAACCTTCTTCATCCCCCTCGATCTTGGGACAGACAAAATAACTTCTGTTGCCCGCCCTCGCTTCTCTTCCGATATATTCAAGCATATCGTTGTATTTCGAAGCGGGAATGACAGCAGTAATAGTCTCCGCTTTCGCCGCGGGTTTATCCTTGATCTCGGAAATATCCAGATCACCATAAAAAATTAAAGAAAGAGTTCGGGGAATAGGAGTCGCACTCATGACGAGCATATCCGTACCTACTCCCTTTTCGCCGAGTGCACTGCGCTGCGCCACACCGAAACGGTGCTGTTCGTCGCACACGCAAAGGGCAAGATCATTAAAACAAACATCTTTCTGTATCACGGCGTGCGTACCGCAGACGATGGAAGCCTGTCCCGTTAAAAGCAATTCTTTTGCTTCTTTCTTTTCCTTTGCTTTTGCCGCACCGCTCAGATATACCGCCTTATATTCGGGGAAATATTTTTGAATGAGCCTGTAATTCTGGGCGGCAAGCACCTCCGTCGGAGCAATGAACGCAGCCTGATGCCCGCTCTTGACCGCCATGTAAATTGCGCATAATGCGACAGCCGTCTTTCCGCTGCCGACATCACCCTGCAACAGTCTGTTCATCCGCGTAGGCGCTTTCAGATTTTCGTAAATATCATTGACTGCACGCTTTTGCCCGTCTGTAAATTCAAAGCCGAAACGGGCACAAAATTCCTTCACTTCCCTCGCCGAACAGTTGTAATCGATTAGTCTTGCATCCTCTTTTCCGCCCTTTATGCATTTGAAGGCTGAAATCAACAGAAAATACTCTTCCAGCGCGATCCGCTCTGCGGCCGCGTCCTTTTTCTGCATAGACGAAGGATTATGTATCTCTTTATAAGCCGCACCCAATGAAGAAAGCGCATATTTCTTTACGAGATGCTCAGGGATAATACTTTCGGGAAGAACATATTTTAAACCCTCCGAAACCGCATCCCGCATTACTTTCTGGGTGAGCGTACCTTTCAGAGGATAGACGGGAACGATCCCTTTCAGGCGATAATTTCGTTCCATTGGCTCAAATACAGGATTGACCATGGATAACATTCCATACCTATTTTGCACTCGTCCATAAAAGAGATACTCGCCTTCTTTGAGCTTGCTTTTTACATAAGGTGCATTGAACCAGACCGCAGAAAACATTTCGCCGTTTTGCTCACACCAGACTTTGATAAAACTTCTTCTGCCCGTATAAACAACCTGCGGCGACGCAACTACCCGACACGCAATGAGCACGACGTCGTTATGATAGCACTGAGAAAGACGCACCTTTTCCGTAAGGTCGAGATAATTTCTCGGAAAAAATCGCACAAGATCTTCTACGGTAAAGATATTTAATTTATTCAGTTCTTTTTCCCGCTTTTCCGAGATCCATTTTAGCTGCGTAAGGCGCATTTTCCTTCTCCGACAATCAAATATTTAAAAACTTTACCTGCTTTATAAAAACAAACGGCGGAGATCTCCCCGCCGAATTCTTTCGTTATTCCAAAGATACGATATAATAATAGATAGGTTGCCCGCCGTAATGGAAATCGACATCGCAATCGGGATATTTTTCCGCAACCTGCTCAGCGAGCGCGGCGGCGTCTTCCTCTTTTATATCTTTTCCGTAATAAAGTGTGATAATAGAATGAGTTTCTTCTTTCAAAGAATCCAAAAGAGACAAGGTCGTCTGATCGATACTGTTTCCTTTTGCAAGAATTTTCTTGTCATCCAGTCCGATGATATCCCCTTCTTTGAGATCAAACCCGTTTACGGAAGTAGAGCGAACAGCATATGTGACCTGTCCCGCTTTCACGTTATCCATCGAGTGGATCATGTCCGTCTTGTTTTCTTCCGCCGTTGCCTCACTGTTAAATGCGAGAGCCGCTGAAAAACCCTGAGGAATGTTTTTTGTGGGGATAACGTGTATCGTGCGGTTGGTAACGAGCGCTTTTGCCTGCTCCGCCGCAAGAATGATATTCTTATTATTCGGGAACACAAAAACGTGCTCCGCGTTGATGCGCTGTACCGCAGCCGCGATATCATTCGCACTAGGGTTCATGGTCTGGCCGCCTTCCATAACGCCGTCCACGAGCAGATCTTTGAAGATCTCGGCAATACCTTCGCCCGCACAGATCGCAAGCATGCCCATTTCTTTCTTTTCCGCCTCGCGTTTAGCGCGAAGAGCCCTGTTCTGTTCGAGCATGTTTTCGATCTTCACACGGTCAAGTTCGCCCAATTCCACGGCATAAGACAATGCCTGACCGGGATTATTCGTATGAACGTGAACTTTTACAAGTTCCAGATCGCCGATACAAATGACCGAATCACCGATCGCCATCAGCTTTTCTTTAAGTTTGTCGATGTCCGCAAGCGTTGTCTGTTTTTTCAGATTGATGATAAAAAATTCGGTGCAATAAGCGAATTCGATTTCCCCAAGATCAAGATTGATGATATCCGAATTATCTCCAAATACCTCTTCTTCACTCTTTTCAGTTTCGAATTCCGCCACATCGGCAGCCACTTCTTCGCCTTTTGCAGCCATAAGAAAGCCGCGGTAAACGCAAAGAAGTCCCATACCGCCTGAATCCACTACCCCCGCTTTTTTCAGAACAGGAAGAAGTTCCGGAGTTTTGGCAAGCGCCTCTTCACCTTTTGCGATAACTTCCGTAAGAAACTCAGTGATACCTTTAAATTTGGACGCGTTCGACTTTGCAAACTCACTCATCATGCGCGCCACGGTCAGCATTGTACCTTCCTTGGGCTTGGAAACGGCAGAATAAGCAACTTTTGTGCCGTTCTCCATAGCTTTGGCAAATGCCTTTATTGTAATTTCTTCGTAATTTTTAAATTCCGAACACATGCCTCGGAAAAGCTGCGAAAGAATAACACCGGAATTACCGCGAGCGCCTTTGAGTGCGCCTTTGGAAACGGCATCGCAAAGCTCCGAAAGACGGTTGGAAGAACAAAGACCGATTTCTTTGACCGCTGACTGAATCGTCAAAGACATATTTGTGCCGGTATCCCCGTCAGGCACGGGGAATACATTCAGCGAATCAACTTTGGATCTGTTTATTTCAAGCACCTTTGCGCCGGAAAGAATCATCCTGCGAAAATCAGTGCCGTTAATCGATTTTGGCATGAACCGAAACTCCTTATCAAGGGTGGGATCAGAGTTTGACCCCTATAATATTAACGTTGACGGTATCAACGATCATACCCGTAAATTTTTCGACACGGTATTTTACGCTTTCTTTGAGCGACTCAGCGACGGCATTGATGGAAACGCCGAATTTAATGATCACAAAAAGATCAAGATAAATCCTGTCCCCATTCGTGGTGACTTTGACACCCTTGCCGCGGGACTGTTTTCCGAAAAGTTCGCACATACTGTCTGTAAAACGGCGCGAAACAGTTTCGACGATGCCGTAACATTCCATCGCCGCCAAAGACGCAACCTTTGCAATCGCAAGATCGGATATTGTAATTTTGCCGTAGGCATTGCTTGTATTTACTGACATAAAGTACACTCCCGTATCATCAGTATTTTATACTATTTTTGTACAATTTGCAAGAAAAAAGTGAATTAACAATGAAAAATTTTTTTAATTACAGTATTTTTTAAAGAAAATACGCGTAAAATCGATTGCTTTTTTCGGAAAGTTTTGATATAGTAATACTGCTCGCTCGGGCGAACGTTTTTTTCGCGCGGCGTGAAACGGGTCAAACCGCAATCACAGAAACTACCACCGTGGAGGTATTGAATATGTCGAGAGTATGCAGCATCTGCAACAAGGGGCAGGCGTCGGGCAATAATGTAAGCCACAGTAACCGTAAAACGAGAAGAACTTTCAAAGCAAACGTTCAGAAAGTTAAAATCGTAAACGATGGAAAGGTGGAAACCGCTTATGTATGCGCACGTTGTCTGAAAAGCGACAAAGTGGAACGCGCTTAAATTTCTGAAATTCATCCCCTGCCGAATCTGATCGGCGGGGGCTTTTTCTTTTTTCCGAAACCTGAACTGATCAGTTTACCCTCTTCAATCAAAAACTTTTTAAATCTTTCAAACCTGTTTTTGAGCGCCGCCCGAGTTAATCCCTGCAATTCGGACGGCCGTTCTTTTTTATTTAACCATTTAAGACAAGTTCAGATTTTTATTGTTTCTAAGATTATATATACAACTTATAAGCAATAAATATTATTATCCCTGCCTGCCAAATCAAGCCTAAAATATTAATCACCCAAAAATAAAAATGATTGGTTTTATGCCTGAAAAGAAACATTCCCAAAAAGCCGCCCAACCCGCCGCCGAAAAAAGAAAGAGACAGTAAAACCTTTTCAGGTATTCTCCAAGCGCCCTTTTTAGCCTTAGCTTTATCGGCGCCGTAAATGCAAAAAGCGATCAAGCTCAAAAGAGAAAACAGCGCAATCAAACAGATAAACAAAGCTTTCATTTTTCCTCCTCGCTCAACAAAGCAGCACGGACGGAAGCGCCGTCTGATGCGCCCAACTTCATCGGCAAAGCAACCAGCTTATAATTACCCGCAGGAACTTTTAAAAGGTCAAGACCTTCCAGAATCGCAACCTCTGCACCAAGCAAAATTTTGTGTACCTGCGCGTTGCCGACCGAATTTTTCTCCGTTCCGACAAGCAAAAACCTTTTTGCTTCCTCTGCGCCTTCCTCCGTAAATTCTGCAATTCCCTTTATAAGAACGCGCGGAGCGCAAACTCCTTTAAGCACTTTTGCACCGATTTCGCCCTGCGGTTCTATGACGGTACACTCACCTATAAATCTTGAAAGATCCAGCTGATCTATTGTTTTCCCGCCTGCAATATAATGCGCAGGCGCATCCGCGTGCGTACCGTTATGCACACACATAGATATATCCGTCAATGTACATTCGTCTCCGCGGCTCAGTTCTTTTACCCGCTCCCAACGAGGAATACGATCGCCCGGGTATACTTCAGACGAAAATAATTCTCTTGTTATATCGTAAATCATTCTTTCTCCGCCTCTTTCGGTAAATCTATTATCGCATGAAAAAGAATTTCTGTCAATCTTTATCAGAAAAAACAGTTCGCCGAATAACCATGTTGTTTACCCTGCATGCTTCGCAAGTTTTGATTTTAACTTTTTCTATATAATATCATTTTTCTTTCATAAAACAAAGAGTTTTATTTAAAATTACGAACATTTATTGTCATTTTCAGACATTTTTTCAAAATTATGAGTTAAAACACCCGTTTTTGATCTGATTTTTAGCTGTTTATAAGCATTTTACCAGCTTTTAACGAAAATATCATTAAAAACCACCGTTTTTTCACACAAAAAACCTTGCATATATTATACTCAAATGATATAATAGTTGCGCAATAAGGACATAGAGTCTGCATTGCAAAAATGGTGCAACATTAAAGTTCACCCGGAGAAGAAAGTATATGAGAAAAATTTACATAAAGATAAAGTACGCCATAGCGTTTTTACTTGCTTTGATCGCTTTGGTTCTGACTTCGCCGATCTTTTTGATCGTTGCGATCGCCATTAAAGCGGAAGACGGCGGAAATATCATATTTAAACAGCTTCGTACAGGTAAAGAAGGGAAAAAGTTTTACTGCTATAAATTCCGTTCGATGAAGAGCACAGACGTGGCTTTCGATAAGAATAATCCCGTAATTTCTTCAAATAATAAGAATGTAACGCGTGTAGGAAGAATTATTCGTAAATTTAAAATTGACGAACTTCCTCAGCTTATCAATATTCTCAAAGGAGAAATGTGTTTCATTGCACCCCGTCCTCTCCTTCCCGTATACGATTCCGACTACAAGGATTGGGAACTCATCAAATTTCAGATGCGCCCCGGACTTACGGGACTTGGACAAGTCAACGGAAACGGTCATCTTTCCATACAGGACAGAAAATATTATGACGCATATTATGTTCTGCACACCTCTCCCCTTCTTGATCTTAAAATCTTTTTCAAGACCATACTTATCGTATTCATGGGAGAAAAGAAATTTCTTAATCCCGTATCCGAACAGAAACTCAACGAATTTAAACGTGAAGTAAAAATCAAATTTTCTTCCAACGCGCAAATTTGTGCGCAGAGCAGGCTGAACGCCGCTAATAAATAAAAAGAAGGTCTTTTCATGGAAGACAGACGCATTAAAATATTACACTTGATCGGCAACGCTAGCCTCGGCGGCGTTGCCGCTTGTTTGCTCAACTATTTTCGATTCACAGACAAATCAAATTTCAGATTTGATTTTGTGACTTACGGTAAAAGCGGATTTGACGCAAGGGTTGAGGAGATCGATCCTACCTCTCGTATTTACACAATACCTTCCTTTGAGAAGAACCCTCTCGGAGCAAGGCGGGCTTTATACAAGGCATGTTTGTCGGATAATTACGCCGTATTTCATTCTCACATGACCACTTTATCCGCTCTTGCGCTGCCCTGCGCAGCAAAAGCGGAAATACCGGTCAGGATCTGCCACGCACACAGCGCTTTCGACAAAAATTCCGATAAATACATCGTTAAAAAGTTGCTGCGTCCTTGGGCTGCCAGTAAAGCCACTCACTATATGGCTTGCAGTGAACACGCTGCGCGCAACCTTTTCAGAAAAAAAGCAGATCAAGCTTTTATTCTGCCAAATGCCATCGATCTTCATCACTTTTCGTGCAACGAACAGGATAGACTGGATCTGCGCAAAAAATTTAGTCTCACAGATAAAACTGTACTTTTTACAGGCAGATTTGTTTACCAGAAAAATCTTTTTTTCCTTTTGGAAGCGTTTTCCAAGGCCTGTGAAAAAGAACTCATGACGCTTGTTCTTGTCGGAGACGGAAAGGATAAACCCGCCCTGCAAACAGCCGCAAAGGACCTCGGAATTGCCTCAAAAGTGCGTTTTATTCCGCCCTGCGATCCTGCGGACTGGTATAAAGCAGCCGACGTATTCTGTCTGCCCTCACGCTACGAAGGTCTTGGCATGGTAGCCGTGGAAGCACAGGCCGCGGGTCTTCCCTGTATTCTTTCTTACGACGTTCCCGATGAAGCAGATGTTTCAGGTAAAAGCGTCTTTCTTCCCACCTCTGATCCTTCGCTTTGGGCAGAAAAGATCGTTGCCATAAAGAAAAGAAATACCGCTGATTTTTCCAGCCCTGAATTTTCTGCGTTTGATATCCGTAAACAAGCGCACCTTCTCGGTGATTTTTATGCTCATGCATTAAAGCGTAATCTGAACGAAGGAATTTTCTGATATTTTTGCATAAACTGTCTTGATCGTATTCATATTCTGCATAAGAATATCCACATTACGGCTGATAACTTTACAAATTTAAGTTTGAAGTATATAATTATAAAAAGTACAGCATAACCATTTTGCCGTACTTTTTGAAAATCCAATCGGTTGCATTTTGCAAAACGAGGAGTTTGTCAATGAATCACTCAACTCAAAATATTCGCCAGCGTACCTTTTTATTGAGCGTACTTGTAAGAAGAAACATTAAAAATCAATATTATCGTTCCGTGATCGGCGTTTTATGGACAGTTCTTAACCCCTTGCTTAATATGCTGGTTATGACATTCGTTTTTTCCATGTTGTTCGGAAGAGAAGGAATAGACCTCGATTATTCTATTTATATTCTTTCGGGCAATATTATTTTCGGCATAATGCGTTCCTCTACATCGGGATCATTGCCCTGCCTTGTCAATCAACGGGACATGCTGCAAAAGACCAAAGTATCAATTGAACTTTTTCCCACTGCAAATACACTGTCTTCTTTGGTTACTTTCGGATTTTCCTTTATTGCCTTGCTTATCGTAATGGTATTTCGCCGAATTGCGGGAGAATATTTTTTCTGCTGGGAAATTGTCCTCGTAATAACCATTCTTCCCGCACTCACGATATTTTCTCTCGGAATCTCTTATTTTTTAAGCACACTGTATGTCTTTTTCAGGGACATTAAACATATCTATTCGGTCATACTCACACTGTGGACTTATCTTACTCCTCTGTTTTATTCAGTGTCAAGGCTTCAAAAACCAATCGTGGAAAAATTTATGGTTTTCAATCCGATGTACCATTATGTGACAATGTTCAGAGATATGCTTGCGGGAAACATTCCTTCTGCAACCCAGTATCTCATCTGTTACGGATTTGCCGCCCTGTCCCTTACAATAGGCTGGCTGTTCCTGCGCGCAGTAAAAAATAAAATCGCGGCACAGCTTTGAGGTGAATTATGGACGAAACGAATATGAACACGCAAACAAATATTCCCCAAACAAGTAGCAGTACCGAAAACGAATTAAAAACGGAAAATGAAATTCTGATCTCTGTTTCAGATGTTTCGATGAAATTTACAAAATACGAAGTCGGCGTCAATGCGCTCAAAGAACTCGTCGTACGCGCTTTCAAACGAAACCTGAAAAGAAAAAAATTTGAATGTCTCAAAAAGATTGATTTTACTATTCATAAAGGAGAAGCAGTTGCCCTGATCGGAAGAAACGGTGCAGGGAAAAGCACTCTTTTAAAAATTGTATCGGGTATTTTACGCCCCACAACAGGCACAGTCGTTTGTAACGGCAGAATCACTCCCCTCCTTAAACTGGGAGCAGGCTTTGACGGAAACGCCACAGGTATTGAAAATATTTACCTGAATGCAGCGATTTTAGGCTATACCAAAAAACAGATCGACGAAAAAATCCCTGCGATTCTTGAATTTGCGGAACTCGGAGATTTTATATACGCCCCCATCAAAACCTATTCTTCCGGTATGATGGCAAGGCTAGGCTTCTCCATTGCAGTGAATATGCCCTCCGAAATTCTTCTGATCGATGAAATTCTCGCCGTTGGTGATATTGCTTTCACAAAAAAGTGTCATAAAAAATTGGACGAGCTTCGCGCTCAGGGACTTACCTTTCTCATCGTATCGCATAGCGAATCGGTCAAAAGATATTGTAAACGCGCGATCTGGCTGGAAAAAGGCCTTGTAAAAGAAGACGGAGATATTAACGAAGTGTTTTCCCACTACACTGCGGAAATGACCAAGTAATCTGAAATTATTTTCGTCATAATCCTAAATTATTTTCATCCGCCCGAATTCGGGCGGATATTCTTTTGTCATAGATTAAAAACCGTATAAAAATACATACACAGCCCCCGTCAAACGAAACGTTTGACGGGGGCTCTTGCTTATAATAAAAATTACCTAGATTTTCAAACACAGGCAAAACATTTAATGAACAACCTTGTCCACTACCCGTTTTATTATACTTAAAATCTTTTCGTCGCACTCAGCGTTCGGAGCCAAATCGGTTCGCGGCATAAACGAATTATCAAAGACGGAATTTCCCGTAAGATATTTATACCAAACTGCCGACAATAAATACCTGCCGTATATGAAGTTCATATGAAACCCGTCCCGACAAAGAGACATTCCGCCCGTTTCATAATCAAACGGCTCTATTCCTCTCAATTTTTGAATAATATCGCCGCACGGAATCAGCCGTACACCCAACCTATCCGCCGCGCTTCGGTAGGCTTTGGACAACTTTTCATACATTAACTTTTGGCTTTTTTCATACCTGTCAAAACAGTCATGATTGCTGTCTGTTTCATAAGCCCATGTTTCCTGCAACATAAACTCCGCTTTCGGCGCTTCCTTTCGGATATAATTGAAGATATTTTCAACAAACGGATAATACGTTTCTATCAGCCCGCTGTCATAACTTGCTTGCTGTGTTACGATATAATTCCACTCATCCGAATCCAGCGCTTGCCTGACGGACACAAACTTTTCGGTTGATTTACCGTTTTCTTCGTATAAATAATCAGCGGTATCGTTGACAATATTGTTCCAATGCCGCTGCAAATTGCAGCCGCCGATATATAAATTTACCGCTTTCAAATCTATATGATCGGCGGCTGCCATATCGTGTAAATAATATGTCGCGTCTTGTGAAAAACTGTTACCGATAACAAGAATTTTTATCAAGACAACGCCTCCTTTGTTTACTTTTTACCTTGCCCCGTGTGTTGTATTCTATTTCTGTTTTTCCGCCGCAGCAGCCGACTTTGCCCCATCTTCGGTATTTACCCGCTCTTCTGTATTTTCCGCCTCACAACAGCGATCTTCGCCCGGTGAACCCTCTTTCTCACAGCCGCAACTCCGCTCGGCAAGGAGCAGAAACACCGAATATACCATTGCGGGGAATATATGAAAGAGATGATTATCGAGCAAACTCGTTCCGATGATACAGGCAAGCACGATAAAGATAAAAATTCTTTCCGTGTTCAACTTTTTGAACGCAAGACGCCCAAGTTCATAAAGGTGCACCCCGTAAGCGACCAGCCCAAAAGCCCCGCAGGAAGCGAGTATCTGTACAAAAATATTGTGGTACATATCGGGAAAAATACCGTTCGGAATACCGTATGACCAATCGGGCGCGATCGGCTCATAAAATCCTACCCCGAAAATCGGCGCGCGCAGAAAATTCTTCCAACCGCTTTTCCAAATAAAAAACCTTTCGGAATCATCAAAGCCGCGGTCAAACAAAACGGCAAAAATTTCTTTGATTTTATCCAAAAATACTATAAATATAATAGCTGCGGCCACTACAACTATAATATTAAAGATAACAAATATGCGCCTTGCAACGTCCTTTCTGAACGTAAAAAACACCATTGCTGCGGCCAATACCGCTCCGCCCACAAGAATAGACGCACGGCTTTGCGTAAGGCAGACACCGCCAAAGAACACAAAGGCAAGCGCATAAAACAAAATACCTTTTCTGCAGGTCGCCGCAAAGTAGAAGCAGGAAGGAAAAAACATAACAAGCATTCCGCCGATATTGTTGCTCATTCCCCAACCGACCAAAAGATCGTTTTTGCTGATCGAACCATCTTTAAAAGCCCCGTCGATAAACAACGCTTTAAGAAGTTGCAGAAAAATCACGCAGCACGACAAAAGCAATAGATACGCAATATATTTTACCGTATCGGAGCGTTTTTCGAGCGTATTATAAAAGAAAATATACAGTCCGAAAAAAGACAATGCAACAGCAACTCCCAGTATCAGATCGGATATTTTATATCCCGTAAAGAGCGCCCCGTTCAGCAAAAATGCAAGGCTCATCAAAATAATGCCAAGAGTAAACGCCGTCTTTTTTCTGAAAAAATTGTCTTCACCGCGAAACACGATCATACGGAAAATAAACGCCGCCAAAATAAGCACGGCAAGTACCGACATCTCTGCAATCACATAACTTTCGGAAAAAAAGCCGGAAGGCTTTTCTCCCTGCGGAGAATGCAGCCTGCTGGTAGAATACACCACTAAAACGACAGGAACAAGAACAGGCTTTGTATCCTTACCAAACAGACAGCAAAAAATAATGATAGCTGCGGTAATCGGGTAAAAAATAAGTTCCAAGCCGAAAAAAGAACTTAAAAGGGCTAAAAAGGCATAGACGGCAGGATAGATCCAACCGTCAAAAAAATCAAGTATTTTTCGAATTGCATCCTTTTGGCGCAACTGCGAAATTTTATCGGGTATAATACCTTCTTTCAAAAACTAAGGCCCTCCATATTGTTAACTTTCGCTCTTTTAAAACTCCGTTTTATATCCGTCGTAAGCGACTTCGATTCCGTGCGGCTTAAAATATTTGACCGCTTCTTCATGCGATGTCGCATGGTTGTGCGTAATATGCGTGACAATAAATTTTGTATGTTCGTCTGCCGCACCGCAGGAAAGAAGTTTTTCTTTTAAAGCAATATTTTCTTTAAAACACATATGACCTTCATAACCGACTTCCGGCTCTACATATCCCATTGTTCCGTCCATGACAACGCAATCATAAGGTTTTTTCACCGCAGCTATGCGCTCAAACGTTTCAGGATAAGGAAGCCCCGAGTCGATCAGATACAAAAGAGAAGATTTTCCGTCTTCGATAATATAGTTGAGGCTGACTTGCTGCCCCATTGCATGATGTGCATAAAGAGGCGTCACGTCGTATTTTCCGATATGTACCTTCTTAAGCGGTTCAAGTTCATGAATTTCAATATTATCCCTGATCTCTTGCGCTATCGGAAACACTTCATAATATCCTTCAAATTTGGTTTTAACGTCTGCATTGCCGTACACATGCATCTTTTTATATTTGAGATTATGCGCATAAACACCCCCACGCAACTCAAATAAATTCGGACAATAGTGATCCGCATGCGTATGCGTTATCAGAAGATTTTCTATATCTCCAAGATTCATATTGTTCATCGCAAAGTGCATATGTGTATCTGCGGGCAAATCGATGAGAAGGTCATCATTTATCAATGACTGCGAAAGAGTACGGATATTTTTTCCTCCCAATCTTCTTGCTTATACACAATGATCGCACCCGCAAAACAAAGCGGGAAAAGCTTCTCCGCCGCTTGAACCTAAAATATTCAGTTTCATACTGTCCTTTCTTCCTCTATTTTTTATTTTTATGTTTGACGAATACCGTTAGGGTTTCGTTTCGCAACACATTTTTATACATTCTTTTCTTCGATCATACTTTTGACTTTCATTAGGCGGGTAAGCCCCGATCTTTCATTTTCATCCAGTTTCATAGAAATATATCGAATCGTCTCCTCAATATCGGGGATCATGACGTATTCGAGCGCGTTCACGCGCCGCTTGCTCTTTTCGATCTCATCCGCAAGCATTGCCGTCGCCTTTTCCAATTCCGCAAGCTGTAAAAGTTTGATCATTACTTTCCCCGCAAGTTCCACGGCAAAGTCCGCTTCACTCGTAACGTCGACAAAAGAATACGGATATTTTGAACCGCCACGCGTCTCTTTTAAACTGAGCTTAGGTATCTCCACGTTCAGAACATTGACGGACGCACATTCCAGCTCCACCGATACGGATGGCATGGAAAAAGCAAGTTCAATATCCTTTCTCGACATGAACCCTCGCGCAAGCGAAAACTGACGAAGCACTTTCACGACGTCCTCTTCCACTTCGTCGCGCAAATTCTTCGTCTGGCGGATGATCGCGGAAAACCGTCTGACCATTTCATCCGTCTTATCTTTGAGAAGTTTATGCCCCCTTTGAGCCGTTTTCAGCCGCGCTTTGAGTTTTTTAAGCTCCATGCGCGTGGGGTTTACGTTCATTCTCGCCAAAACAATCCCTCTTTACTCATCTTTACCGAGATATTTTTCAATGTACTGCTCTTTGATACGTTTCAGTTCCGACCGCGGCAGGATCTTTAACAGCTTCCAGCCGAGATCGAGCGTTTCTTCTATTGTACGGTTAGTTGAAAAACCTTGCGAAACATATTCCTTTTCAAACTTTTCCGCAAACGCGGCATACAATTTATCCGTTTCCGATAGCGCGGCTTCACCGAGAATGGCGGAAAGTTCCTTCGCTTCCTTGCCTCTCGCATATGCGGAGAAAAGCTGGTTCATCGTATCCGCGTGATCTTCACGCGTTTTTCCTGCGCCGATACCCTTATCTTTTAACCTCGAAAGAGAAGGCAGAACGTCTATCGGCGGATTGATACCCTTTTTATACAATTCACGGGAAAGAATGATCTGCCCTTCCGTAATGTAACCCGTAAGATCGGGAATAGGATGCGTCTTATCGTCTTCGGGCATTGTAAGTATCGGGATCTGAGTGATCGAACCCGTTTTACCGCGTATTCTGCCCGCACGCTCATACATCGTGGCAAGGTCTGTATACAGGTATCCGGGATAGCCACGTCTTCCGGGCACTTCCTTTCTTGCCGCCGAAACTTCGCGGAGCGCTTCGCAATAATTTGTGATATCCGTTATGATGACGAGAACGTGCATTCCTAAATCGTATGCAAGATACTCCGCGGCAGTCAAAGCCATACGCGGCGTTGCGATACGCTCGATCGCAGGGTCGTTTGCAAGGTTAGTAAAGAGAACCGTTCTTGTGATCGCGCCCGTCTTTTTGAAATCCTGAATAAAGTAGTCCGCTTCTTCGTAAGTGATGCCGACCGCCGCAAACACGACGGCAAACTTCTCGCCGTCTGCAAGCACGCGCGCCTGACGCGCGATCTGCGCCGCAAGTTCCGCGTGCGGAAGTCCGCTCATACTGAACACGGGAAGTTTCTGACCGCGAACCAGCGTATTAAGTCCGTCGATCGCCGAAACGCCCGTCTGAATAAATTCGTTAGGATAATCGCGTGCTGCAGGGTTGATGGGTTCGCCGTTAATATCCATTCTCTTTTCGGCAATGATGGGCGCGCCGCCGTCTCTCGGGTTTCCCATTCCGTCGAACACCCTGCCGAGCATATCTTCCGAAACGGCAAGTTCGAGGCTCCTGCCCAAAAATCTTGCACGGCTCGTTGAAATCTGCAATCCGTGTGAACTTTCAAAGAGCTGAACGAGCGCCTTGTCGCGGTTTATTTCCAGAACTTTGCCGCGACGGATCTCACCGTTTTTTTGTATGATCTCCACAAGTTCGTTGTACTTGACCCCTTCCACTCCCTCAACGAGCATCAGCGGCCCTACAACTTCCCTGATCGTCTTATATTCCTTAAACACTTTCCCTACCTCCGTCCAACGCGCGAATTTCAGAAATCAATTCCTTCGAAATCTCATCAAAACGCGCAATTTCCTCTTCGGGGATATATTTCGCCCTGCCGATCTTCTCGCGGACGGGCAGAGAAAGGATTCTTCCGTATTCCGCACCCTTATCGAGCGCGTCGAGTCCCGATCTGTAAAAATCGTGTATCAGCCTGAGCATACCGCACTGTTTTGCAATGGAAGTAAAGGTATCCGTCTCGTGAAACGCGTTCTGATGCAGGAAATCTTCCCTGATCGACTTTGCCGTTTCCATCGTCAATCTGTCTTTATAGGACAGCGAATCCGCACCGACCAGACGCACGATCTCTTCCAGTTCCGCTTCTTCCTGCAAGATCTGCATCGCAAATGAACGCAACTGTCCGAAATCCTCCGCCGCATTTCTCGTATACCAGTCAGAAAGCCTGTCGGCATACAGAGAATAACTGATCAGCCAGTCGATTGCGGGGAAATGGCGTTTATAAGCAAGATTTGCCGAAAGCCCCCAGAACACCTTTACGATACGGAGCGTTGCCTGCGCAACGGGTTCGGAAAGATCGCCGCCCGCGGGAGAAACCGCGCCGATCGCCGTGACCGAGCCGATACGTTCGCCCGATCCGAGCACTTTCACAATACCCGCACGCTCGTAAAACTCGGCAAGTCTGCCCGAAAGATAAGCAGGATACCCTTCTTCGCCGGGCATTTCTTCAAGGCGTCCGCTCATTTCGCGGAGTGCCTCCGCCCAGCGCGACGTTGAATCCGCCATGATCGCGACATTCAGCCCCATATCCCTGAAATACTCCGCGATCGTGATTCCCGTATAGATTGACGCTTCACGCGCCGCCACGGGCATATCAGACGTGTTTGCGATCAGTACCGTGCGCTTCATCAGCGGCTCGCCCGTTTTCGGGTCTTTCAGTTCGGGGAATTCGTTTAGAACGTCCGTCATTTCGTTGCCGCGTTCACCGCAGCCGACGTATACGATGATATCCGCATCCGCCCACTTTGCAAGCTGATGCTGAACGACCGTCTTGCCGCTTCCAAAAGGTCCGGGGACTGCTGCAACGCCGCCTCTTGCGATGGGAAAGAGCGTATCGATAACTCTCTGTCCTGTGATCATAGGCATGGAAGGCGACATTTTTTCGCGGTAAGGTCTGCCCTTTCTGACAGGCCATTTCTGCAACATACAGACTTCCCTGTCACCCGCGGAAGTTTCGATCACTGCGATCGTTTCGGTAATATTGAAACTCCCCGAATAAATTTTTTTCACCTTGCCGACAATTCCATGCGGCACCATGATTTTATGGTCGACTATGGGCGTCTCCGCAACGCTGCCGAGAAAATCGCCGCTCTGTACATGATCACCCTCTTTTACGAGCGGAACAAAATCCCATTTTTTTTCGTGATCGAGATTGTTTACCGAAATTCCGCGGGTGATCCTATCGCCGTATTTTTCGGCAATTTTGGTAAGAGGACGCTGTATCCCGTCAAATATACCTTCGATCAGTCCGGGAGCCAATTCCACCGACAAAGGCGCGCCCGTGCTTTCTACAAGTTCTCCGGGACCTAACCCGCCCGTCTCTTCATATACCTGAATGGATGCTTTATCTCCGCGAAGTTCGATGATCTCGCCGATGAGTTTCTTTTCGCTGACCCGCACAACGTCGTACATTCTGCTGTCCGCCATATTCTCCGCAACGATCAGAGGTCCCGAAACTTTTACTATTTTCCCTTGCATTGTTCTCTCCGTCGGCTTATGCCGCTAATTGTCGTTCTTTTCCTGAAACAGGATATCAATACCCAGTGCGCGCTCCGATTGCTTTTTCAACTGCTCGTACCCGTATCCGTTGCTTCCGTTCATCGACGGCAGCGTCAAAATAATGGGATAAGTTTTCGCAGCATATTCAGATAATGTATCTTCCATATCCTTCGCAAGCACATCAGTCAAAAAAATCACCTGATATTCTTTCGCTAAATCTTTGAGAAGATGTCTTGCGCTCTCTTTCTCCTCCGCGCAGAAGGCGTCCATCCCCGCCGATTTGAAGACCAGAACGCTGTCACCGTTACCTATAATAGCCATTTTGCCCTTCATAAGTTTCCCTTAACCTCGCTCTGATAATATTTTTTTCTACGCCGTTCACAAGACAGCTCATTATGATCTTTACGTTCGCAAGTTCCGCCAGTTTATAATAACAATAACGAAGAAAAGGTTTATAACCTTCGTCGTTGTATCTCTCTTTTTTCAAAATGACAAGCGCAAAACCGTCTGACTTCTTTTCAAAATCGGTAAGCGGCTTTCCTTCCGAAAAATCGTCGAGCGCACTGAAAATAAGGTCTTTCTGCGGCGAATATCGGAATTTCTCACGGATGGATTCCGCCGCCTCTTCGCACAGAAAGCGAATCTCCTCCTCGCTCAAAGTCCCACCGTCTACCGTCATTTCGGATGCAAGCGCAAAATTTCTCGATCTGAGCGCGACCGCAATGTTTGCCGCGTCCGCTTTCTCGGAAAAAAGTTTTTTGAGAGGTTTTTTCCGCTCCGCACAAGTTTTCATTTCTTTATACAGCGCACGGCGAAATAAAGAACTTATACTTTTTCCGTCCGCCTTGCCCGACACAAACAACTCATCCGCACCCGAAAGCGCGGCAGAAAGTTCGGGCGAAAATCTCGTATAATCGTCCGCAAAAATCTTCTCTTCGAGAAGAGATACGGAATACTCACCTTCCGCGCCGAGCATAGGCGTAAAATCCGATTTGAGATATTTTGCGCGTGAGATCGCCTCCGCGTTATGATAATCGTAACCCGCAAGCAAAAACCGCATAAGGCGTTCGGAAGGACACGTTTCCCGTACAAACGCCGTATATTTTTTTTCTTCCGCCTCAACAAGAATTTCAAAATCCGCTGCGGATGACACGGGAATACCGTCCCCGAAATTCACTTCCGCAAGAATTTTCAGCGCTTCGTCCGCCGAAGCGCAATCGATCATTCTGCCGAGCCGATCCGCCCCCAAAAGGGAGGAAAACAACGCCGCCGCTCGCGCATTGGCAAAAATCTGATTGGGCATATCCGCTCCGTTTAATTCTCTTCGGAAAATAACTTTTCCGCGATTTCCGTTTCAAGCGTGCCGCGCGCAGAAGCCAGCACCGCTTCAAAGGATAGATCTTTATCGCATACGGCACTGTAAAGCCGCACGCCGCCTGCAAAATCGCCGTTTGCGCCTGCAAACTTTAATTTCCGCTCCGAAAACACTAAAAGCCCGCAAAGATCCGTTTCCGCAATCGGCGCAAAACGGGAAAGAACCACTTCGTCCCCCTCTTCCGCGTTCTTTTGAAGAAGATCTTCAACAACGGCGAGATATTTTTTCTTATCGAACGCCTTGGCTTTTTCGAGCGCGAGCGCAAATACTTCTGAAAGCATTTCACGCTTTGCGCCGAGCAGAAGTTTTCTGCAATCGAGCGCGGCGACCGTTTCCCTGCGTTCGACGATCTCTTCCGCCTGCCGAGCAAGCTCCGCCTCACCCCGATCGGTCAGTTCTTTTGCTCGTTTTTCAGCCTCGGCGATCTCTGCTTTCACGCGAAGCTGCGCTTCGGAGCGCAGTTTTGCGCCCTTTTCTTCCGCGTCGGAAAGAATCCTGCCGACGATCGCTTCTTTTCCTTCCATACTCTACCCCTTACACGGAAAGCGTAAAGAGCAGGGAAATAACCAGCCCGAAAATAGCGTATGTTTCTACCATCGCGGGGAACATGATGAGTTTACCCGAAAGTTTTTCATCTTTGGCGACGGCATAAATACAGCTCGTTGCAGTCTTGCCCTGGTAGATCGCGGAAATAAGTCCCGTGATCGCAAGAGGCATGACAGACGCAAACACCAACCAACCGCTGCCCACGCTCATTCCGGCTGTGACCGCGCCCTGACCGACCAGCGCCATAACAAACCCGTAAATACCCTGCGTTGCAGGCAAGAGCACGAGGATCATTACTTTGCTGAACTTTTTGGCATCCTCCGAAAGCACGCCCGCCGCCGCAGAACCCGTCTTGTAAAGCCCGATCGCAGAACCGACGCCGCAAAGCACCGCGCAGATCGCCAGTCCTAAAATCGCTATCGCTTGTCCGCTCATATTCTAAAACCTCCAATGATTTTACTTTGTGAAATGTATATATTGAAAACGCGAACCGAGAGGAGTGAAAAGTTCTCCCTCGCCCGTGTAAAATTTCGAGAAAAATTCGATATACTGCAATCGGCAATCGTGAATATACGCGCCGAGCACGCCCATCGCGATATTAAAGACGTGTCCGATCACCATAACAACGGGGCCGAAAACAAATCCTACTCCGCCCGCGCCGATCAGATCCATTCCGATACCGTTAAACTGCTGGGCTATGATCATTCCCGAAAGCATAAGTCCGAAAAGGCGGGCATAACTCAAAACGTCGGACAAAAGATTGATCACTCCGTACAGCGCGCCGAAACCTTTGATGAATTTCCCCAAAAACTTTTCCTTTCTGCCTGCCGTGAGCATTGCCCCAACCAGTCCTACACCGAGCATTATCACACCGGGGAGGGTCATTGTATCGAAAAACTCTTTCACGCCCGCGGCGACGGGGATATCAAAATACCCCGTGATAAAATTAAATACCGCAAAGAAAAGCCCTACATCAAAAAGTATCCACGTAAAGGAATCGCAAAGTGCATCCATAATTCTGCCCTGTCTTAACGCATTCACCGCATTGAGCATATACCCTACCGTGATCTGCAAAAGTCCCAAAGCAAGACAGCCGAGCAAAATGATCAGAACGTTTGTGCGATTTCCCGACGAAGGATCGGGCAGGAAGGTATAGAGCGAAAAGCCGAAACACGAACCGAACAGTGCGCCGAATAATACCGTGAACAAACCGCCGTAGGTAATGATTCGCACGAGTTTTTTCATACCGTTTTCCACTTTAAGTCGGGACAGAAGAATGAGTCCGCCTATAAACATCAGTACCCCGTAGCCGATATCTGCCATGATCAGCCCAAAAAAGATCATAAAGAAGAAAAACACGAATCCGTTCGGGTCAAACTCACGGTAATCGGGCGCGGAGTACATATTTGTAACAAACTCTGCCGCCTTTGCAGGTCCTCTGTTTTTAAGGAGCGTTGGAGGTGTTTCCCCCTCTTCGGGTGCAAAAAAGCGTATGACCGCGGCATCCGTAACGCCGTTTACCGCCTGCATTACCCGTCCCTTTTCTTCTTCAGGAACATACCCTTTCAGCGTAAAAGTGGAACGGGTATTGAAAAATCTTTCGCCCGCCTCCGCTTTTTCCGCGGCATAAGAAAGATAATCGCAATAAATTTTCAATTCTTTTAGATGTTCGGAAAGAGCAAAAACTTTTTTACTCAGTTCTTCCTCTTCTGAAAGAAGACGCTCTGTCTGTTCATCTAACTGCGCTATCTTTTCCGATGCTGTCATTTCATAGTCGAAATTACATTTTGAAAAAGAAAGTTCTGAAAGCGCGGTATCCGCTTGCTCCGCACACGATTCGTGTACAAAAACTGCCACCGCAGACTGTCGCGCGCGCGAATACACGATAATTTCCGAAAGAGGTTCGTTTTCAGCAAATCTTTCCAGATCGGGCAAAAGCGCATCCGAAATCAACCCGAATCTGCACTTTACAAATTGAGTATCTCTAAATTCAGAAAATTTATCCTTTACCGAAAGATAAGGTTGAAGCTGTGCTTTTAAATTTGCTATTTTATTGCGCTCTGCGCGTTTTTCCGAAAGAATCCTCGCAAATTCCTCAGACTGTTCTATGATATTTAAAAGCTCTTTGCTTTTTTTGCCTATATTTTCAAACTCTTCGTAAGACACGAAAATATCTTGGGAAAGCCCTTCGGCATTTATGGAATCCCGTTCTTCCTTTGAAAGATTATCCGACTGTGCCAGTATATATTCTATACATTTTTTTGCACGCGAAAACGCCGCCGACACCATTTCTCTGTCAGCGGTGGGTTGTTCGGGCGCGGATTCGGTAAAGGTAAGTTCTACCGACTGCGTTTTCTGCAACGCGTCAAGCAGAGCATCTTTTTCCGAAAGAAGTCCCGTAAGTTCAAATACGGACATCTTAGCGACAGCCATCAGCCAAACACCCTCCCGAGTATTTCTTCGGCGGCGGCATTTGTCTTGCCTTCGCACGATTTTTTAAGCATAGAGGCTTTCTTTCTGCCCTCGTCAAGAAGTTTATCGTACGCCGCTTCGGCACGCTTTTCAGCTTCTGCAAGAACGCGGTCACGCTCACGGGAAAGTTTTGCCGCTGCGTCTTTTTCGATTTTTTCCGCAGTCGCCTCTCCTTCCGCAATCGCACTTTTACTCTCCGCCGCAGCAAGTTCGAGTATTTTTGCCGCCTCCGCTTCCGCTTCCAGTATAGTACCGATTACCTCGTTCATAGTCCACCCCTTCGCTGCAATACGCAACGCGAATTTTTCCCTTACGGTTGCACTTATACACTATATAAAGTGTATTCACAACAATATAATCAATTATAAGTCCGCAAACCTTTATTTGTCAATAGATTTAAAAAAAAACCCTCTCAACTTTCCTGCTTTTCGTATTCTTTTAAATACAAAGAAACAAGGCCTTCCGTCGTCTGACTGTAACTTACGATACCGCCCTCCACTCCGTTCGCTTTCAGGAACAGATCGTTGAAAAAAGATGATATGCTGTCGATCAACCCGTCATATTTTTTATAGTGCTCGCTTACGTTTCTGTACTCGTTCAAAACTTCGGGACGGAGCTTTTCGCGCAGAGATTTTGAAGACTCTTCGGGCAACGCATATAAAAGATCGGATACAGCTGACATCAAACCACAATATTGCAAATACGTATCTTCTGAACTTAAACAGATGACCAATGCAGATACGCTCGCCTCACTTTCAGAAGATACACCTTTCCCGTGCGCGATCTCGTGCGCCATTGTTACAGGTAAATCGCAAGACGGAATATTCACATTGACGTTCGCTTCCGCATAGAACGGAAAATAAATACCCGTTATGCCGAGATAACTCATCGGTACGGACAATATAACCTGCTTCGGCTGAACACAAAACGGCGCGAAAAAGCCCTCCTCGTATTTTGCATATTCTTCGTTGATGATACATCCCAATTCGGAAAACGTGTACGGAGAGACAACATTCCCTTCTTCATCGCGTTCTACTTCTTCCGAAAGTATATTTAATTTTTCCACATAATATTCCGCCGCAGTATAAATATTTTCCTCTGTTAGCGACACCCGTTCAAGCCCGAAAGCTGAAAATACCGACTTTCTGTTATACAGCGGAGCATATAAAATGGCGAATAAAAGAAAAATCCATAAGATAAACATTGCTACTTTATACAAGAGCTGAACCGCACGGGAATACTTTTTCCTGACTAATCGCACAATCAGAACGCCCAATAAAGTCGGGCATATTATGATCAACGCAACCGCTGTCCATTCATAAAAAGAAATTGCGAAAAAACCCGTAATTTTCCCGATCACAAAATTCAGAAAACGGGTTATCCCTCTTGCAAAAACATATTCCGAAAATACGGGTATCTGGGCAAACGCGTAAACGAGAGCCGAAACAATAGCAAGCAAAGAAAGTTTTTGCGCCCTTGATAAACTTTTAAAAATATTTTTCGGCGCGGAGAATCCTCCGCGCCGAAAAGCCGTGAGTAGTTCCATAACTACATTATAACACAAATTTGCGCCGCCGTACAGATTTTTTATAATTTCACCGCACCGACACACTTTCTAAAAAGCTACCCGTCTTTCGTTCCGTATCGCTCAGCTTTTAAACTGTAACAAATTTTATTCAATAAAAGCCGACTTTTTCATAAAAGTTTTAATATTCCTGCAAGCACTTACCAATACGATGAATTGTCAAACTAAGCGCAACAGTTGAAAAGATTTAGTTCGAATAAATCTTGCGGAGTATAGTAGTGCAAAACTTTTTTGGGCCTGGCGTTGATTAACGCCAGGTTCTTTTTTAA
>CASEHS010000014.1 GCA_949287815.1 uncultured Bacillota bacterium | reverse complement strand
TTCTAATATATGGGAAATTCAGGAAATTCCTACCTTTACGTTCAGCGTTAATTATAACGGTGTGGCGATAGAAGAGCCGGAAGAAACGGAAGACGGGTACATCGATGTTACCTATACCCCCGAAGGTTTTGAGATCATTTCCCTGACAAGCGATTACAATTCGGTTTCGACAGAATATAATCTTTATTATCTTGAAGTAAATGCGGAATACGAAGGAAAAACTATTTCTAAAGCAGATTTGAAAGCATCTTTGGATTCTATGTCCACCACATACGGCACATGGCGCAAAATCGAAGTGCAGGATAAGGACGAAGATGAAGATTATAAAGATAACAAATATGCTTGGAATCCTGACAGTTCACTTTCGTTTATCCCTCAGGAAAAAGGATATTACGGTATTACTGTAACGGCAAGGGACAAGGGTATTGTTTCGGAAGTTGCAAAAGAGTCTATTGTAAAGAGTCTATTGTAATCAGCGTAACTTCGCAGGCGGACAAAGTCCATGGAGATACCTATTGGTTGCAGAATAACATTCTTTCAGTCGTGTTCCTTTGCATTGGCGGCGCGTGCTTGATCGGTATCGTTGTATTGCTTCTCATCAAGCCGAAGGATAAGAAAGAAACAGTTGTTTCAGGAACAGATAAAACGCAGAGCCTGAAAGAAAAGCGTAAAAACAGAAAGTAATTAAAATCTTAGCATTGCTTTTAGTTTTACAAACAGACAAAAGAAAACATAAGAGCCGAAGATGAAAAATTCTTCGGCTCTTTATCTAACAAGATAAATTATAATGTAGATAAATAAATTATAATGTAGATAATGCTATTAAGCGCTACGTTTTTGGAAAAAAATTTTATTCGGTGAACCCTAAAATCAAGTTCAGCATAAATACAATCAAATACATAACAAAAGTTAAAATATTACAATCATTTTAATTATTATAAAGAGGGGATTATGGATATTTCAAAACTGGACAAAAATTTTGCGGCAGAAAAAGTCAATGAAGGTGAGGGTGTTTTATTTCCTGCAACTGACAAAAGATTCAGTCTTTACGGTGTGTTTTATGATGAAGCAGCGGAAGGTTTTTTACGAATGCCCAACGAAGTTGCTAAAAAAACAAGCGACGGGGTTTTTCAGCTTAACCGCCAAACTTCAGGAGGTCGGCTTCGTTTTTCCACAGATTCATCTTTTTTACGCATCTATGTAAAATGGAATTCTTTGGATGACATGAATCATATG
This sequence comes from uncultured Bacillota bacterium, assembly GCA_949287815.1. Taxonomy (GTDB): domain Bacteria; phylum Bacillota; class Clostridia; order Christensenellales; family Borkfalkiaceae; genus Borkfalkia. Next base: position 35,310 of record CASEHS010000014.1, on the reverse strand, counting down.
CCTTTGTCGGGCAGCAGCAGTTTCACACTGACGGAAACTATAAAAGGACAAGAAAAATTTGTCGGGATTCTTCGTTCGGAACATAATTCTTATGAAGGGTTTAATGCTGAGATTCGTTTATCTGCAAAAAAAGAAGATAAAGTTCGTACATATACGCTTTGGTTTCCTCTTTACAATGATGTAAAAAGTCTGGCACTGGAATTTGCAGAAGGTGCTTTTGTCGGAAACGGGGCGGAATATCGTAAAATTTTGCCTGTTCTGTATTATGGCTCTTCCATAACGCAAGGAGGATGTGCTTCGCGTGCAGATCACAGTTATTCAGCGCTGATTTCAAAGAGATTTAATGTCGATTTTATCAACCTCGGATTTAGCGGCAACGCTAAAGCGGAGGAAGCTATTTCCGAATATCTTGCATCTGTTTTGTGCAGTGTTTTTGTTTATGATTATGATCACAACGCGCCTGATGCAGAATATTTGGCAGCGACACATGAGCGACTATTTTTGCAGTTTCGTAAAGCGCAGCCTTTTACGCCTGTTGTTTTTCTTTCAAGACCGGATTATAAGGAAGAGGATGATTCTTTAAAAAGACGAGAAATTGTTTTAAAGACATATGATCATGCAGTTAAGGCCGGGGATAAAAATGTTTGGTTTGTTGACGGAAAAACAATTCTCGGAAAAGAAGGTTGGCGAGAATGTACAGTCGACGGGGTACATCCTACCGATCTCGGGTTTATGCGCATGGCAAACGCAGTCGGGAAAGTTTTGCGCAGTATCTTAGGCTAAAAAATAAGATGTTTGCTATACATTTTATTAATCAGAAAATTTTCATATTTTTAAGTTAAACAAAATAAAAGTTTTTCATTTGTAAAATTTAAGATATCAGCGGCGCAGAATCTGCACCGCTGATTTATGTAATTATAATATTTAAGTTTTAAAAATTATTTATGGTTATTAACATTTTTTAAAAGTGTTGGGTTTTATATTTTAAAAAATAAATTTGATTCATTTTTTTTCTTTACATAAAATAATTTAAGGTAACAGAAAAAAGAAATAAAGTAAAGAGCGCATATGAAAGCTAAAACTATAATCGCGGCATTGGGAGCGGGACAGCATTGATTAAAAAGTTTTTCATCGTTAGGAAATGGCATAGGTTGCAGAAGACTATTGCTAGATCTTATCATTTCATAGGGATTCATATCAATGAATAAAGTTGTTCCGAAAATACTGATTACTCCCCAAATAAGAAACGAGGAAACGGAAAATATTATTTTTAGAACTTCAGAAGCTTTTTTATTTTTAAAACTAAAAAAGTAAATAATGCATCCTAAAACAGTTATTATAATACCGGCGAAAATTGTGCCGAAAAGTATGACGTAAAATATATTGACATCAGAGAGCACCCGTTTTCCGTAACCTGAAAAAAGTTTTTGGCGAGAACTGAAAAGAAGTTCGAAAGAAGTATGAGAAAATTCAATCGGCACTGTTCCTTCCACGTTTGTAGAATCGTAAACGATTACAGGCGCAAAAAAGAAAATTATAAGGGAAAGGAGCGAAGGAGCAAGAATAATAATAAGCGGGGAAAGGATTTTATGTTTTTGAACGCAAGTCTTAAATTTTTTGTAATTCTCAAGAATTCCCCATTTTTCCCAAACTGTAGTATTCGCAGCTTGTTCACTAACATTTTTGGAGACAAGCCAGAATGCAATGATTGTCAAAACTACATTCAGCCCGAACAAAACATACGGATATATTCCGAAAGTACCTATTTCTAGCCCCATCATTTCTTTTTGCAAATCTTGTTTGATATAAAAGAGAATAATTACACCAATCAAAGAAACAATACTGAAAAAAACTGCATAAAAAGCTGTGCTTTTTCGAAAAGTTTTTGAATATGAACCGAGGTATAGGATAAATTTGCAGATTCCATAAATGCAAGCTAAAGCGAGCAAAGCGGGGATAAACATCAAAATGATGATTGCTATTCTGTATTTTTCAAACATTTCATCTATTGTAAATGACTCCGAGAAAAAGTCTTTAAAAAATCCAATGCCTGAATATGATATAATATCAATTTTTGAATCTCCCAGCTCTGTGAAATATTGAAAGAATTTAACGAAAAGAGGGGTCAAATTTATAGCTACAAGTATTAACAATAATAAGGGCGTTAAAATTTGCAGAAGTTTATGATTATCTTTTTCCTTTTTTGAAGCAAAAAAAACATCTGCTTTACAAGGGGTGGATTCTGCTTTAGTAAGCTGTGTTGAAGATATCTGGCAAGTCGATTGTAATTTATCAAAGGGAGAATTATCATCGGTAAGTTGTTTTCCGCAAAAGGGACAATATACGAAGCTACCGGTTAATTGCTTTCCGCAGAACGGACAGTAAAAATATTTAATCTGCTTTTTTTGATTATCTGAATTAAATATCTTGTTGTTTTCTTTCATATTTACTCCCATATTTAATAATTAATTACATTTTATTATATAAATATTTTAAATATTTGTCAAGCCCAATTATTAAAAATTTACATTTATCATAAACTTTTAAAATAAAATTGTTATTAAATTAAGATTAATAAACTTGGGTTCTGGTATAAAAAAATCCCCTTTATTCTTACAGGGGAATTTTGATAGAAGTTAAGTTTATAATTATCGAATATTTTTAATTAATAAACAGGGAAAATAAAATTAAATAGAAAATGTAAAAAAGAGTTGTAACAATTAGAAGATTCCTGCAATACCGAAAGAAACACCGCAAAAGATAAGAAGAGATAATACATCGGTAATAGTGGTGATAAAAGGGTTTGCAAAAACGGCAGGGTCGATATGGATCGTTTTTGCAAAGATAGGAATGCAACAGCCTACTATTTTCGCCATAACGATCGCGCAGGCAATCGAGAGCGATACTGCCAGAGAGTCTTTCCACGGATAATAATCACCGAAAATTAATCCGTCGATGAGTTGCAGTTTCAGGTAGCAGGCAATGCCTACGGAAATTGCAACGAGAAGTGCTACGCGAACTTCTTTCCAAATGACTTTGAGAATATCTCGCGGTCGGATTTCGTCCAGTGCCATACCGCGGATAACAGTTACCGATGCCTGACTGCCTGCATTTCCGCCTGTTCCCATCACCATCGGCACGCACGCCACGAGAAGTGTCCCGAGCATATGCTGATACGTGTTGAGTATAAGTCCCGTAAAAGAGGCACTGATCATCAGTATCAGAAGCCAAGGGATCCTGTGCAGATAAATACGCGTTACACTTGTTTCCAGATAGGGCTTATCGGAAGGTGTGACCGAATTGATAAAGGAAATATCTTCTGTCGCTTCTTCGGTGATGACGTCGAGAGCATCGTCGACAGTAACAATACCCACCAGTCTGTTTTCCTGATCGACAACGGGAACGGACAGAAGGTCGTATTTGGATAAAATATTTGCCGCTTCTTCTTTATCTGCAAGGGTATCCACGAAGATAAAATTCTCGTTCATGATCGATCCGACTTTTTCTTCATAATCGTGCAGGAGAAGGTCTTTCACTGTTACCGTACCGAGCATTTTTTTGGATTCGTCGGTGACGTAGCAAGTGTAAATTGTTTCTTTGTCTATTGCTTGTTTGCGGATCTTTTCAAAACATTGAGCAACGGTCATGTTTTCACGAAGTGAAATACATTCCGTCGTCATAATACTGCCTGCGCTGTCTTTGGGATATTTTAATATTTCGTTGATCTCTTTTCGTGTTTCACTGTCTGCCTGTAACAGGATACGCCTTACGACATTTGCAGGCATTTCTTCAATGATATCCACCGTATCGTCGACAAAAAGTTCGTCAAGGATGAGTTTAAGTTCTTTATCTGAGAAAGAGCGGATAAGAAGTTCCTGTTGAGAACTATTCATTTCAACGAATGCTTCCGCCGCAAGTTCTTTGGGAAGAAGTCGGAACACTACGGGAAGGTCGACTTCGCTCAGTTCCGAAAAAATTTCTGCAAGGTCGGCAGGTTCAAGTGCGGAGAGCAGAGGTTTGAGCTGTGCGAATTTCTTTTGTTCCAAGAAATCGAGAATTTCTACGATTTTGTCGTTTCGGGTTTCGGCAGGCGCTTTCAGAAGGACTTGATGTACGACTTCCGTAGGCATACTTTCGAGAATATCTTCCACGTTATCGTCAAGGATCTCATCGGAAACGCTTTGCAGTTTAACGTCGGAAAAGTCTTCGAGAAGTTTTTGCTGTGTTGATTTGTTCAGCAAAACAAATACATCCGCCGCCTTTTCTTTATCCAGACAGTCAAAAAATTCGATCAGCTGTTCTCCGTCCAGTTCTTCAAGGATGCGGGCAAGTTCTTCGTTGGACATCTCTTCGATCAAGATCCCGATATCTTCGGTTCTGTTTTCTTCGAGCAACTGAATAATTTTATCTTTCAATTCGATAGCACCCTCCTTGATTATTCACGACAAAGTATAAAGTTTTTCGGCTTTTTTGTCAAGCGATGAGCAATTCACGCCGCGATAACGGGGAATATTTTTTTATGATTATAAAGATTAACTTGTATACAGAACGGTTTTGTGCTATAATCTATGCGAAATTTAAAAGGAGAGCCGCATTTGCGGCGAATGGATATGAATCAGAGAATGTATGAACTGGGCAGCAAACGCTCGGTGATCAGGGAAATTTTTGAGTTCGGGAAAAAACGCGCGGCAGAAGTCGGGGCGGAAAACGTATATGATTTCAGTTTGGGCAATCCCAGTGTCAATCCGCCTGAGATCGTGAAAGATACGCTCAGCGAACTCCTTTCTACTGTTGAAGGGGCTGCGTTGCACGGGTATTCATCTGCGCAGGGCGATCTGTCCGTAAGAAAGGCGATCGCAGATTATATAGCCAAAACGCAGAATGTAAAGACGGATCCCGATTATATTTATATGACGTGCGGCGCGGCGGCGTCTTTGACGATCACGCTCAGTGCGCTCTGCAACGCAGGGGACGAAGTAATTGCGTTCACGCCGTTTTTTACCGAGTACAGAGTGTTTACAGAGACGGCAGGGGCTAAACTTGTAGCTGTGAAATCGGACGAAAAGACGTTCCAGATCGATTTCGACGAACTTGAAAAAGCGATAACTCCCAAAACCGCGGCAGTTCTCGTCAATTCTCCGAATAATCCGAGCGGCGTCGTTTATACGGAAGAAACGATCAAAAAGCTTTCTGCATTTCTTGAAAAAGTTTCCAAAGAGAGGGGAAAGCCTATTTATATCATTACGGATGAACCTTACCGTGAACTTGTTTACGGCGGCGTGAAAGTACCGTATCTTACAGCTTATTATAAGAATACTTTTGTTTGTTATTCTTATTCCAAATCTCTTTCTCTTCCGGGAGAACGTATCGGATATATTTTTGTAAATCCCGAAATGGAAAACGCGCGTCAACTTTATCTTGCCGTATGCGGGGCAGGCAGAGCGCTCGGTTATGTCTGTGCGCCTGTTTTGTTTCAGAAACTCATTGCTCGTTGCGTAGGGGCTGTGTCCGACGTTTCGGTTTATGAAAAGAACAGAGATCTTCTTGCAGGCGCTTTGCGTAAAGACGGGTTCTTCTGTGTTCAGCCTGACGGAGCGTTTTATCTGTTTGTGAAATCGCCCGAGGCAGATGCGAATAAATTTTGCGAACGCGCAAAAAAATACGATCTGTTGCTCGTGCCCGGCGACGATTTCGGAAGTCCCGGTTTTGTTCGTATAGCTTATTGCGTTTCTCCGGATATGATACGCCGCTCATTGCCCTCGTTTGAAAAACTTGCGGCTGAATATGAACTTATAAAATGAGGAAAGACTATGAGATTGCTGTTTGTCAGACACGGTGATCCCGATTATGAACACGATACCGTAACGGAAAAAGGAGAGCGGGAGATCCGACTGCTCGCGGAGAGACTGGCGAAAGAAGATATGACAGCCATCTATATATCTCCGCTCGGCAGAGCCAAAAAGACAGCGGAAGCAACTTTATCAAAAACAGGAAGAGAAGGAAAAATTCTTCCGTGGTTGCAGGAGTTCGTCTATCCTATTATTATGCCCGATTCGGGACAAAAGCACTTGCTATGGGACTTTTTGCCTGCCTTCGTGGAAAAATATCCTATGCTCATGTCGTCGGAAAATTGGCGCAAAGTGCCTTTTATTTCCCAAAGCGAAGCTTTGAAAGCGTATGACGAAACCGTTGAGGCTTTTGATGCGCTTTTGGCAAGTCATGGTTACAGGCGAAACGGGGCGTTTTACAGTGCGGAAAATTCCAACAGAGATACTTTGGTTTTTTTCTGTCATCTCGGAATTACGGGGGTTTTACTTTCGCATCTTTTCAATCAATCACCCGTTGCGCTTTTACAACATTTTGCCGCACCGCCTTCATCTGTTACCGTCGTTTATACGGAGGAAAGAGAAAAGGGGATCGTGCATTTCCGTTGTTCTTCCTATGGCGATGTTTCGCATCTGTTTGCAGGAGCGGAAGAACCCTCTTTTATGGGAAGATTCTGTGAGACATACGATTCGGACGAGCGACACGAGTAATTGAAAACGATTTGATGTATGCTTTTAATTTTTAAGGCTGCAAAACTTGCATTCAAGCAGGTTATGCAGCCTTTTTTACTTATTTTCTTGTTTACTTAAAAAATAAATTATTTTTATGAAAATATTTTTTATGTCAAAAACCATGCAAAAACACTTTACTAATTTAGCGCAATAAAGTATAATATGACGCGTAAGTTTGGCTGCAATGAATGCGGCAAGAAAGGAGAAATGTATGAAAAAGATTTTGGCACTTATTTTTGCGCTGGTGCTCGGTGTGGGCGGCGTTATGATGTTTACGGCTTGCGATAAAAAAGATAAAAAATTGATCGGTTTTGATATCGAACTTGCGCAGGCAGTAGCAGAAAAACTTGATTTAAAATTGGAATGTCGTAAGATTTCCTGGGAAGCAAAGGAAACGGAACTTTCTACAAAGCTGATCGATACAATTTGGAACGGATTTACTTATTCGGAAGATCGTGCAGAAAATATCGATTTCACGGGATATTACATGGAAAACAAGCAGGTTGCGATTGTACAGAAAAAGGATGCGTCCAAATATACCGATCTTGAAAGCCTGAAAACCGCTTCCGTATTTACAGCAGAAAGGACTTCCGCAGGAGAAACTGTAATTCAGGAAGTTCTTAAAAAAGAGAATAAGTCGGTTGATTCTCAGCTTATGGTGTTTACAGAGGTGAGTACGGGTGCAAGCGATGTGGGTGTAGTTGACAGTACAATGGCGGGTTATTATATAACCTCTGAAAAAGGCGGTTATCATAATTCTCTTGCTGTTGTAGATCTTGGCGATGCGGTAAGTTCGGAGTATTATGCGATCGGTTGCCGCAAAAACAGCAACTTTGACGAAGTGCTCAATCATGTTCTTGCAGGACTTTGGGAAGACGGTACGATCAAAGAAATTGCGACAAAGTACGGTTTGCAGGATGTAATTCTTAATGGATTCGGCAAGTACGATGAAAACTATGTTTTCCCGACTGATGGGGATTATAAAGAAATAAAAGATTCAGGGAAAATAGTTCTCGGCTATACGGTATTTGCGCCTATGGCATATAACGAAGCATAAGCGGAGCAATATAATGTTTGTCGGTATTTTTGAGCAATTAGCGGAAGGGTTCTTGATCACACTTGAATTGTTCGGGTTGACGCTTATTTTTTCTCTTCCGCTCGGACTTTTGATCGCGCTGTGCACGATGTCTAAATTTTACCCGCTGAAATTGTTATTTCAGGTGATTGTGTGGGTGATCCGCGGAACACCGCTAATGTTGCAGTTGTTTATCGTTTGCTATGGTCCGAGCCTTTTCGGTCTCAATGCAATGAGGGATTCTTTTTTGGCGGCGACGATCGCTTTCGTCATCAATTATGCCTGCTATTTTTCGGTCATTTATCGCGGCGGGATAGAGAGCATATCCAAAGGTCAATACGAAGCAGGACAGGTGCTCGGAATGAATCGTGTACAGGTTTTTTTCCGCGTAGTATTGTTACAGGTAGTAAAGCGTATTCTTGCACCTATTTCCAACGAAGTTATCACGCTCGTGAAAGATACTTCTTTGGCAAATACGCTCGGTGGTATCGTTGAGATCATTGCCGCCGCAAAGGAAGTGACGGGCACATATGCTGTTCCGCTCATTTATCCTTTGCTCGGTGCAGGCGTATTTTTCCTCATTTTTGTGGGGGTACTCACAATTCTTTTCGGGCTTTTAGAAAAGAAACTCAATTATTTCAGGATTTAAGTTATGTCGTTTCTCGAAGTTGTAGATTATAAAAAGAAATTCGGCGATAATGAAGTGTTGAAAGGCATTTCCTTTTCCCTTGAAAAGGGACAGGTTCTGGCGATCATAGGATCTTCGGGCGGTGGCAAAACGACGCTTTTGCGCTGTCTGAATTTTCTGGAACGCGCGGATGAAGGGAAATTATTGCTTGACGGGGAAGTGCTTTTTGACGCCGCGGATAAAAAGCAGAATAAAGAAAAGAGTGTACGTGAAAAGCGTCTGCATTTCGGGCTTGTTTTTCAGTCGTTCAATCTTTTTCCGCAATATACCGTTTACGGAAACATAGTTCTTGCGCAAAAATTGCTTGCAAAACGGGAATTAAAGCGGATAAAAGCGGAATACGCAGCACAACTGAAAAATGTTCCGTCTGAGAAGAAGGCGGAAATGAAAAAAGAGATCAAAGCGAAACTTGCTGATTATAAAAACGGTCAGAAAGAACGAATTGCAGAAAAAACTCTTTCATTGCTTTCAAGGGTAGGGCTTTCAGAGAAAAAAGATTCCTATCCCTATCAGCTTTCGGGTGGACAGCAACAGCGCGTAGCGATCGCCCGTGCTTTGGCGCTGAATCCGGATATACTCTGTTTTGACGAACCGACCAGCGCGCTCGATCCTGAGCTTACAGGAGAAGTCCTTAAAGTGATTAAAGGGCTCAAATCTTCGGACAGCACGATGATCGTTGTCACGCATGAAATGGATTTTGCAAGAAATGTTGCGGATCATGTGATTTTCATTGCGGACGGGCATATTGAGGAAGAGGGTACGCCTGAACAGATCTTCGAAAATCCCCGGAGCGAAAAGACGCGTGCATTTCTCAAAAAATCAACGGAAGATAATTTTTGAGGCATATTATGAAAGAAGAGGGACTGGAAATTCTTTGCCGTGCAATTTTGCGGTGTCAGACGGAAGAAGACGTTCGCGCGCTTTTAGAGGATCTTTGCACTTTTCAGGAAATCGAGCAACTTTCCCAGCGGGCGGAATCGGCGAAACTTTTGTTGGAAGGAAAAACTTACGCGGATATCATTGCAAGGACGGATATTTCGTCTGCGACGCTTTCAAGGGTTTCGCGTGCAGTGAATCACGGCAGCGGCGGTTACAGAAAATTTATTTCGGATAAGCCTTTTTCGGAAGAAAAAGAAAATTGAATTTTTAATTTTCTCTGAAAAAAAACATTTTAAAATTCAGGTGGTAATTTTTTGTCAGAGAAAATTTTTTGAAAAAACGAAAAGAGGAGCGGCGCCATTCAATGGCGCCGCTCCTCTTTGATTGACTGTAAAGTAAATCGATTTATGAATGCAGAGTGTTTAGGAAAAGTTTATTTAAAAGTCCAATCGATTTTTTCAAAATGTTCTTTGCGGTATTGCAAGGGGGATTGGGCATAGTTTTTTTTGAAACGTTTAGAAAAATAGGCACTGTCGGTAAACCCGCAGGTAAAAGCGATTTCCGTAATAAGTTTATTTGAAGTGCGAAGCATGATTTCCGCTTGTTGCAATCTTATTCCGTTGATGTAATTGGCTGGGGAAAGCCCGAAATATTTGTGCGTATATCTGAATACTTGCGGAACGGAGCAAAAGAGATATTTGGCAATATCTTCGGCACGTATGTTCTCAGCAAAATGAGATTTTACGTAAGATTCTATTTTCGTATGAATGGGGTGCAGCCCTTTTTTTCGTTCTTTACCTTCCGATGCAAGAATTTCCAAAAGCCTGTATGCCGCTTGTTTTTTCTGAAAGATGTTTTCGGGAAAACGGATTTTCTCGGTGAGCATGGAAATTTCTTCGTTATAAACTGAATCGAGAATCACGGGAAAGGAGAAGATTTCATCGAATCGGTATTCTCCGTTCACTACGGCGTCGATAAATACCCAATGCGCTTTCATATTGCCGTTTTTTCCGTCATGATGAGTGATTTCTTGCAAAGCATTTGCGGGAGCAATGAAAATGCCGTTTTCTCCCGTCGAAAAAAAGGATGAGTTACCGATCCTTATGTCATAGCTTCCTTCTGTTGCCTGTACTACGGAAAGGCAGGGTAAAAATTTTATGTGATGCACTCCTTCCGCGCTGTGCGAAAAACCGTTTGCCGAAAGACTTTCGATTTTAATTTCCGAAATGACCATGCTATACTCCTTTATGATAATATAATACAAAAAATTGAGGGTATAGTCAATGCAAATTGATGATATAATCAATAAAATAATATCAAAGAAAATATCTAGGATGTAAGGGGAGCAAAATGGAATTTTTTACTTCGTCTGATAGTAAACGGCCGATTCGTCTGTCTGCAAAGATTCGCAGATGGGCATATGAATCCATGCACGGGAAATACGGCGATGAGGCAATGAAAACGCCTTATATTGAAATCGAGGAGGAAAATTTTAACAAGTTAGATGATTTGGATAAATACGATATCATGATAACGGAGATTGCGAAAAAAGCTCCTATCCGCGTATGTGAGGAAGAACTGATTTCGGGCTCGGCGACGCTTGGTGCGGCAATCAGCCACGTTATTCCCGCTTATCATAAAGGTGAGAAAATTTTTTCGAGCGTGAGCCACCTTACCATCGATTATGAAACCGCGCTTCGGTTCGGAATGAATTTTTATGAACAAAAAGTTGCCGACAGGCTTGAAGACAAAGGGCTTTCAAAGCGTCAGATCCGTTTTTTGAAAAGCCTTTCGAATGTGATCTCGGCTATGCGAATTTATCATCGGCGTTATCTTGAAAAGGTCAAAAATATAAAGCCCGATATTTACCGTAATTTACAGCAAGTTCCATTTCAACCTGCACGCAATTTTTATGAAGCGGTACAATGTGTTTGGTTCATATTTTCTTTTGTCCGTCTCTGCGGAAACTGGCCGGGGATCGGAAGGCTGGATGTAATGTTGGGCGATTACTTGAAACGAGATCTTGAAAATGGCACGCTGACCATCGATCGCGCGAGGGAGATACTTGCATCGTTCTTTATCAAGGGTACGGAATGGATCCTTAAAGATACTCCTCCGTCAAGTGGTGACGCACAGCATTATCAGAATATCGTTCTTGCCGGTACCGATAAACAAGGCAAAGAAGTTGCGAACGAAGTTACTTATCTTGTTTTGGATATCGTAGAGGAGCTGGGGATCTCTGATTTCCCGATCACTGTTCGTCTGCACGAAAATACTCCTGAAAGGTTGTTGCGTAAAATTTCCAAAGTCATGCGGCACGGCGGCGGGGTGGTGGCTGTCTACAACGAAACATTGATATTGAAGGCACTTACGGCGTATGGATATCCGGCAGAAGATGCGCAAAATTTTGCTAATGACGGTTGTTGGGAAGTGCAAGTTCCCGGAAAGACATTTTTTATATATGTGCCATTCGATTCGCTTGCTTTATTGCAAAAGAAAACGCTTGACGGTTACCGTAAAAATGATTTTTCTTCCTTCGAAAGCCTTTACGGAGCATACGTATCAGATCTTGAAGATCAGGTAAAAGAGATTTATGCTTCTGTTTCGCAATCATTCGGCGGACCGCAAATCGATGCGCCGTGCAGTGAATGGAAAACGGCTACGCCCTGTTCCGTCGTATCGCTATTTGAACGCGGGTGTATAGAAAAGGCGCGTTCATATTATGAAGGCGGCCCCGAATACAACGTCTTTTCTCCGCATATCGGCGGCGTGGCCGATACGGTCAACAGCCTGTATGCGATCAAAAAGTTGGTATTCGACGAAAAGAAAATAACTTTTGCAGAATTTATGGACGTTTTGCGCGAGAATTGGCAGGACAATGACATTTTGCGCAGTTATGCAAACTCTCTTCATTATTACGGTACGGATAACGAAGAGGTCGACAAGATTTATGTTTCATTGTTGCACGACTTTTTTCTTGCGTGCAGGAAGTGGGATAAGCGGGGAAACTGTTTCTTTCCTGCAGGTGTGTCTACGTTTGGCAGGGAGATCGCCTGGGCGCAAAACCGCCTTGCGGCGGCAGAGGGTACTTTAGGGGGCGAGGTGCTTGCAAGTAATACTTCGCCGTCTCCTGGTACGGATACGGAGGGCGTTACAGCGATAATTAAATCTTACTGCAAAGCGGATCTTTCCGAAATGGTTACGGGCGCCGCGCTTGATCTCAAAATTTCCCCGCAAGCATTGAGTGGAGAAGGGGGGATTACTGCTTTAAAAGCTTTGCTCCGCGGCTTTGTGAAATTAGGCGGATATTTTTTGCAGATTGATACCGTCAGCGCACAGACATTGCGCAATGCGCAGCAAAATCCCAAACAATATAAAACGCTTTCCGTGCGCGTTTCCGGATGGAATGCACGGTTTATCACTCTTACTCGGGAGTGGCAGGATATGATCATCGGGAGAACGGAGCAAAATGTTTAATCAGAGCGAAGGGCTTTCCGTACTGAAAATTCAGAGATTTTGTACGCATGACGGACCAGGGCTTCGCACAACCGTTTTTCTTAAAGGCTGTCCGCTTCGATGCAAATGGTGTCATAATCCCGAATCGCAAAGTTTAAGATCGGAATTTTTTTATACGCCTTCCTTGTGTATCGATTGCAGGATCTGTGAAAAAGTATGTCCGAATGAGGCGCATGAATTTAAAGCGAAACATGAAATAAAGAGAGATTTATGTTCGGGGTGTATGCAATGCGCTAAAAGTTGCCCTGCGGGCGCGCTGGAAATGCAAGGTGTTCGCATGAGCATTCCGAAAATACTTGAGGAAGTAGAAAAGGACAGGGCGTTTTATGGTAAGACGGGTGGACTTACCCTTTCCGGTGGAGAGCCGACCTTTCAGGGTGAAAATACAATTTTATTGCTCAAAAGTGCAAAAGAGCATGGATTGCATACCGCAATGGAAACGTGCGGGTATTTTGATGAAAAGTTTATTCTTTCCCTTGTAAAGTATACAGATCTTTTTTTATGGGATATTAAAGATACGGATAAGCAAAGACACAGAAAGTATACAGGCGTTTCCAATCGGAAAATAATTGAAAATCTGTTCGCTGTGGATAGATTTGGAGGAAAAACTCTGATACGTTGCATTTTTCTAAACGGGCTGAATACCGACGAAAAACATATTCAAAAGATTGCGGAAATTTATCATACGCTTAAAAATTGCAGAGGTGTGGAAATTTTCTCTTACAGGCAGTACGGGGAATCAAAGTATGCTGCACTTGGCGTTCCTTATAGCGGAAATAAAAATTGGTCGGTAACTTTGGATCATCTTAAAGATATCCGCAAACGTTTTCTTGCTTTGGATGTTCAATGCAGTATAAATCGGTAAAAATTTTTTTAAGTTTTGAAATTATTTAGTAAAACATAAGTCATAAAATATATATTTTGCGTATATAATTAAATTATGATGCGTAAACAGGTTATTATATTTTGTGTTGTCGGTTTCCTATTTGTTTCGATTTTCGGAGCACTTTCTCATTTTTTCTATGAATGGAGCGGGAACAATAAAATCGCAGGAATATTTTTCCCTGTAAACGAAAGTACTTGGGAACATTTAAAACTTGCACTGTTTCCGACGTTCGTGTTTTTTATTGTCGGAGCGTTTTTTGTAAAGAATGATAACTACTTCTTTGCGTTTTTTATAACTCTGTTGACACCGATGGTGTTAATTCCCGTGATTTTTTATTCTTATACGGCGATTACGGGTGAGCCGATACTGGCTGTTGATATCATCACATATTTTGTAGCGGTTGCGGTTGCAATCTTGCTCTGTGCGTTTATATTGCTTCGGCCACCGTTTGGTTGTGCGTATACGATCACTGCAGTTGTGGGGATTTTTTTGATCGCGATCTGTTATATGACTTTTACGATTTTCCCTCCGAAGATTTTTCTTTTTCGCGACGAACTTACCGGTTTATACGGATTTGGGGTATAGAGGAATAAGCGGTTTTACGGATTTTTTTGCAATAAGTTTGCGGAAAATTTGTAAAACCGCATTTTCTTTTTTCCCGGCTGGGTGAATTGTTGACATTCTTATTCGTGCGCTGTAAAATAAATAAGGTTAAAATTTTTAAGAGGTGCGTTTGATATGAAAATTGCAGTCCCTTATGAAAACGGACAGGTTTTTCAGCATTTCGGGCATAGTGAACAGTTCAAAATTTATGATGCGGAGAACGGAAAAATCGTATCTTCGGAAGTTGTGGATACAAACGGAAGCGGTCACGGTGCGTTGGCGGGGTTTCTTTCTCTGCGCGGCGTAAACGTATTGATTTGCGGCGGGATCGGCGGCGGTGCGATTGCTGCGCTTGGTGAAGCGGGTATTGCTGTTTACGGCGGAGCACGGGGCGCAGCCGATGAATGTGTCAATGCGTTCCTTAACGGAAACCTTTCATATGATCCGAATGCAAGGTGTTCTCACCATGATCATGGCGAAGGACATTCTTGCGGTGCCCATGGCGGAGATTGCGCTTCGCACGGTTGCAAACACTGAGGGGGCTTTCCGTAAACTTTCGGATAGGATATACAAATGTTGGGACGTGAATTAATTTTTGCGATTATCGGAACGGGCGCAACTTGCCTTGCAACCGTTCTCGGGGCGGCTACGGTTTTCTTTTTCCGTAAAGATATGTCGCCGATTTTACAGAAAATATTTTTAGGGTTTGCGGCTGGAGTCATGATTGCCGCTTCGGTGTGGTCATTGCTTTTGCCTGCTATGGAGATGGCAGAAGAACAAAATATAAATGCGGTACTTCCCGCAGGTATCGGCTTTACGGCAGGCGCTCTCTTTTTGTTTTTGCTGGATAAAGTTTTGCCGCATCAACATCTTGACGATGAGTCGGCGGAAGGTCTGCATGCGAATTTTCACCGATCGACCATGCTCGTTCTTGCTGTTACCTTGCATAATGTTCCTGAGGGAATGGCGGTCGGACTTGCTTTTTCGGTAGCGGCACAAACGGCGAGCGCAGGTACGATAACGGGTGCTCTTGCAGGTGCGATCGCGCTTGCGATCGGAATGGGCTTGCAGAATTTTCCCGAAGGAGCGGCCGTGTCTTTGCCGTTGCGTTCTCACGGGGTAAGTAAAGGTAAGGCTTTTCTTTGCGGTTCTCTTTCGGGTGTGGTTGAACCGATCTTTGGCGTTATAACTGTATTGATCGCAGGGTTTGTCACAGGCATTATGCCTTGGATATTGTCTTTTGCGGCAGGTGCGATGATCTATGTCGTTGTAGAAGAACTTATTCCCGAAGCGCACCTCGGTGAGCATTCACACGTGGGGACATTGAGCGTACTGATCGGATTTGTGATCATGATGGTTTTGGACGTTGCTTTGGGCTGAACGGATAAGGAGTGGGAATATGACGGGATTTGAAGACGCCGCCTTTTTTTCAAAATTGACTTCACAGCAGCAGGAACAAGTTCGCTCTGCCGTTCGTATTCATTCTTTTTCAGCGGGAAAGGAAGTTTATCGCGGGGACTGCGCGGGGCTTATACTGGTAAAGAAAGGAAGACTTCGAGTCTTTACCCTTTCCAAAGAAGGAAGAGAGATCACTCTTTATCGTCTGATGCAAGGAGATATCTGTCTTCTGAGCGCATCCTGTATGCTTACAGGTATTTCTTTTGATGTATTTATCCGTGCGGAAACGGATACAGAAATTATTTTGCTCCCTTCGGAAGTTTATAAATCCCTTTCGCAATCTTCGATCGCCGTAGCCTCTTTTACGTCCGTACTTATGGGTAAAAGATTTTCTTCGGTCATGTGGGTGCTTGACGAAGTGCTCAATAAAAAGTTTGACGCAAGGCTTGCTTCTCTTTTACTGGAAGAGGCGGAATACAGTGGCAATAAACTTCTGAAAATCACACATGAACAATTAGCATCGCATCTTGGAACGGTACGTGAAGCGGTTTCCAGAATGCTGAAATATTTTGAAGAAGAGGGGATCGTCAGCCTTTCACGAGGTACGGTGGAGTTGACTGATCTTGACGCTCTTCGTTCTCTTGCGGACGAATAATAGATTCGTCCTTTTTTATTTAAAAAAATTTTAATTTTTTATTTTATATGTAACAATGTTACGGAAAGAATTTTCTCTTTGGCGTATACTGTAAGCAGATAAAACCCAAGGAGGAAAAAATCATGAATGTAAAAAATATAACGGAAAATAATTTTGCGGAAGTTTTGTCTTCGGAAAAAACGGTACTTTTGGACTTCTGGGCGCCTTGGTGCGGCCCTTGCCGCATGATGGGACCCGTGCTCGAAGAAATTGCAAAAGAAAGGGAAGATATTATTGTCGGTAAAATCAATGTTGATGAAGAACCTGCGCTTGCTATGCGGTTCAACGTAATGTCTATTCCGACCTTTGCGGTAACCAAAGACGGAAAGGTGCAAACGATCACATCGGGAGCGCGCCCGAAATCTGCGCTCGAGGGGTTACTGTAAAATGGGATTGTTTTCATTTTTGCGTACTTCCGGGTTTGAGGAAGGCATAGCGCGAGCAAAAGAAGAAAACGGAATTCTTTTGGATGTAAGGACAGAAGAGGAGTTTTCAGAAGGTCATATTCGCGGTGCGATAAATATTCCGCTCGATCGGCTTGCAGAAACTGAACTAGCAAAGAACAAGAAACTGTTCGTATATTGTCACAGCGGTGCCAGAAGCGGCAGAGCGGTGGCGTATCTTCAAAGTCAGGGCTATCAGGCGGAAAATATAGGCGGGATCGGCGGTTATCGGGGAGAAAAAATCCGTTGACTTGCGGATTTCGTGTAATCGGCATACAAAAGCGGTTTGAAATCATAAAAAGGAGAGCGGTGTATGAAAGTTGTCATTGTAGGCGGTGTTGCAGGCGGTGCGACAGCTGCGGCAAGACTCAGAAGACTGGATGAAAAGGCGGAAATCATTGTATTGGAGCGAAGCGGTTTCGTCTCATATGCGAATTGCGGTTTGCCTTATTATGTCGGCGGCGTTATCTCCCGCCGCGGTGCGTTGACTTTGCAGACGCCTGAAAGTTTCCGTACACGTTTCAATATCGATGTTCGGGTGAAAAATGAAGTTGTGGAAATTCTGCGTGAGAGTAAACAAGTTCGCGTGCGCCGTTTGGAAGACGGAACGGAGTATCTGGAAAATTATGATAAACTCATTCTCTCGCCCGGAGCAAAGGCGGTCATTCCGCCTGTTGCGGGGGTAGATAGCGACAAAATCTTTACTTTGCGCACGGTGGAAGACACTTTTAAAATCGATGATTTTATCAAAGAAAAATTACCTTCGCAGGCCGCTGTGATCGGCGGCGGTTTTATCGGGATCGAAGCGGCGGAAAATCTTCGCAATCGCGGTATAGAGGTCACGCTTGTGGAGTGGGCGGATCAGGTCATGCCGCAGATGGATTACGATATGGCGTGTATTCTGAACGCACATTTGCGCGCGCAGGGCGTGACGCTTCGTTTGGGAACGCGGCTGACTGCCTTTTCGGAAAAAGAAGGTAAATTGATTGCTCACACCGATAAAGGTGACATCGAAGCGGATATGGCATTGATGTCTGTGGGCGTCGTGCCTGATACTGCGCTTGCAAAACAGGCAGGACTTACTCTTGGGTTGAAAGGTGCGATCGTAACGGATGAACATATGCGCACTTCCGATGAAAGTATCTATGCCGTTGGAGATGCCGTACAGATAAAAAATTCCGTGAGCGGAAAGGATGCGCTGATTGCCCTCGCGGGACCGGCGAATAAGCAGGGCAGGATCGCAGCGGATAATATTTGCGGAATAGGAAGTCGTTATAAGGGCGCCGCTGGTTCTTCTGTATTGAAAGTGTTTGAAATGACGGCGGCATTTACGGGGCTTTCCGAAAAGGCGGCAAAGAATTTAGGGTTGGAAGCGGATAAAGTTGTTCTGTTTTCACCCAATCACGCGACTTATTATCCTGGCGCAAAGAATATGACGCTCAAAGTTATCTTTGAAAAGAAAAGCGGCAGGATTCTGGGTGCGCAGGCGGTCGGCTACGAAGGCGTGGAAAAAAGGATCGACGTATTATCCGCGGCGATCCGCGCAAAAATGACGGCGTATGATCTGCAAGAACTGGATCTTTGTTATGCTCCGCCGTTCTCTTCCGCAAAGGATCCTGTAAACATGGCAGGGTATGTTATTGCGAATGTGTTGGAAGGCTGCAAACAATTTCACTGGACAGATCTTCCTGCGGCGAGTGCGGATAAGAATGTTGTTCTTTTAGATGTCAGAACAAACGAGGAGTTTGCCGCAGGGCATTTTAAGGGCGCGTTGCATATCCCCGTAGACGAGTTGCGCGAAAGACTGGGTGAACTCGATAAAAAGAAAAAAATATATGTGAACTGTCAGAGCGGATTGAGAAGTTATATCGCCTGCCGTATTTTGAGCGGTAACGGTTTTGATTGTTATAATTTTTCGGGCGGTTATCGGTTTTACGCGATCGTGGCGGGAGAAGCAAAGGCGGAAGGCATTGCGTGCCATCCTTGCGGGATCCCCGTTCGTGAAGAGTAGGAGGTAAACAATGACTGTTCATCACGATAAATCCGTTTATGGTAAATTGAACTCGGTAAATGAGGAGTTTTCAGAGGAAAAACTGATTAAAATTGCACAAAGTGTCAATGAAGAGGAAAAAACGTTAAAACATTGCAGTAAAGAAAATGGTTGCCGTTCTCCGAAGGCAGATGAGAAAAAATAAGAAATCCCGCCCGCTTAAAAAGCGGGCGGGGTTTCTTATGTCTTACCGTTAAAATTATTATAAATAAATTCGCAACTTAGTCATTGCTGAATGCTAATTGTTGAATGAAAAAACGCAGGTATTTAATTATAGAGTTCGCAAAGTTTCTTTGCCGTTGTTTCTATTTGACGGGCAAGCGATTCGGGGGAAAGAATTTTAATTCCTTCGCCGAAAGAAAGAATTTTAGAAAGCAGGGGTTCTCCGTAAGGCAAAGTCGCTTCTGCGATGAGCGTATCTCCGCTTGGTCTGATATTGTCTATACCCAGCCACTCTTCCATATCGGGGAGGGCTTTTTTTGTTACTGCAAAACGTACGTGGATAAGTTCGGTTTTTTCAAAATTAAATTTCAAAGGTACATCTTCCCTGCGAAATTCTCTTCTTGTGAATTTTTCACCTGTAAGTCTTGCACTTTTTATCCTGCCTGTCTTAAAAAGGCGGAATGCTTTACGCGTATGGCAGTATGCGTAAACGTACCACACGTTTTGTTTATAAACAAGCAGGTGAGGCTCAACCGTTCTGCGGCTTTCCTGTCCGCCGCGGTCGATGTATAAAATATCAAGACAGTCACAGTCTTCTGTTGCGCGTTCACATACTTTCAGTTTTTCGGAAAAATCATAAACGTCGCCCCATGTTCCGCTGTCTACAAGAATATTCCCCGACAGCGTCAGATTTTTTCTGTCTGATTTTTGTTGCGATTGCAGTTTTTCAAGTGCGCTTGCGGCGGAATTATCGCGCAGTTGTTCGTAAAGAGCGGCAAGCGCATTTACCGCTGCGGCATATTCTTGCTGTGTAAAAAAGTTTTCGGGTAATTTGTAGGTGTCCGGCAGGAATATTCCTCCGTTTCGGCCGCGTATAATATCTATCGGAACACCGCTTATGATCAGTTCTTCAAGATATCTGTGTATGCTTCGTTCGGATACTTCATTGTCTTTGGCGAGTTGCGCTGCCGTTGTCTTCCTGCTACGTAAAAGAGTAAACAGAATTCGCAGCATGATCTGAAATTTCAAAATGCGGTATCTCCTTTTTTTAATTTTTACAGAATTATTTTAATAAATATGACAATATTTGTCAAGTTTTATTTAGTATACTGTAAACGTAAACAAACAGGAGGCAAAAAAATGGGACTTGTATCTGCAATATTCAACTTTTTTATAAAGGAAAGGACAGGCAATGCTTGCCGCAAAGAAAAAAACTTTGTTATGGAATCTGAAAAAAAGTGCATTACTGCTCTGCCTCGCGTAATTCGTAAAGATGCTTTTTGCGATAAACAAAAGGAAGAAAACCTTTTAATAAATCCTGGGAGAGAGCAAACGGTCAGTCAGGACGTTCTTGTTTTGACAAGTTGGTTATTAAAAAAATCGGCAATGTCGGTAAGGGATACAGATGTGCGATCTAATATTGAAAAAAGAGAATCATTTTCAATGTGCAAAAAAGATAATCATGTTATGCGTACGCTTGCCTCTATGGGAATTTCTGAAAATCGCGGTTTTGACAAAAAGAAGCAAGAGCGCGCATATGATGTTTTGGATGAAATGATATCGGCGCTCTCGAATCTCAACGGATTAAATGTGGCTGAACGAAACTTTGAAAACAACTTATAATCGTTTATAGGGAAAGGTAAGGGTAGTGAGGTGTGCCGCGCGAAATTTTTTCGCGCGGCACATGTCGTTTATGATTTAGAAGTTCATAACAATTAAGAAGCTGTTATAGTTATTTAACTTAGAGTTATTAACGAGGGCATTTTATAGGAATGGACAGCAAAGCAAAGAAAAAAACAAAATATTTTGAAAGAAAAATCAATATTTTGTGAAAAGAAAAGGATTTTCGATGAAAACGAAGCTTGCGGGGCGATAAGTCGTTTGCTTTTTTTGTAAGGTTATGTTATACTGATTCAGAATACAAATAGGAGTAAAAAAATGGAAGGCACGGAAAAAAAGATTTTGTTTTCTGCTGTTCAGCCCAGCGGCGCAGTGACGATCGGGAATTATATAGGGGCTATCCGCAATTTTGTAGGCTTACAGGAAGATTATAACTGTTTTTATGCCGTTGCCGATCTGCACGCGATTACAGTCAAGCAGGAGGCCGCCGTTTTAAGGAAGAATACTCTTTCATTGATGGCTTTGTTTATTGCCTGCGGCATCGATCCTGCCAAGAGCATATTGTTTGTTCAATCACACGTTCCCGCGCACTGTGAATTGACGTGGGTACTCAATACAATTACATATCCGGGCGAACTTTCTCGAATGACACAATTCAAGGATAAAAGTGCGAAACATGCGGAAAACGTGAATATGGGTCTTATGGATTATCCCGTGTTAATGGCTTCGGATATTCTTCTTTATCAGACGGCTTTGGTACCCGTTGGGGCGGATCAGAAGCAGCATCTTGAACTTTCGAGAGATCTTGCCATGAGGTTCAACAACCGTTACGGTCAGACTTTTGAAGTCCCCGAACCGTATATTCTTAAAGGTAACGGAGCGCGCATCATGAGCCTTGCCGATCCTTCCAGAAAGATGAGTAAGTCAGATGAGAATCCGAACGCATTTATCACTATGACTGATGACAGAGATACGATCATTCGTAAGTGTAAGCGTGCGGTGACCGACAGTGGTAATGAAGTCCGCTGTTCGGAGGATAAACCCGGGGTGTCTAACCTGATAGCGATCTACAACGCTTTTACGGGCAATACAAACGAACAGACAGAACGGGAATTTGAAGGAAAAGGCTACGGCGATTTCAAACTTGCGGTAGGAGAAGCGGTGGCGGATGCACTTGCACCCATTCAGAGTGAACAGGCTCGGTTGCTGAAAGATAAAGCGTATCTTGATTCGGTGATGAAAGAGGGAGCAGGCAAAGCATTCAGGGCGGCTCGCCGTACACTTTCAAAAGTTTACAGAAAAGTTGGTTTTTATTCCGGAGAGTAAAGAATGTTCGGGTATATACAGCCGGACATCCCGTATTTATATGTCAAGGACGGGATGTTGTATCGTGCGATGTATTGCGGATTATGTAAGAGTATCGGAGCATCCTGCGGTTTAAGATCGAGGTTTGCACTTTCTTACGATATGACATTTTTATCTGCAATTCTGCACAATATAATGAATAAAGACGTTACGGTCGAAAAGAAGCATTGCATACTTCACCCGATCGTGAAGCGGCAAATTGCAGGTGACGATGAAATTACGCGCATTGTGGCGTGCGTCAATACGATTTTGACGTATTACAAGTTATCGGATGACGTTGAAGATGAAAAGAAGGGAAAAACGACTCGCGCGTTGTTTAAAAAAGGATATAAGCGCGCGAAAAAGTTGTATCCCGAAACGGATCGGATAGTTAAAACGCATATAAAAGATCTTTTTGATTTGGAAAAGGCGGGGTGTGAAAGCCCTGATATGGCGGCTGATCCGTTCGGACTTATGGTGGCAGATCTATCCGACTTTGTGCTTAAAGGATTTGCGACGGAATATACACGCAATTTGTTTTACGGGATCGGGAAATGGGTGTATCTTATAGATGCTCTGGACGATTACGATAAAGACGTAAAAAAGAAAACATATAATCCGTTTGTCAGAGCATACGGCATGCAGTCGCGGGCAGAAATGCTGAAAGAAAAGGGGGAAGAAATTGACTTTATTTTTAAGAGTGTATTTTCTTCCAATGCCGAAAATCTGAAAAAAATACGTTTCTATTTTAATCACGATCTTACGGACAATATCGTGCTGCGCGGTTTGCCTGCCGCAACAAAACGTGTTTTATGCGGATGTCATAAAAAGAACAAACCTGAAAAAATAAAAATCAATCAGGCGTAAGCCAAAGGAAATTTTATGAATAAAAAGTACTACGAAATACTCGGTGCGGATGAAACAGATACCGACGAGCAGATTTTGCAAAAATATGAGGCGCTCAAGAAAAAATATTCGGAAGACAGGTTTCTTGAAGGGGAAGCGGGCAACGAAGCAGCAAAAATGCTGAATAAAATTGACGTGGCATATAATGAAATCATGTCTGAACGCAGGGAAAGCCGCTCTACGGGCAATGAAGCGTCTTCGTTTACGGATGTAGATAAGTTTATCCGTGAAGGAGATCTTGCCAAGGCTCAGGCAGCTTTGGATGCGTTTAACGAGCGCTCTGCTGAATGGCATTATCTTCAATCAGTTGTTTTTTATAAGAAAAACTGGATGAACGAAAGCAAAAAACAGCTTGAAATTGCTATTCAGATGGATTCTTCTAACGAGAAATACAGAATAGCTTATAATAAACTGAAAGAAAAAATAGATTTCGATAAGAAGAATGCGGAAACTCCTGCGGGCGGTTACAATGCGTCGCAGGGCGGCAATGTTCCGCCTGATTATCAGGAACAGCAGCAGATGGGCGGCGGCGGATTGTGCGAGCAGTGCGCAACTTGCTGTGCTTGTAATGTGGCATTCAACTGCTGTCTGAATTCGTGCTGCGGTTGCAGATAAGTATTTGATTTTTCAAAATAATCTGCTTATAATAAAACAGATAAGTTGCTATCTGTTTGTTGATTTTTTGCCGGAATAAATTTTCATGAAGAAAAATTCTTTTCGTATTGCCTTGTCCGCATTGTCTTGTGCGGCGGCAACGATATTCCTTACAATAGGAATGTATGTTTCAGTATTAACAGCTACGGGCTATATGTTTGCAGCAATAGCGCTGATGTTACCGCTCGCCAAAGATTTCAGGTCGGGCGGTTTTTTGGCGTACATAGCGACTTGTTTGCTTTCTTTATTGATCGGCGGAGGATTCGGTCAGATCTGGCGCTTGTTTTTATTTATTGCATTTTTCGGCTTACATCCGCTTGTTAATTCTTTACAGCAGAAATATCGCGTAAATAAATGGATCGCGCTTGCTGTCAAAACGGTCTGGTTTGACGTATGTATGTGGTTGTTCTGGGAGTTCTCACAACTGCTCACAGTAGAAATAGCGTGGGTAGATAAATACATAGTGCTGATCATAGCGGTTGTAGGCTCTGCATTTTTTGTGTTTTACGATTGGCTGATGTTTCGCTGTCAGAAACTGATCTGTTTTTATGTGGCAAAAATTGACAAAAGCGGAAAAACTTCTGCGGTACGGCATGAGGTAAAGGAGAATAAAGCTGAGGACATTTTTCCCGATCTTGCGGATAATGCGCAGGATAAGGAAAAGGATGGACAAGCTTGTCAAAAAACTGATCCGGCTCTAAAAGGCGTGAATGACGAAAATGCGCAGGCAGGCAAGGATAAAGAGACAAAGGATAATTCCGATGAAAAATCGGATAAAGAACGCAAAGTTTGAAAAGGTTTTAAACGTAAAATTGCAGCAGAAGAAACAGGGATAAAAAATTGTATATTCCGTGGAAGGGAAAATGACTTCGGAGGAGAGACCGATGGAAAGAGTTATTGTCGAGAAGAACAGCGAATTTACGGGAACGGTAGAATCGTTTGGTTCGAACGGCGAAGGGATCGTGTATAGCGGAAAGACCGTATTTTTTGCACCCTTCACTGTAGTGGGAGAAAAAGCAAAGTTCAAAGCATTGAAAGTCAAGGATAATATAGGGTACGCAAAAGTTCTTGAAGTTTTCACACCGGCGGATGAGCGCGTACGCCCGCGTTGCCCTGTATTTACAAAATGCGGCGGATGTCAGATCCAGCATATAAAATACGGCGCACAATTAAAACTTAAAACAAAAACAGTAAAAGACGCTTTAAGGAAAATCGCAGGGATAGATTACGAAGTTCCGCTTACGGTAAAAAGCGACCGTCAATACGAATACAGAAATAAATTACAGTTGCCTGTCGGCGTTGATCAATACGGAAACACTGTGATCGGTTTTTACGCGGAAAGAAGTCATAGGATCGTACCCGTCGAATCTTGTCCGATCCATCCCGATTGGGCAGAAGATATTATCACTGTTTTCCGCACTTACATACAGCAAAGCGGTGTGCGTGGTTATGACGAAACCACAGGAAAGGGCGTACTTCGTCATATAGTTGTACGTGAAGTAGAGGGCTGTTTTATCGTAACGGCTGTAACGAACGGAGAGATTCTTCCGAAAAAGGAAATACTTATCGGGCTTTTGACTGAAAAATTCCACGCGTTTACGTTGTGGCAAAACGTCAACAGTGGAAAAGGAAACGGCGTTTTCGGAGAAAAATTTTACCTTCTGAGCGGAGAAGGAAAGTTCGCCGCAACAGAATACGGGATTCGTTATGAAGCGGGCCCGAATACATTTGTACAGGTGAACTCGGGCGTTTGCCGTAAATTATACGACAGGACTGTTCGTTATGCGTCGGGAAGCGGTGCAAAAATCGCCGTAGACGCTTATAGCGGCGGCGGGCTTCTGACCGCAATGCTTGCACGTGTTATGGATAAGGCGTATGGTATCGAACTGGTAAAAGAAGCGTGTGATTGTGCCGACAAATTGAAGTATTTCAATAAACTGGAAGAAAAGATGGTAAACATCTGCGGAAAAGTAGAAGATGTGCTTCCGCGAATACTTAAAGATGTCAGTGGTGAAGATATTTTTCTTACGATGGATCCGCCGAGAAAGGGAGTAGACCGTGAAACTCTGAATGCGGTGTTAAAGTCGGGTATCAAAAAGATAGCGATGATCTCGTGTAATCCTGCTACAATGGCGAGGGATGTAGGAATACTTACGGGGGCTTTGATCGAACAAAACGGTGAGTTGAAAAAGTGCGGAGATTACGGGGAAGAAGGTTTTTATCAAATAGAAACAGTTCAGCCTTTTGATATGTTCCCGCAGACCAAACACGTTGAAACTTTGGTTTGTCTTGAAAAGAAATAGTTTTTAAAAGGATAGTGCTTTTTGCTCTGAAAATGAGGGCGAAAAGTACTTTTTTATTATAAATTTAAAAAGCCTATTGTTTATAGGAATAAGTTATGTTATAATCTAGAAAAGGCGTGAGCGCTATAAAGATGAGAGGGAAGAATATGAAAAAAAATTTTGGCATTTTTGTCGGTAGTAATCATTAGCATCAGTTTATTTTTTGTTTTTGGGGGATGTAACAACGAAACAACTGATAAAAAATTTTATACTTTGTCAGAGGCATATAAAAACAGTTATATTACCAAAGCAGATGTGCAGTCTGTTTATAGTTTTTAAGTTATAGGTGGAATGATCGGTGAAGAATTATCCACAGAGTTGAAAAAAGAATATGCAAGAGAAAATTCAAGGAAGAACAAAAGTTGACAAGATGTGGAAATTAAAGGCTATGCAGGAGAATATGAAAATTTTGTAGCGGTCTGTATCGGATATCAAGATGAGTTTTCAGATGAAATGATAGAAGAATCTGTGGCAGGTCTGTTTTTTCATTATCCTTACGGAAATGTGATGAGCATATATATCAAAGGCGAAAAGCCGCAACCTACCCAAATACCGCCGACGGAAGGCGCTCCTTGTTCCATTACGGAATTAAACGTCTTTGCAGGTATAAGCAAGGAAAAGGTTTGGAAAATAAATATTATAAGCGGTAGGGATAAGGCTTTTACAGTAGATGACAGAGATACGATAAACGAAATAATGGATATAGTGATATCAATGACGGCAAAAAAGAAATCCGAGGGAAACTATTATGCTCCCTATGTCGGGTGTGTTACTATTTGCCAGGAAAATATGGGATACAGCATTGATTTTGACGTTATAACGAGTGACAGAACGGAGTATATTCTCGACACTGCGGATTTAGAGGAAAAAATAACAACTCTTGCGAACGATGTTGAAAAGGGAAATGGGATTACATACGATAAAGTATATAATATTGCTCATTTTACCGAAACAGATAATTTGTATGAAAGCCTGTGCGAATCCATTACCAAGGTTATGAGTTTGTGGCAGCCGAAGAAGTAAAGACTGAAATTCTTGATGCTGTTTGTAAAATGAAGATAATGGAAGTCCGTGCCGATGCAAGTCTTGTAGTCAGCAGTCAGTTGTTTGCAAGTATCGAGATAGGTACGGAAGACAGTTTCTTTTTGTTAAATCTTATGGAAAAAAGCAGCTCTTTTAACCATACCGAAGGAAAATTTCTGATCTGCGATCAAGAATTAAAAACACTGATTTCAACATTATTTAAAGAAAATATGTTTTCATAAAATATTAAGATATACATTTATAAAAGCCCGCGAAGCAAGTTGGTTTGCTTCGCGGGCTTTTGTTACAGTTAATAAATTTACTTTTCTACGCAAACAGAAAGGATTTTTTCTCCGAGTAATTGACCTATTGCAATCATATCGGTGGAATTCCAGTGACACTGATCGGTGCCGAGTACGCCGGAAGGTCCGTTGATATTGAAAACGGAAGACTTTACAATGTAAACATTGTCTATCAGGGATGCAAGTTCATTCTGCATAGCAATAAAATTTCTATTTGCGGATATATTGTTGTAGCTTGAAAATGTTTCGGAAATTTCTCCGATGAAAATAGGCATCTCGGTAAGGTCTTCGCCTGAAGTTTCACCGAGATCTTTTCTGATGTCCTGAGCAAAAAACGTAAAGGCTTTTTTGTATTCACTTTCTTGCCCGATATCATTTTCTCCCTGCATCCAGAACAGACCTTTTATATTTACTTTGAAACCAAGCAACTTGTATTCAGCGATACGTTTTTCTGTTTGTGCAAGAAGGTTTCTGTAAAGACCGCCTGTTTTTTCGGTCGCATTAGATAAGGTATTTTCATAAGAGGGGGATACCCAGTTTCCTTCGCTTGCATTTTCTCCGCTTAAACTGTTTGTGAGGGAAGTGCCTCCAGCTGCATATTTGATAAATCCTGCATATTTGCCTGTTTCGTTGTTATAGTAAGAGGATAAAACTTTTGCAGCACCTGCTTCCACACCGAAATGTTGGCTCGTTCGGCCAAATCCAAGTCTTGCGATCATTATCGGTATTTCTCTTTGAATGGCAGGTAAAGAGCTGACGGAATAATCGGAAGAACGGGAATTTCCGGCATAATATACGTGATCAAACCCGTAATAAAGGTCCGGCTGAGTTGTTTTCAGAGTGCTTGCATCGAAGAAAGAATATCCGGTGCCGTTAGATTGGCCAGCAATGATGTAGATATCAATATTCCGCTGTTGAGCAAGGTCTGTTGCGGGAATTGCTGATTTTATTTGCGCCAGTTTTGCAGGGTCTGTGGTATAATTAAAGTTTTTTATTGTCTGCCGTGTTGTTGTGTTCGCAAGACCAAATGCGCTTTCCGTTGTAATGGTCGGGTAGGAGTATCTTGTTACATATTGGTCGTTTACAAAAAAGAAATATTCAGTGCCTTCTCTCAGAACACCGAGTTTTACATTTTCGGTGTCGCTGATGAGTTCGGAAAGATTTGCAATAGCTCGATAATCATAGGAATCCCAACCTGTTCCTGTAAAGGTAAGAACGAGCCATTTTTCGTAAATTCCCGCAATAACTTTATATTTTTGTCCGCCTGAATCGGCAAGGTCGTCGGGACCGTGAGAGATCAGAAGTCCGCCCGCGCTGTCACCGAGCTGTCCGCCCAAAACGGAATTAGCAGTATCAAAACATCCTTCCAGATAATAGGATAAGCCAACTGCTTCATCTTGGAAAAGGTATGTGTAATTTGTGATTTCAGCCTGATTTCTGTATCCGTCGATCAGTGACCAAGCCTGGCCGGAAGTTGCGTTTCTGTCAGCATTATTATAACTTTTGTGAGTCGATCCCGCATACGTTACATATCCGCCTAGGTATGCCGTGGATAACTGCGCAGTGATGTCATACTGTTGATTTGCATATAGGGTGAAATCTTTTTCAAATACGTTATTCTCATAAACAGTTCGAAGAGAATAATTTCCTTTAGGAAGTTGCAGACTGAAAGAGCCTTCGGGGGAGAGTTCAATATTTGAGGAAATTCCGTTGCTGTCCGTCAGAGTAATTGTGCTTTGACTTATGAAAATGTCATCATATAGGGGAACGGATACTCCGTTTACGCTGAAAGTGGCGGGGATAACTTTGCCGCTTAGAGTAGCGAGACGGTTATCTTCAACAAAGGAAACGCTTATATTAATTGCTCCTTTGGTTTTCGGGGTAAATGAAAATTCGTTTTCGGAAATTTGTGAGGTCTGTATTTCTTCTTCTCCTTGTGTAACTGAAAGTTTCTGGATGGTCTGGTTTAGAGGAACATTTACAGAAATGGACAGCGGTTCGGAAGAATTAAGGTATTGCCCGTCGGCTATGGTAGTACCGTTTTGTTTTACTGATATTTTGTCGGTATCAAAAGAAATTTTGATTCGTTCGTCAATTACATTGACTTTAAATTTTTTTTCTTGCATTCCGTTCGGGGTTTCTGCTGTGACGGTAATGGTAGCGCTGCCCTCAGCGTTTGCAGCGATCAGTCCCTCATAATTTACGGAAGCGATTTTTGCAGAGGAAGTGATATAACGGATTTTCGCATTCTCCAAATTTGTAACAGACGCCTCGATCTGATACGTTTGAGGAACAGACAGTTTCAGATCTCCGTTATTAATCTGTAAAGTAAAAGAATCGTTGTTATTTTTTTCCGTGGCATTGCAAGCAGAAAAGATAAAAACTATTGCAAGAAAAAAAGAAAAAACAATATTTTTTAACTTTTTCATATAAACCTCCCAAATATTTTCAGACTAAGTTTAACATTTCAAGTTGCGTCAATCAATCTCTATTTGTAGATAGTGGTTACATATTTGTAACTTGATCATAATTGTAAACGTATAGAAGAATTAATTGCATTTCTTAGAACTAAAATAAACAGCCATAAAATTTGCAGATATCGAATATATTAATAGGGAGTAAAGGGAGGGTATAAAAATGCAGGTATGGCAGGCGGCCATTTTAGGAATAGTACAAGGTCTTACCGAGTTTCTGCCGGTTTCTTCGAGTGGGCATATTCTGTTGTTTGAACGAATTTTCAAAATAGAAACAGGCATGTTTTTGGGTATCATGTTGCATGCAGGAACATTGATAGCAGTGGTTGTATTATATTTTTCGAAAATATGTAACCTGTTCAAACAGGAAAGAAAAAAATTTTGGTATCTCATACTGGCAACGATTCCGGCTGGTGTAGTCGGAATAGCCTTTGGTGACGCGATAGACAGGATCTTTTTCGGCGGAGATTTTTTGTGGTTGTTTTTTGCATTGACGGCTATTTTACTGTTCTTCCTTTCCGCAAGGCTGAAAAAAACGTATCCGATTAAACCGCTTAATGCAAAGCGTGCAACGGCAGTGGGTCTTGCACAGGCAGTGGCAGTGCTGCCCGGATTATCCAGAAGCGGGACAACTCTTACGGCTTGTGTTTTTACAGGAATGGAAAAGGAAGAAGCTGTGGATTTTTCGTTTTTGATGAGTATACCCGTGATCGGCGGAGCGTTGCTGGTGGAAATTTTCAAAGTTTTTGCTTATGAGGGATATGTGAGTGAAATATCATGGCAGGCGCTTGCCGTAGGTATGGGCTTTTCTGTAATATTCGGTTTGATCGCAGTGCGTTGGGTCTCTGCACTTGCAAAAAAAGGCGGATTTATGGGGTTTGGAGTATACCTTTTGATATTGGCGGCATTTCTTTTTGCAAATGAATTTTTATATATATTTTAATAACTTTATACTGGGTGAATAATCTTTGTAAATGGGCGCATACTGAGAATATCTCAACAAGGAGGTAAAGTTCAATGATGCTTAAATCAGGAGATACCGCACCCAAGACCTGTTCTTATAAGGTCGTTACGGAAAAGGGTGAAACGGTAGGGCATGTGTATATGAACGAGGGAGAAACACTTCCTCCTACGCAGATGTCCGACTGCCATTATGAAATGGAGTAAAATCCGTAATCAGAAAGACAAAGGATAAAATATTTCAGGTAACTGAAAACTAAGAGGAATAAGACCACCCCGCCGCAAAATTGCGGCGGGGTGGTTTGCTGTACGCAAATAAAACGAAATATTTTTATTTCGTGCAAAAAGGTTGTAAGTAAATATATTCAGTATCAAATATAAATTTAAGTTAATATATTGACAAAAATATGTTATTTTGTTATAATAAGTATATATAGGAGGGATGATATGAAAAAAGTTTTAGCTGGTTTACTTGGCATGATAATGTTGATGACGGTAGTTTCTTTTACTGCCTGTTCTGATGAAAAAGTGAAAGATCTTGTAGAGGGCGATTATTCGGAGGAGGCAACGGATGAGCAAATTGTTGCGCTTCGCGCGGACATAAATAGCGGAATGGTTGGCGATAAATCTGCAAGTGATTGGTATTACAGTGTGGATTATTCTGAAAAGATAGACGTCGACATGAAGACTTCTGTACAGGTGCAGGGAGAATCGGCTTCATTTACTACGAAATTAAAATCAAATATGGACTATTTGTTTACGTTTACTAACGGAGAATATAAAGAAGATGCCGTTGGTAGCGGTGAGATGTATTACAATGTAAGCAATTTGGGCTCACAAATGCTGATCGATACATCTTGCTATAACGATAACGATTATTTCTACTTGGACGGTAAAATAAATGTAAATGATCAGTCAGTGTCCGGAAAATACAAATTGTCAATGAACTACATATTCTCTCAGGGCGCGGGAGTGGGGCAGACGATCGATCCGGATGATCTGTTCGGCTCGATAGTAGAAGTGGAAACATTATTGGAATTGCTGGATGACGGAAGTACAAAAGTCTTTGTCGATACGTCAGACGAAACAGTTGATAAATATAAATTCAGTGTGACGGATACTACAAATTTACAGGCGGGTTTTGAGGATTCATTGGGAAGCACGGATGTTGTGGTCGATCTTTCTTATCTGAATATTTTCCTTGTTGTAGATAAAGAAACCGGGTTTATGGTTAATTTGGGAACACAGATGAAACTGTCTTTGAATTTTTCTCTTTATGAATCGGGGTTAGCGATGGATAATAAACTTTCAATGACATCGGAAGTGTTCATGCAATATACAAGCGAAAAGGCGGAGCTTCCCGACGACCTGAGTTCTTATAATAATTTTTATTTGACTTAATAGCGAGAAAGTAATATATTTTGCATAATCACACAAAGCCCCTGCCGCGATTTCGCGGCAGGGGCTTTGTGTGATTAAAGGTTTTCAAAAAAATCAAACATTATTACTCGGTTAGGTTTTTGTAGTTCAAGCAAAGATCATAAATTTGTTTTTGCAGAGCGGAGAGATTTCTCTGCCGGTGCGCAATAATAAAATAAGTTCTTTGAAATTTCGCGCCTTCCAAATTTATTCTTTTAAGCACTTTGGAAGAGATAAGTTCTTTTACCATACCAAAGGGCAGAACCGCAATGCCAAGCCCTAATTTTGCTAATTCTATTGCGGCTTGGGGAATAACCGTTTCCACGCTCGGGGTGAAGTGAATATCATTTTGTTTAAGATACATGTCAAAAAGATCGCGCGAAGCACTGCCTTGTTCCCGCAGGATGAACGGATAAGAAGCGATTTCATTTTTTGA
Source organism: uncultured Bacillota bacterium (assembly GCA_949287815.1). Classification (GTDB taxonomy): domain Bacteria; phylum Bacillota; class Clostridia; order Christensenellales; family Borkfalkiaceae; genus Borkfalkia. Next base: position 2,879 of record CASEHS010000014.1, on the reverse strand, counting down.
AATATTATCAGGGGCAGGGAAGTTTTGAGAACAAACCACCACGAGTTCATCTTCGGAAAATTTTTCAGCTTGAAGGACTGGCAAACTTGTTGATGATTCTATAAGCCCGATATCAAGCTCTCCTTTGGCGACAAGATCTTCGATGATTTTCGTTTGGAAAATTTTAACAGATACCTGAACTTGCGGAAACAGCTTTTTGATTTGGCACATAAGATCAGGCAGAATATAGGTTCCGACTGTGAGAGATGTGCCTATTTTTATTTTAGGAATATCACCGTTATAAGCGGTCGATTCAAAATCATCAAAAGCATTGAGAACATTGCAGGCGCGTTCATAAACGGATTTTCCTTCTTCGGTAATAATCAGTCTGTTGCTGATCCGCTGAAACAATGTGACATTATAATGTTTTTCAAGTTCGCTTATAGCGACACTGACCGACGGTTGAGCGATAAACAGTGCTTCTGCTGCTTTTGTGATCGAACCATGGTCGCAGACTTCTTTGAATATTTTCAGATGTCTTAACGTCATAGCCGCCTCCATAAGAAAAAGGATATGATTTATATTGGAAAGGAATGGAAATAACAACAGGTGCTGTCCGTGAACATCGTTATCAAAAATTAGTTGAACAAGAAATACACCCAGAAGAAATCATTTCACGTTTAAAAGACAGCGTAGATCATTCACGTGGTTTTTTAATTCCAGAAGATTTAGATCATCTAGCTAAGGGAGGACGATTAACTCCAATGGCAGCTAAGCTTGCAGGAATGTTGAAAATTAAACCAATCTTGGAAGTATCTAAAAATACTGAAGGAAAAGTCGATGTTTTTGATAAAGTACGTACAATGTCCAAAGCTATTAAAAAAGCTGTTAAAGTGATTTCAAAAGATGCGAATGCACAAGATTATGAATTTTATGTATTAAATGGAGAAAATCAAGAAGGTACACAAATTGCGATAGATGAGCTACACGATGTGTTTGGCGAAGATATTCAAATTCATACAGATCCAATGTATGCCGTTATTGCAGTACACACAGGATTAGGTGCTGTAGGCGTTCAATTTGTGAAAAAAGTAAAGGGGGCCTAGCCATGAAGATTGCATTTGTGACGGATACCGGAACAGGCCAGCATCCAGACTATTGGAAAGAAAAAGGAATTTATTGTCTTCCATTACAAATTACTTGTGATGGTGAATCAAAAGATGAATATACCGAAATTACATATTCAGAAGTGATTCAAAAATTACATGAGAAAAAGGTTTTAAAAACATCTTTACCAAGTTTAGGCAAAATTCAAGATTGTTTTGAAGAATTAAAAAATGAAGGATATGACACAATTTTTGCGGTTCCTATTTGTCGAGGATTATCCGGAACATTGGATTCTATGGAAATGATTGCGAATCAATTAGAAATGAAATTTGTAGGCGTTGATTGTTATTGTACAGCGGTTGAACAAGGATGTATGATTGAGACAGCTAAAAAGATGTATGAAGCAAACATTCCAATTGATGAAATTATTAAAAAACTACAAAGCATTGCGGATAGTTGTGAAACTGTGTTGTTGTGTGATGATTTAGATCATATGAAACGTGGTGGAAGATTGACACCAATGGCTGCGGCACTAGGTGGTTTATTGAAAATCAAACCTGTTTTACACATTGGTAAAAGTACGAATGGAAAAGTAGATGTATTAGATAAAGTTCGTACAATGAAACGTGCTCAAGATCGTGTTATTAAACATTTAAAAGAATTGAATGTAGATTCTAATTATACATTTATTGTTGCGCACGTTGATGCATTAGAAGCTGCAAAAGAATATGCACAAAAGATTGAAAACCAAATTGAAGGCGCTAAAGTAAAAGTCATTGATTTAGTAAGTGCAGTCGGAATCCATACGGGACTTGGCTGCTTAGCATTACAAGTGTTCAATGAAATGAAAGACTAGAAGTATCAAGAATGATGCTTCTTTTTTCTTTTTCACTATAAGAAAAACGCCTATATCCATTGGATAGGCGTTTCATTGTTTTTAATTAGATATTCATTCGCAAGCTTAAAATGATTGTTTCCAAAGAAACCTCGATAAGCACTTAAAGGACTTGGATGCGGACTTGTAAGAATTAAATGTTTTGGATTTGTTAGTAATTTCTTGGCCTGGATAGCCTTAGATCCCCATAATAAAAATACAACAGGGCCATCCTTTTCATTGATCCATCTTAAAGCTTCATTTGTAAAATTCTGCCATCCTTTATCTTGATGAGATAAAGGTTTATGCTCTTCAACTGTAAGGATAGTATTCATTAATAGTACTCCTTGTTTAGCCCAGTCGGTCAAATCACCCGTGCGATGTACAGGAGTTTGATACTCATTTTCTAGTTCTTTATACATGTTTTGTAAAGATGGAGGTAAAGGAAAGTTGCTTGGTACACTGAATGAGTAACCTTGAGCTTGTCCTGGACCATGATATGGATCTTGTCCTAAAATAACAACTTTTGTATCTTTTAAAGAAGTTGTTTTAAAGGCTGCAAAAATATTTTCTTTTGCAGGATAAATATTTTTTGTCTTATATTCCTTAGCTAAAAAATAGCGTAAATTTAGTAAATAATCTTTTTGTATTTCTTGATCAAACAGTTGATCCCAGTCATTATGCATAATCATGTGATTCACTTCTTTCTTTAGTGATATAATAATACCATGAATGTACAAGAGAAAATTAATAAAATGGAAAATTGTCGTGGAAAAAACCATGACCTATTAGAATTCAGACAATGGTTAACGGATGCAATGCCAAATCATACAGCCTTAAAAAAGATTCAGGTAGCTGGTACAAACGGAAAGGGAAGTACTTCAATTTGGCTAAGAGATTTGTTGATGAAAAAAGGATA
>CASEHS010000013.1 GCA_949287815.1 uncultured Bacillota bacterium | reverse complement strand
ATAATTTTATTAGACTCTCTATCCCCATAAACCCGCGATTTTTCCGCCGCAAGATTGACCCTGTCATGTATATTAAGATTATCCATGTTAAGCCTGGTTGTGTTCTTTCTGACCCTGCTTTTATGGACATCCGCCTTATCCGCTAAAATAAGCGCGGAAGTAATATCGCTAACAGGCAACCCTTCTGTCTCATCATGATTACCGATCGCCATCATAATATCTGCAGCATCCTTGTAATCCATACCTAATCTTGTAAGGATCTGATACGCAAGAATCGCACCGCTCTGAGCGTGATTGCTTCTGTTTACACTATTTCCTATATCATGAAGATATCCTGCAATTCTGGCAAGCTCAACCCTGTAATCATCACTGCCGATATCTCTGAGAATGTCACCCGCCCATTTGCTGACTATTGATGAATGCCTGACCGAGTGCTCCGTAAACCCCAAAGCTTCAATCTGACTTTCAGCAATGTACATGATTGCCTTAACTTCTTTATCATTAATTATATCTTCTATTTTAAGCAAACCTTACTTTATCTCCTCTACCGAAAGACTCGAAAAAATCTCATCATATTTTTCTTTGGTAAACGAAATTTGCCCGAACGTTGTTACAGTTGCCGTTCCGGCAGCAACACCCGCACGCAAAACTTCTTTTATAGACGCACCTTGCTCCAGCATCATTGCCGCCGCGGCAACCATTCCATCCCCTGCCCCTACCGTAGAATTTATCGCAACATTAATGCTCTTACAGTAGTAATTTTTGCTTCCGTTCGTTATAATCGCTCCCTTTTTACCCAAAGAAAGCAATACATTTTTGGCTCCCTTATCGAGCAATGTATAACATCCTTTTAACACATCACCCGTTGTCTTGAATTCCTGTTTCAATGTTGATTGCAATTCATCCTTATTCGGTTTGACCAAATCAACACCTGAATTCAATGCAGCCAAAAGCCTGGCACCTTCTGTATCCGCGATCTTTATTTTTTCCTGAGAAACGCAGTCAAATAATTTTTTATAATAATTGCTTTCAACGCCTCTGGGAAGACTTCCCGAAATCACGACAACATCGCTTGTCCTGCTAAGGCTGGCAACCAATCCCAACAACTCTTCCTGTTTGTTTTCACTGATGCTCTCCCCGACATCATTTACTTCGGTAAGCATGGATTTATTGTCGATAAATTTATAGTTTTCTCTTACCCTACCTTTATTCCATATAAAAACGCTCGGCACGCCCTCACGGTCGAGAGCCTGCTCAAATAGCGATCCGTTTTCATTATACATAAAACCTGTTGCATAACTTTTACCTTTCAACCGGGCAACACCGATCGCTACGTTTAAAGCCTTACCCGTAAAGCTCAACGTTTTATTCTTTACATGATTCAACTTTCCAATATTCAGAGAATCAAGTTCAATTGTTACATCAGTAGAAGGATTAAGACAAACTGTTAATATCATTCTATAAACTCCGCTTTCTTTTTGACAAACTATTGCGTTTCTATAACCGTATATTGCTGAAAAATTAAAACAGGCAAATACACAATCAAAAATCCATACTATATTATATTACATAAACGCCCGATTTTCAAGACTCTTTTAAAAGTTTTTAAAAAAACTTTTAAAAAATACGGCCGAATTATCAAAATTCGGCCGTTTATCAATCACATAGAAATCATCTGCAGTGTTTCGTAAAGTTCATAATTAAATTTTTTCTTCATGCTGACGGCCTCGATAATATCGAGATCGATAATTTCATTTTTATGAATTCCAACAACACGGTTCCCAATACCGTCTTTCAACAAACGAACCGCTTTATTACCAAATTGCGCAGCCAACATTCTGTCTGCCATTGAAGGAGAACCACCACGTTGAACGTGACCAATTGTCGTTCCGCGCACAGAATAAGTCGTCATACCCTGTAATTTCTTCGAGAACTCATCCGCCGTTGCAACACCTTCCGCAAGAATAATAATGTTGGAATGTTTTCCGTTAGCACGGCTGCGATTAATTCTGTTGACGATATCTTCCATATCGTAAGCAATTTCAGGAACTACTATGATTTCCGCACCGCTCGCAATACCCGAATACAACGCGATATCACCGCAACGTCTGCCCATAACCTCTACAACGCTGATCCTTTCATGTGACGTCATTGTGTCTCTGAGCTTATTGATTATATCAAGGCAGGTATTTACTGCCGTATCAAAACCAAGCGTGTAATCCGTATATTCAAGGTCATTATCAATCGTTCCGGGAATACCTATCGTCGGAACACCGTATTGCTCACTTAAACATTTCGCACCTTTGAATGAGCCGTCGCCTCCGATAACTACAAGCCCCTCTATTCCTCTCGCTTTAAGGGTTTTTACCGCTTGCTTCTGACCTTCCTCGGTGTACATCTCTACACACCTTGCTGTTCTGAGCATGGTACCGCCCCTTTGAACAATATCTGAAACGCTACGCATTTCCATCGGAACCATATCATCATTGATCAATCCGGCATAACCCTGTCTTACACCGTAAACATCCATTCCGAAATACTTTGCCGTTCTGACCACAGCCCTTATGCAAGCATTCATACCGGGCGCGTCGCCGCCGCTCGTCAATACGCCGATCGTTTTCATAATATCCTCCAAAAGAAACACTTTTGTAAATTATTTTCATTATCTAAAGTTACTGCTTATATTATTATATCAAATAATCCGCAAAAACAAAAGTGTTTTTGCGGATTATTTTAAAAGATTTCTCTTTTATAATATTTCACAAAAAGTAAACAGTTTAAACAAGTACAATATCTTTTTCATTAAGATAAAGCCGCAATTCTTCCCTTAAACCTCTGCAATCATTTATCCCCTTCATTCTGTAAAGTTTTGCCCCGCGTTTAATTTTTACGAGCATGTTACCGTTTTCATAATGGGAAAACAGCATAACAAAATCCTCAAACTCTTCTTCAGAAAGAAGCGAAGCGTTCAGCCAAAGAGCATGCTCAACGGGTTTCTGACGCACTACCGTTTGCTCTTCTCCTCCGCCCTGCAAATTAAATTCATACATCGTATCGAGAATAATAACAGGAGGCTTTTCTCTGTCAAGCTGCATTTTACCTGATAACCGTACAATTTTATCCGTCGCCACTACATTTTTGATCCGATCATACACATTCGGAAAAGCAACACACTCTATACTTCCATACAAATCCTCAACCGATATAAAAGCCATGGATGTACCGGATCTTGTCATGATTTTTTTGAACGTGCCGATTATTCCGCCCATTGTAACGGTTGCCCCGTCGCTTAACTCAGGATAAGTACGATGTCCGTCTTCATCCTCTTCAAAGGTCTGCATTTTCAGACAGGAAAAACTACAATCCTGAAACGCATGGGCGTATCCTTCAAAAGGATGACCGCTCACATAGACACCCAGTATCGCCTTTTCTTTTGCAAGACGCTCATTTGTATCGAACTCTGCAACATCGGGATAAACAATATCGTTTACGTTTTCTTCGATAAAGTCACCAAAGAGACTCATCTGCATACTCGATTTTTCTTTATTTGATTTATTTGCTCTGTCCAACACGCTCTCGTACACAGCGATCAACTGCGCACGCCTCAGTCCGAAACAGTCAAAAGCACCCGCCAAAATCAAACCTTCCAGCATTCTCTTATTGAGCACCGATGCACATCTGTACACAAAATCAGGGAAACTTTTAAATTCTCCGTTTTTCTTTCTTTCTTCAATGATAACCCGAGTCGCACCGATGCCCACGCCTTTCAATGCACCGAGACCGAATCGTACTCCGTCTCCTTGCACGGAAAAATACTCTTTGCTTTTATTTACATCGGGCTGTAAAACAGGGATACCCTTTTCTTTCAGGTATACGGTGTATTTTGTAATTTCTTCGATTTTATCTATACGGTTATTTAAGATCGCCGCAAGAAATTCCTTCGGATAAAACCGTTTCAGGTATGCCGTTCTGTACGCAAGAATTGCATAACAAGTTGCGTGAGCCTTATTAAAAGCATAACTTGCAAAACTTTCCATATCTCCGAAAATTTTTGCAGCTACTTCTTTCGGCACGCCACGGCTGACTGCCCCCTCAATATTTCCGCCCGATTCAAGGTTACCGAAAATAAACTTGTCCTTCTGCGCCATCAGTTCGGCTTTATTTTTTTTACCCATTGCCCTGCGGACAAGGTCTGCCTGACCGAGAGAGAAACCTGCAAGATCCTGAAAAATCTGCATGACTTGTTCCTGGTAAATAATAACGCCATAAGTTACTTTCAGGATATGTTCCAGAAGCGGCGTATCATATTTTACTTTCTGAGGGTTCAGTTTATTTTCAATGTAGGTCGGAATGTACGCCATGGGCCCCGGGCGGTATAAGGCGACACCCGCTATAATATCTTCCAGACACCCGGGTTTTAATTCTTTCATAAATTTTTTCATGCCGCCTTGTTCGAGTTGGAACACTGCATCCGTATCGCCCTCTGAAATCAGCGCGTATGCTTCGGCATTATCATAACCCAGTTTATCAAAATCAATTTCAACTCCGGTATCTTCAAGAATATAATCACAAGCCTTTTTGATATCAGTAAGCGTAGTCAGAGCAAGGAAGTCCATCTTCAACATTCCGATCGATTCTACTTCCTTCATATCGAACTGCGTGGTCACATCCTCTCCATTCCTGGAAAGAGGCACGTTGTCGGCGATCGGTTTTCTGCAAATAACAACGCCCGCTGCGTGCATTGACGTGTTTCGTGGCATTCCTTCAAGGCGTAACGCCATATCGATCACTCGGTGCAACTGTTCATCCGATTCATAAAGTTCTATAAAATCACTGTTGCGTTTTTTCTCTTGCTCGTCTAACTTTTTGAGTATTTCCGCTTTCTTTTCTTCGTCAGGCTCCTGCTCCGCCTTCTTTTTAAGTTTTTCGAGGTTTCCGCCTAAAAGCTCGGTGATCGTGGACTTTCCGTCCATTAATTTTGTCACTCGGTCAGTCTCTGAATACGGAACCCGAAGAACTCGACCTACGTCCTTGATTGCGGCTTTGGATGCAAGGGTACCGAATGTTACGATCTGCGCAACATTTTCAGGATGATATTTTTCTCTGACATATTCAATAACTTCGGGTCTTCTTTCATTACAAAAGTCAACGTCAAAATCTGGCATAGTGACACGGTCAGGATTCAAAAAACGCTCAAAGAACAAATCATATTTTAACGGATCAACGTCGGTAATACCGATCGCATACGCGACGATACTTGCCGCACCGCTTCCTCTGCCCGGCCCTACAGGAATTTTCCTCGCTTTCGACCATTGGATAAAATCCATAACGATCAGATAATATTCGGCAAACCCCATGCCGAGAATAATGCCCAGTTCGTAATCCGCACGCTTTTTTACCGCATCCGTAATTTCACCATAACGGCGTTTTAACCCTTCCCACGTAAGACGTGTCAGATAATCTTTCGGATCGGAGCCGTCGTCCGGAGCATATCCAGGAATCAGGGAATTATCCTTGATAGGATCACCGTTATCCTTTAAATCAAAACAAGGCTCTTCGGCGCATTTCTGAGCAATTTCAAGGGTGTTAGTGATAGATTCCGGCACATAGGAAAAAAGTTCCGCCATCTCTTCGGGAGATTTTAAATAAAACTCTTTGGAGCCAAACTTCATTCTTTTAGGATCGTCAATTGTTCGCTTTGTCTGTATACAAAGTAAAACATCCTGCATTTCCCAATCGTCTTTCTCGATATAATGCACGTCGTTGGTCGCAACGGGTTTTATATCCAATTCCTTGCAAAGTTGCAACAGGAGAGGCAAAATTCGCTTTTGCTCTTCCAATCCGTGATCCTGGATCTCTATATAAAAATCTTCCCCAAAGATTTCTTTCAGTTCCAAAGCTGTCTTTTTAGCGCCGTCGTAATCGCCTTTCAGCAAAAGTTTCGGAATCCTTCCTGCAAGACAAGCAGAAAGACATACAAGCCCCTCGCTGTGTTCACGAAGAGTTTTGTAGTCTATTCTCGGCTTATAATAAAACCCATCGACATAAGCGATGGAATCCATTTTTACAAGATTTTTATATCCTTTCTTGTTTTTTGCAAGAAGCACCAGATGTTCAAATTCGCTCGAACTGTCTTTAACATACAGATCGTGCGTCATATACATTTCACACCCGATAATTGCCTGAATCTTATTTTTCTTACACAACTCCGCAAAATAAAGTGTCGCGTACATATTTCCGTGATCAGTGATAGCGATAGCCTTGATCCCGTTCTTTACGCAATGCGCCACAAGGTCATCGACCTTACACGCCCCATCAAGCAAACTATATTCGGTATGTAAATGTAAATGTACAAAATCAGCCATATTTATATCCTTATTTTTCTGTAGTGATCATCATAAATTTTTAAAAAAGAGCATCAGCCCCTTGATCGCTTCTTTACTATCTTCGCCTTCCGCGGAAACGATCAACTCATCACCCTTTGCAAATTTCATGGACAATACCCCGATAATACTTTTCGCATTTGCCCTTTTCGTGCCGTTTTCTATTGTTGTTTCACTTTTGAATCGGCATGACTCAAATACAAGTCTTTGCGCATCATACGCATCAAAAGCAGACTTTTCAAATATCAATTTTTCTTTGTCCATTTTTCTGGATTCCCCCTTTATCTGACAAGTTCATCCGCAAGATTTACAAGTTTTCTCAGCCGATGATTCAAGCAACTTTTGGAAATATTCAGTTTTTCTGACAATTCTTTTAGAGACGCTTCTTTATCTGCAAGCCTAGCCAATGCAGTATCCCGTAAAACAGGATCGATTTCCGTTAAACCTACAACTGATTCAATAAGTTCGATCGCTTGTATCTGCTTTACTGACGCCAGAACACTTTTATCATAGTTTTTCTGAAGACAATTTGCTACCCTGTTTATATGGTTCCTTTCATCTTTAATATTGGCTATATTTTCAAGTTTTGAAAGCGCTGTTTGCGCACCGATAAGGTCAAGGAAATCTGAAATATTTTCCCTGCTTTTCAAATAAACGACATAAGACCCCTTTCTCTGAACGCATTTCGCAAGGATCTCGCATTCAGCAAGAAGTTGTGAAAAATCATCTGCAAGATATTTATTAAAAAATACGATTTCCAGATGATACCCTGAGCCTGAATCCTCTTTCGGAACAGAGCAACTTCCGCCGCCTAAAAAAGCACCTTTGATATAGGCGACCTCACAACAGGGATTCTCCACAAGATACTTGTCCATATCCAGCCGAAAGCCAAACTCATCCCCATCGCGTTGCGCTATCCCCAATTCGGTCAGAACAAACAAAGATTTATCGGACAAACATTGAAAAACCAGTCTGTTTTTCCCGTTTCTGTTGTCCGTCCCTGCCTGTATAAGTTTAGGTTCAACCCCATATATCTCTTCCAGAAGTCCGATAAAAAACTCAGCGATAGTCTCACTTTCACTTACAAATTCAAATCCGATTTTATCTCCGCTTCTGATCAACGTGCCCGATGTTCGTAAAAATGCAGACAATGCCGCCGTCTTGCAGCACGCATTTTCAAATCCGTAACGTATCAGTTCTTTTTTGATTTCCGAAGTAAAATTCAATTCTCGCACCTTATAAATTTTTTTCTTTATATTTTCTGAATCTGAAATCCGGATATCTGCCGTTGATATTATCTATTCTGTCTTCCGAAATGCCGACTCGCGCAATCATTTCCTCTACCAGTTTTGTATCTCCGATCCTGTCCGTAGAATGCGCATCCGAATCAATAATAAATCTTACCCCTGTATCATTTACCAACGCCAGTTCCTCATCTGACAAATGCACCTTTTTAGAATTCAATTCAATATAAGTGCCGTAATCCCGAGCCGCTTTCGCCACTTCCGCGACATTACAAAAGCTCAGATAATTGAGATGAGTGATCGCATCTATCGGATATTTTTGGATACTGTTTATCAAGGCACGGGTATTGTAATCGATCAGGGACTTACTTGCCTGTTTTTTAAAAAAAGTATATAAATAATTCTTCACAAGAATGTTATTCATATCCCGAAATTTTTCAAATTTCACAAACCTGTGTATCCCCATCAGATACACATCAAAATTTTTATAATCACGTTCTTCCAGATCCGTTTTACCGCTCTCTCCGCACAAATTCGCTTCGATACCGACATAAACTTTTACTCCGGTCTTTTCTGTTGCACTGCGGCAATCTGCTATAAGTGACGGAATCCGTTTTTGTCTTAATCCGAACGCCATTTGCCTGAATCCGTGGTCAGAGATCGCTATTTCCTTTAAACCGATCTCCTTAGCGCGCTCTGCATTTTCAAGCACGGTACCTTTTCCGTGGCTGTATATCGTATGTGTATGGTAATCACCAGTTAATAACATCAGTAATCTCCTATGTACCTGATTTCTTCTTCCAGTCTGATCTTAGAATAAGCATACACCTCTCTTTTCATCAATCCGATCAGATCAGTAATATCAGAGGAAGCGGCGCCTCCCGTGTTTATAATAAAATTTGCATGAAGCGGAGAAATCAATGCTCCGCCTTTTCGTGTACCTTTTAATCCAACCTTTTCTATAAGCGCCCCTGCGGAAACACCGTTCGGATTTTTAAATACACATCCCATACTTTTTCCGCGTGGCAACTTTTTACGAGACTGCAATACCCTGGCAATTTCCTGCTTTGCCGACTCTTTTTCGCAAAACTCCAAGTTTAACTCTGCACCTAAAACCGTAAATCCTTCTTCTGAAAAAAATGTTCGCTTATAAGAAAAACAACATTCGCTCTTAGACAGCCAAACAACCTCCCCGTTCGGCGAGATCGCCAAAACACGCCCGATCTTATCTCCTATATGTCCCTCGGAAATTCCCGCGTTCATAAAGACCGCGCCCCCGACACTAGCGGGTATTCCTGCCATAAACGATATCCCGCCCATGGAACTCTCATTCGCAAAGTTCAGCAATTTAGAAACGCGGACACCGCATTCTGCAAAAATTTTGTTTTCGCCTGTGATTTTAATTTCATTAAGAAAGTCAGTCTTTAAAACCGCACCCGAAAATCCTTTATCGGAAGGCAATACGTTTGCTCCAGCACCCAAAATTATATAAGGGATCCCATTTTCTTTGAAAAAAGCAATCGCACTTACCATTGCTTCCACGGAGCAGGGATATACTGCTGATTCAGCCTTCCCCCCAACACCGATCGTAGTATGTTCTGAAAAATCAAAGTCTTCTTCTATTTTACAATCTTTAAGATTGCAAGCAAGCATTGATGCAAGTTTGTTCATTCAAGGCTCCTTTTTATTTTACTACAATTTCAAAATTTTTACAATGCTACACAAGATAATTTTTTATTTTTTTTAGAGAAGCCGTATCGCCTTTCATTGCCGCCGCAGCCAGCTCATCCAGCTTTACCCTTACTTCTTCACTTAAAAAGACGCTTATTCCATATTGGGGAATTACGTTTTGCGCTTCGTATAGCATAGTCTGCCCTGCAGCATAAACAGGAAATTTAATACTTAATAGCCCGTATTTTTCCAAATTTTTTTGTGACTTTTCAGAAGTTAACATACCTATAAATTCCAAACAGGCGTTATATGTTGCAGTATCCTTCGAAAGTACAGAAATATATTGATATAAATCACAAAACTCCGTAAGCACCTTAAATGAAACATTCACATTAACAGAAGAAAAGCGACTCACATCTCGCTGTGTCCCTACCATATACTTAAATTTTCCGTTTAAAAACTGTGAGTAAGCGTTTAGCGTATTTTCAACAATAAATTCACCATGAACCCCCGCCAATGCCGCACCAACACGAATAAGCGAACCATACCCTTGCGAAATCACACAGTTTTCGGAAGTTATATCAGAAAAGTCGCCTTCTTTTGTAAATACAAAGTAAGAACCTCTGCACCAAGGCACCCCGACCGTTTCATTTCCTACTGCGCACATAGGCGAATTAAAATTTTTAAGCGGTATTGCATAATCTGCAACGAAGTCAGCCCCCACTCCGTAAGAAATTAAATCGGGATATTCACCACGTTCTATGGAGTACGCTGCACTTTCTGCGGTATGCGACGTTACAAGGACCAACGTATTTTTGTTCTTTTTTTCAAACATTTGCGCAACCGAACGAAGATACGCAGTCCTTGAACCCTTTCCGCCTTCAAAAGCATCAATTTGCCATACCCTTAATATTTCAGGATAATTTTCGTTTTTTGAATCAGCCTTTCCTGTAAGCAAAGGGTAAGAAAAAAATATATTTAACACAAGAATCAATACAGGTAAAAATATCTTTAAAAAGCCTTTTAGACCTCCAAAAATTTTTTTTGTCTTGCCTTTCATCCGCACCCCACCTTTTACTTTCAACAGACAAAACGAAATTATTTGTTTTTATCTGTTACTTTAATTATTCAACCCGATAAAATAATATATTTTTTTATAAGATAAATAATGCTCATATATTCCCTGAAATACAGACAAACTTTCATTCTTAACCGTTAATCCCATAAAAAAGCGGCGCTTTCCGTGCTTACACCGCAACGAAAAACTCCGCCTTATGAACATAATTTGAATCTGTTATAATTTTTAAGTTTTGTCATCTTCCGATCGTTCGACCGATCAACTCCTGCGCGGCATCATAGCCCATACTCTTTAAACGGAAATTACGCGCCGCGACCTCAATGATAATAGAAAGATTTCTACCGGGTTTTACGGGAATAACGTGTTTGAGGACTTTTACACCTAGAATGGATTCATACAACGCGCCCTCACCCAATCTGTCATATTCTTTGCCTTCTTCCCAATTTTCCAGTTCCATAACTAATTCTACTTCTTTTTCATTGAGAATGGAACCGGAACCGTACATGTTTTTTATATTGATTATACCGATCCCTCTAAGCTCCATAAAGTATCTTATCATTTCGGGCGAAGTTCCGACCAATGAATCGGAAACGCGTTTTATGATAACACTGTCATCCGCAACCAAACGATGACCGCGTTTGATCAATTCCATAGCCGTTTCGCTCTTACCGATACCACTGTGCCCCGTCAGCAAAATTCCTACGCCCAAAACATCTATCAGAACACCGTGTACCGTAGTCGAAGGCGCTAATTTTTTATTCAGATAAAAGAACAGATCATTCATCAATGCCGTAGTGACTTTGTCGGAGCGAAGAATCGGGCACCCAGTCAATCGCGCCTCCTCTATCAGCTCATGTAAAACAGGCAGATCCCTTGATAAAATGATACAAGGTATATCTTTATACGACAATAACCGTCTTACCCTTTCCTGTCTTACGTCCTGGGGCAAATCACGCAAAAATTCATATTCCGAATTTCCGAGCACCAGAATACGAGATGAATCAAAATATTTAAAAAAACCAGCTAATTGTAACCCAGGTCTTGTTACGCTGTAAGAAGAAAGCGTAACTCTGCCTCGCCCCGCAAATACGATTTCAAACCCGAAATCACTGCAAAAATTTTCCAGCAAAATTGTTTCTTGTTCGTTCATTCTTCTCCCCCTAATCCAAATTTTCTGATCACAACCGCGACACCGTCATCATCACAACTCTTCGTCAGAAAATCGGCTTCTTTCTTTAATGCATCCACGCCGTTTTCAACCGCCACGCCTAATCCAGCATAACGTATCATCGGCAAATCATTATAATTATCTCCGATAGCTATACATTCTTCTCTCTGTATCCCGTAAAAATCTACCAAGAAAGCAAGAGCACTTCCTTTATCGCAACCTCGCTCCGTTACCTCAACGAGATATTCCGAACTGCTCGTCACATCATAAAAAGTACCAAATTCTTGATTTACTATATTATAAATTTCATCTCTTTTTTCAGGTTCACACATTACAACGATCTTTTGCGGTGCGATCTTCTTTTCTCTGACCACTTCCGATATCTGTAACGGTGTCACTATTCCTTTGGTTCCGCACACCTGTTCATATAGTTTTTTGAGCAGATCATCACGGTTTACATAGAAATCATCACCGTCATAAACGTGAATATGCCAGCCGAAGTTTTCTAAAAACTGACAAACCTTTATAGCTCTGTCATTTCCGATCCTGATATCCCGCAAAATTTTACCGCTTTTTATCTCCTGAATCTGTGCACCCTGATAAGCAACTACCAAGCCGTCCAATTCCAGCTGTTTTGCATAAGGTAAAATTGAAGACATCATTCTTCCCGTACAGAGCGCAAATACCCCGCCCTTAGAAGCATATTCTTTGATTGCGGCAACATTTCCTTCGGATATACCGCCCTTAGAACGACGCAATGTTCCGTCAAAATCCGAAACGATTAATTTATATTGTCCAGCCATTTTTCAGATTTCTTCCTCAAAATACTTTTTGATCCTGCAAGCCGTTTCCATACTGATCCCGTCAACCGTTGCCAGTTCTTCCATGCTTGCATCCATTACTTTATCGATTGTACCAAATTTTTCCAAAAGCGCCGCGCGCCTGATTTTTCCGATTCCTTCAATCTCTGTAAGAACCGAAGAAAGACTTTTTTTACTGTGTATGCTCCGAAAATAAGTAATTGCAAAGCGATGTGCTTCATCTCTCAATCTTTGCAGCATTTTCAGACAATAATCACGTTTATCCAGCACAACAGGTTCTTTTGCGTTTAAAGTAAAGATCTCTTCTTCCCTTTTTGCCAAGGAAATCAAATCTATATCTTTTACCCCGTTTTGTTCAAATATTTCACTGACAGCCGATAACTGTCCTTTTCCGCCGTCGATCACAATAAGATCGGGTTTAGGAAATCTGCTTTCTTCTTCGGTATTCAGCTTTGCCAATCTGCGAAGCAAAACTTCCTGCAAGCTCGCAAAATCATTTGCGCCTTCGACCGTTCTGATTTTAAAGCGTCTGTATGAAGCGCGATCGGCTTCCCCGTCCACAAAAACAACCATCGAGCCTACTTTATCCGTGCCGCTTATATTGGAAATATCGTAACATTCCATACGCTTTGGATATCTTTGAAGACTTAAAACTTTGCGCAATCGCTCACAGGCATTTAAGGTCATATCTTCTTTATGCCTGATTTTATCCAATGCCTTTTCAAGATATTCAGATGCGTTGGCTTCTGCCATTTCCAAAAGCTGTTTCCTTATTCCTTGCTTTGGAATTATAACGGAAACGCTATGTTCGGATTTATCCTTGAAAAATTTTTCAAGGAGTTCGTTTTCACAAAAATCCTGGCAGATGATCTCATCGGGAATTTCGTGCGAAGAATAATATTGCGCCACAAACGATGTCAATGCTTCCGCATCCGAAGAAGCATTCTCCACCGCAAACGTACTGGCTCCCTGCATAACACCTTTACGCGTAATCAGAACATTGACAGCCGCATACAGGCCGTTGGATGAATAAGCGACGATATCCGCATTCAGATCGCGGTTAAGAGCCGTGATCCTTTTCAACTTGATTTTGCCGAGCATATCAAGCTTATCCCTGCAACCCATGGCAAGTTCAAACTCTTCCGCTTCTGCAAAGAAACTCATTTTCTGCCTTAAAAGCGCATCGACTTCACTTTCATCGCCTTCAAGAAAGCGAATCGCTTTTTTGACCCGAACAGCATATTCTTCCTCCGTGCACATATGCGCACAAGGCGCAAGACAGCGATGTATATGATAATTAAGGCACGGCTTTTTAGCTTTTTCTGTCACTGCAACGGTACACGTTCTCACACCAAAAGCTATATTCAGCATTTCCAGAACATCTTTTACCCGAACTCCGCCCATATACGGACCGAAATACTTCATGCCTTTTTTTAACTTACGGGTAATACCGAACGAAGGATATTTTTCCGATAAATTCACTCGGATATACGGATAAGTTTTATCGTCTTTCAGAAGAATATTATATTTCGGCTTATATTTCTTTATAAGATTGTTTTCCAGAGCCAACGCATCAATTTCCGTTTTTGTTATCACATAATTGAAATCGGAAATATTTGCGACCATCGCCATAACTTTCTCTGTTTTAACAGAGGCATGAAAATACTGCCTGACACGGTTTTTCAGATTTCTGGCCTTGCCGACGTAGATCACTGTCCCGTCACTGTCAAGCATTATATATACACCGGGATCATCCGGCAATAATTTTAACTTTTCTCGGATCACATTCATATTATAATACGGGAATTAATTTAACCAGGTTACTTTTTAAAACCCGCCAAACTTATTATACAATACCTTAAAAAAATTTGCAATAAAAAAGAGCAACCCGTTGTTGCCCTTTTTAAACTGCAATAAGCACAAGACCTCACCGTTTCAATACCCTAAAAACTCTACTCCTTTCAACAATACATCATTAACAGTATCGTTTTTTAAACTGTAAAATATTACTTTTCCGTGACGCTCACATTTGACGATCCCGATATTTTTAAGAAACCGTAGCTGATGTGACACCGTTGTCTGATTGATATCCAAAACCCTGGAAATATCTGTTACACACATTTCGGATATTGCCAGAGCGGATAAAATTTTTATCCTTGTACTATCCGAAAACACAGAAAAAAAGCATACTATTCCCTCTAAAATTTCACCTTGAGGCACATAGTCCTCCACCAATGACTGCGTCCTCTTATCAAGCAACAACGTCTCTTCCATTATCGATCCCTACCCCGTTTATTTATACTTTAATTTTAATACTTTCATTGCTGATATGTCAATACGAACAGATGAAAAGCTTTGTCGCTTACTTATAACTTTTATCTGATTTTGTCGAAAAGGAGGAATTATGAATCAATCTCTTTTATGGATCGCATTGCTCATACTTCTGAAGAAAAAAGGTCAGCTAAGCGCACATGAACTTGCCTTATGTATAGGGCTTGTTTTATTCGGGAATTGTATTGCTGAATCCTTTCTCAATGCACTCTGCGGCTGTTCGAGAAGTAATTTCAACTCTTGCGGTTGTAATTCCTCAGGCTGTTGTTAAAACAAAAAACCCGCTATTGCGGGTTTTTTGTTTTTGCTGTAAATTTTTATTTGAATAGATATTATTTTACTTCTTTGACCTTATATCCGGCTTCTTCAACTGCTTTGATCAGAATTTCATCCGAAACCTCAGTTTCGACTATCGCTCTCTTTTTCTTTAATTCAACCTGCGCCTTTACGCCTTCAATGCTGTTTAACGCATTTTCAACTCTTGCGCTGCAATGTCCGCAACTCATCCCTTCGATTATAATAATTTTTTTCATGATATCTCCTTGTTTTTTTAAAGTTTTTTTCGATTTATCCGATATTTTGAATCTTGTCAGCCGCAACGCATTCGTCACAACAAACAGGGAACTTATACTCATTGCCAACGCCCCGTACATGGGATTCAGCATAATACCTAACGGAAACAGTACCCCTGCCGCCAACGGTATACACAATACATTGTAGAAAAACGCCCAAAATAAATTTTCTTTAATATTTCGTACGGCTGCTTTGCTCAGATCAATAGCGACATTCACAGATCGCAGATCCCCTCCGACAAGGACAATATCCGCCGAATCGATCGCAACATCCGTACCGTTGCCGATCGCTATCCCGACATCAGCTTCTTTGAGCGCGGGTGAATCGTTAATACCGTCACCCACCATCGCTGTAAATGCGGTTTTTCTGCTTTCCTCAACCGCTTTCAATTTATCCTGAGGCAAAACTTCGGCATATACCTCACTGATCCCGACTTCTTCCGCAACCGCCTGAGCGGCTTTCTTTGCGTCACCGGTAAGCATAACAGGATAAATATTTCTGTCCTTTAATCCGCGGATCGCTTCAATACTTCCTTCCTTTAAAGTATCGGAAATACCTATAATCAGTTGAACATTCTCGTTCTCAGCAAAAAACACGACCGTTTTTCCCTGCGAATACAAAACTTTTGCATGCTCAGAAAGCTCTGATTCTTTAACACCATTTTCCTGCAACAATCTGAGATTCCCGACCAAATATGTTTTGCCTTCAAACTTCGCACTGGCCCCAAGCCCCGGTTTATAGACAAACTCTTTGATTTCCGCCGATTTTATTCCCGTGTTTTTCACTTTACCGACAATACATTCCGCCAAAGGATGATTCGAATTTTCTTCTATACCTGCCAGTATAGATAAAAACTCGTGTTCCCTTACAGGGTCAGCGCAAAACATATCCGTTACATTGGGTTTTCCTTCCGTGATCGTCGCCGTTTTATCAAGAAGTATTTTTTCCGTTTTACCTGCTTTTTGTAATGCCTCAGCATCCTTGTACAAAACGCCGAAAGAAGCACCGCGACCTGTTGCCGCCATTACTGCAACAGGAGTAGCCAACCCTAACGCGCACGGGCAAGAAATCACCAAAACACTGGTTGCCATGCTTAAAATCTGCGAAACCGAGACGTCCGCCACCCCTGTTATTTTCAAAATTCCCCATACAATAAAGGTCAATAACGCTATACCCAGAACGATCGGAACAAATATTCCTGCGATTTTATCGACCGTCTTTTCGATCGGGGCTTTTGTGGTACCAGCGTTTTTCACCATTTTGATGATTTTGGAAAGCATTGTATCTTCGCCTGTTTTCTCCGTTCTGACAGAAAGTACGTCCGTCGTATTGATACAGGCACTTGTTACATAATCACCCTCACTGACTTCCACTGGGATCGGCTCTCCGCTGATCGCTGATCTATCAATAAAAGAAGTTCCTCGGACAACCACTCCGTCGACGGGTATGCTTTCTCCGCCTTTAACGATTACGATATCTCCGGGTTTTACCTCAGAAAGTCGTACACTTTTACGATGCCCTTCTGTTTCTACCACGACCGTTTCCGGAGACAATTTTAAAAGTTTTTCTACTTCCTCGCCCGTCTTTTTTTTCGATCTGGCTTCCAGCCATTTACCGAGCGTCACAAGAGTTAACACCATCGCCGCGGATTCAAAAAACAGGTTTTTCATAGCAAAACCCATTTCATCTTGCGCAAACTGTATCATAAACATAACAACCGCGCTGTAAAGATAGGAAACGGCAGCGCCTAAACTGACCAATGTATCCATATTCGGGACCCGCTTGACGGCAGCTCTGAACCCGTTTTTGAAAAAAGAAAAATTTATAAAAACAATAGGAGTTGTGAGCAATAATTGAATCAACGAAAAATTATATGCGCTTTTCAGAAAAAACGGCAACGGCGCGCCGAACATATGAAACATCGAAAAATACATCAACGGAATCAAAAAGCAAACGGATGCTATAAATCTTGTTTTTAATTTTTTTGCTTCTTCTCCAAATGAATTTTCCGTTTTCTTCTGCATCGACTGGTCATTCCCAGCAACCCAATCCGAAACGTCATATCCGAGTTTTAAAACGGTATCTACAATTTGATCTCTTTTCACAATATGCTCGTCATAGTCAACAAGCATACTTTCCCCCATAAGACTAACTTCTACTTTATTCACTCCGTCCAAACGGCTCAGCGTTTTTTGAATTCCTGCCGCACACGCCGCGCACGTCATCCCCGTTACTTTAAATTTTTCTTCCATACCACGCTCTCTTAATTGCAACCTTTTTAGTTGTAATTATTATAATTCAAATTATTTTAAAAGTCAAGTACGCACCTGAATTCTTAACGATCGTATAGCCTTAAAAGCGAGCATCTTTTGTAGGGATTTTAATGTAAATATTTAAAATCCCATTTTAAACAATTCAAAAATAAAAAGCAGAAACAAGACCAAACGATTTTATTTCTGCTTAAAATTAATTTTTTATTCAAAACCATTTTTTGAGTTTCTGCTGAAAAACTCATCAATTAAGAAATCCTTTTATGATAGCGTCTTCCGCCTCATGCTCAGTCAAGCCAAGGCTCATAAGTTTGATCAGCTGGTCACCCGCTATTTTTCCGACCGCCGCCTCATGCACAAGGCTCGCTTCGGGGCTTATTGCATCAATTTTCGGAGTCGATACAATTCTTGCATTATCCAACAAAATCCCGTCGCATTCCACGTGGCCGAAACATTCGTTCTTGCCGACCAGATCGGAAACAAATTTCTGAACGGAATTTCCTTTTGCAACGCTACGGCTGACTATGTCCGCACGGCTTCCTTTGCCTTTCAGATTTACCTTAAAATCGGTCACAGCACGATCATTTCCGTCTGTAAGTATCTTTTCTTTTACAAGAAGTTGTGCATTCTTGCCAAGTGTTGCATATGTTTTACGCGTTGTATCCGTAACACCGCCAAACTGAGTGGACTCCATAATAAAACACGCGTTTTCTTTCAGAAATATTTTCGTTACGGGGTCAAACTCTTTTTTACCCTGACCGTCCCCAGAAGCATAATGCTTTTCTATATATTTTACTTTTGAGTTTTTTGCAAGATAGAAAGTATGCACGCCGTCATGCTCGGTATCTCCGCAAGCATCGTTGTGAATACCACACCCAGCGATGATCGTTACATCTGCGTTTTCTCCGATATAAAAATCATTGTATACGAGGTCATGGAAATCCCCTACGGTCAGAATAACCGGTATATGCACGGATTTATTTTTCACACCGGGTTTTACAATAATATCTATGCCGTCTTTATCCGTTTTGGGAACGATCTCGATATCAGTCGTGGAATTTCTCGCAAGAAGTTTTCCGTTTTTTCTGATATTAAAACTCCCTTCGGGAACATCGTGCAAATCGGCAATTTTTTCAAGAAGTTCGGAATCTGTTCTTTCCATTGTCAATTCTCCTTTACCTCACGCCAACAGGTAGACGGCCTTCTCGTAAGCAGCGCAAACAGATCGTCTTTTTTATCGGCGGAACTGATTTTATCGTGTTCAAGCAGAATGATCTTATCCGCTGTTTCTAAAATTCTCTGCTGATGGCTTACTATAATAACTGTTTTATCCCTAAGTTTATCAAAAATCCTTACAAGATCTTCAAAACTCCATAAATCGATGCCCGCCTCAGGCTCATCTAAAAGAAAGACGTCGCCGCCCTTTGCCATTGCAACAGCAAGTTCAATGCGTTTCAATTCACCGCCCGAAAGAGTTCCGTCAACGGAGCGATCGATATAATTCCTTGCGCAAAGCCCGACAGAAGAAAGACAAGCACACATTTCGTCGATACCTAATTTCTTACCGCAGGCAAATTCAAGAAGTTTTTTGACAGTGATCCCCTTAAACCTTACAGGCTGCTGGAACGCTATCGTAAAACCTTTCTGCGCACGCTTTGTTATGCCAAGCCCCGTCACATCCTCTCCGTTAAAGAGAACCTGACCTGATGTAGGTTTTTCCAGCCCCATAATTATTTTTATCAGTGTTGATTTACCGCTGCCGTTCGGCCCTGTGATCACGCTGATATTTTTATCATTGAAAACGAGGTTCACATTTTTTAATATTTCTTGTCTGCGCCCCGTCGTTTCGTCCTTGACATTGTATGATATATTTTTGAGTTCAAGCATTGGTTTCTCCTTTGCGCCGCAACTTACTCTTTTGCGGATAACAGTATCAGTATCTGCTTTTTCGGAAAGATTATATCCTATATAAAAGACCGCGTCAAACAATTAGAACATTGTTTGACGCAAAATATACCGCCGTTTTCAGCGCTGTATCTTATTTAAAGATGTCAGACTCTGACTTCACCGCTCTTGCCGAGTTTTTCAGCATTTTCGGAAAGTATAGGATCTATTTCTTCACTGATAAATTTTTCGACCTGCTCAGGGCTTCTTCCGATAAAGTTTTTCGCGTCCAGAATACCGTCGAGCCTGTCACGGACCGCCTTAAACAACTCATCCGAACGGATCAGGTCAATCAGATTATTTTCCTTTCCTTCCGCCTTTACGTTGCGCGAAGCCTCCATGGAAAGCACACGAATACGTTCGTGCAATTCCTGACGGTTGCCGCCCGCTTTTACGCATTCCATCATGATATTTTCCGTTGCCATAAAAGGAAGTTCGGCATCAATGTGCTTTTTGATAACCTTTTCGTAAACGACCAAATTTTCCGATATATTCAGGTAAAGATTTAAGATTGCATCTACCGACAAGAATGCCTGTGCAATTACTATCCTCTTATTCGCACTGTCATCGAGAGTACGCTCAAACCATTGCGTAGACGCCGTTACTGCCGCATTTATCGGCAAACTGAGTACATATCTCGCAATCGACCCCATTCTCTCGCTGCGCATAGGATTGCGTTTATATGCCATCGCGGACGAACCGATCTGATGTTTTTCAAACGGTTCCTCTACCTCTTTCATGTGTTGCAGTAAACGAATATCGTTAGAAAAACGGTAACAGCTCTGCGCAACCTGAGAAAGAACACAAAGGACATTATAATCAAATTTTCTCGGATAAGTCTGTCCTGTAACCCCGTACACTTTTGAATAACCGAGTTTTTCCACGACTCTTTTCTGTAATTCTTCTACTTTCTTGCCGTCTCCGTTGAACAAATCAAGAAAACTTGCCTGCGTACCAGTCGTGCCTTTCACTCCGCGAAGTTTTACGGTTTCTTTCAGATTCTTCAAAGAAACATAGTCCATTTCCAGATCCGAAAGCCAAAGCGTCGCCCTTTTACCGACTGTTGTGAGCTGTGCGGGTTGCAGGTGTGTAAACCCAAGTGTCGGCAGATCTTTATACTTTAATGCAAACTTTTTCAGCTTGTCCATTACGTTTACAAGCTTATCGATCACCATATCCAAAGCGTCGTCAATGATCATGATCTCTGCATTGTCGGTCACATAACACGAAGTAGCACCCAAATGAATGATAGGCATTGCAGATTTTGCCTGTGTTCCGAATGCTTTGACGTGTGCCATTACATCATGACGAACTTCGTTTTCAAACTTTCTAGCATCGTCATAATTGATTTGATCGGCATACTTCTTCATTTCGGCGATCTGCGCGTCGGTAATATTTAATCCCAGTTCCTTCTCCGATTCAGCCAAAGCGATCCAAAGTCTTCTCCAAAGACGAAACTTCTTGTCGTCCGAAAAGTTTTCAGCCATTTCACGGCTCGCATAACGACTCAGCAACGGGTTTTCATAGATACTAGTATCAGACATGCTCTTCTCCAAAAAAATTTTCTTTCCGATTCATTATTATATAACAAATTCAAAAATATTTCTACTAAATTCGCGCAAATTCGACAAGTTTTATCTTTTTCCTATGCTTTTTAATTAAACCTGTTGTTTTAACTAGGTTTTTCGTGCAATTTAAAAAAGACGGTATTGAAACCGTCTTTCCGCTCATTTTCATATATCCATTTTATCGAGCAATTCTTTAAGGGTCTTTACTTCATCGGGAGCAAGCGTTATTCCCTTCCCCATTCTTTCGTGATCCGGACTCCACGTTCTCACGTCATACACGGGTTCACGATCGTTCCACTTAACCAAATTCAGTTCTTTTGTCCAACCGTTGCCCGCTTCACCGAGTACTCCGAGTTTTTCTGTAATTTCATATTTCAATTCAGCCATAACGCACCTCCGTTACTTCATATTATTTATATTATATCACTTTAATCTTTAATTGTAAAGACTTTTAAGTAAATGTTTACATCCATCAGGCTTTGGATGCCGATTCAAGAAGTAACTTATCTGCAAGCAACGCTATAAACTCACTGTTCGTCGGCTTTTCCGTTCCGATATATACTCTCACACCAAACAAAGCATTTATTGCTTCTATTCTGCCTTTATTGAACGCAACTTCTATACTGTGCCTTATCGATCTTTCAACTTTACTCGGTGTTGTCGAAAACTTTTCGGCTATTTTAGGATATAATTGCTTTGTTATATTATTTATTACAGAAGGTTCATTCACTGCCATTTTGATACCTTCTCTTAAATAACCGTAACCTTTAATAGATGCAGGTATTCCCATTGAAATAAATATGTTGCTTATCTTTTCATCCAATGTCACTGCACCGCGCCGTTCCCGCAAAGATGACACCGCTTGTCCTGAACTGTTTTCGCCCGTCATTTCACGAATACGCATTACAATCACATCAGGTGCCACCGGCTTCATCAGATAATACTTTGCCCCTTTCGCCAGAATCTGTGAAATGATCGCGTCATCTGAAAAATTACCGATCGCGATAATACTCCTTTTCCCGGGAATTTCCTTTAATTTGTCCAGCACTTCCAATCCGTCTATTCCTTTAAGCACCATGCTGACAATAACAATATCCGGCGAACAACGTCTCACCAGTTCCAAGCCCCGCTCTCCATCATCCGATACTCCTCCCACCGAGTACCCTTCACCTTCCAAAAAGCTCGAAAGATGCCCCGAAAATTCGGCATTACTTTCCAGAATTACTATGCTTTTCCGCATTTCTCTTCACCTCTGTTTTTGTTGTGATCCGATTATACAACACGAAATTGCAAAAGTAAAGTTATTTTGTAAAAATATTAAAACATTTTTTTACAAATATTGTCGACTTTTATAAAAAATTGTCGAAAAACTTTATTTCAGGTCATTCCATTGTTTTTTATCACAAATTTTTCCAGATTCTGAAAGAAAATCGCATCTATATCTTTTGATTTATAACCGGCATTTTCGAAATGCAGACGAAGGTTTCCCGCGTCAAAATAATTTTTCAAATCGGACGGCAAATCTTCTGTCCCGTAAAAATCGCTTCCGAAACAAAAAGACCGGATACCGAATTTCTGAACGAGCGTATCCGTATGTATAAAGACATCTTCCGTTGAAACCTGCCCTTCTGATTTTAGAAATTTACCTACAAATGTTATTCCTATAAGCCCTCTACGCAAAACAATTTCCTTGACTTGGCTAAATGATAAATTTCTGGGATGATCGCAAATCTCTTTACAGCAAGTATGCGAATCCACTATTTTATCCGTATGCTCCAATACCTGATAAAAACTTTTTTCGTTCAGATGTGCACAGTCCACAAAAATACCGTTCTTATCAAATCTTTTAACTAATTCTGAACCCGTTTTTTTAAGGCCTGCACTGCTTAAACAACCTCCCGCGAGTTCATTTTCCAAATTCCAAGTTAAGGTTGCACACAGCGGTTTGTAACACTCAATTTTTTCAATCAGTTCTTCGTTAAGATAGCCGCAGTCCTCCAACGCAAGATACTGATTCTTACGGTGTTCTTTTTTGTATTTCTCCAACCAATCAAATATTTCCGTAACATTTCTTTTTCCTCGAAAAAGAGCACAAACCGAAATTACTGTTTCCCGACCAAATAAAGATAAATCTCCGTTTGCTTCCGTAAGAAAATCATGATGAAAATCTGCGATCATATATTATAATTATGATAGAAGATAAAAAAATTTTCCGATTTTAAAACTAAAGGCATCGCTGAAATTTCAGCGATGCCTTTACGATCTTCCATAAAAAATTATCTTGCACGTTTAGGTTCCGGATAATCTATTCCGAAAGTTTCCGCCGTAACCTTTTCGATGACCTGCGGTACGATCGGACGGTCACGCATATCTGTCTCCACGGACGCTATTTCATCAATAACATCCATTCCTTCAATAATTTTGCCGAATGCAGCATACTGCCCGTCCAGATGCGCCGCGTTTTCGTGCATGATAAAAAACTGAGAACCTGCACTGTCCGGCATCATGGAACGAGCCATGGACAGCACGCCACGAAGATGTTTCAAATCATTGCCCGTAAAGCCGTTCATACGGAATTCACCTTTTATCGAATAACCCGGACCGCCGGTACCGTTCCCTGCGGGGTCTCCGCCCTGGATCATAAAACCTTCGATAATACGATGAAAACCAAGTCCGTCGTAAAACCCGTGCTTGATCAAAGACAAAAAGTTATTTACTGTATTGGGCGCTTTCTCAGGATAAAGTTCCGCTTTGAAAACTTTTCCGCTCTCCATTGTAAAAGTAACTACAGGATTTTTCTGTTCCATAATATTATTCTTCCTTTTCAAGATCTTCAAACTTCTGAACGATTACCTTTGCTTCCTCGAATAACTGCATCGAAAAATCATCAGGATAACCATATTTATATA
This sequence comes from uncultured Bacillota bacterium, assembly GCA_949287815.1. Taxonomy (GTDB): domain Bacteria; phylum Bacillota; class Clostridia; order Christensenellales; family Borkfalkiaceae; genus Borkfalkia. Next base: position 13,366 of record CASEHS010000013.1, on the reverse strand, counting down.
CGACACGCGATATACCTGCGTTTATTATCATCTTTGCGCAGATCACACAAGGCTGATGCGTACAATAAAGCGTCGCGCCGCCGATTTTGATCCCGAGCCGAGCCGCTTGAATGATCGCATTTTGCTCCGCGTGCACTGCATAACAGATTTCGTGTCTTGTACCGCTTTCAATATTCAGCTTTCTGCGCAGGCACTCCTTTTTATCCACACAACTTTCGATCCCCGCAGGCGCTCCGTTATATCCTGTCGTCAACACCCTCTTATCCAGAACAATAACCGCTCCCACGTGTCTATTTTCCTGAAAACAGCTCGACCAACCTGCAACCGTTTCAGTAAGCTCCATAAACCTTTTATCCCATTTATCCATACCGATTTTCCGCCGTGATCCAATTTTTTTTATTTTATCACACCTTTCTTTGAATTGCAAGCAAAATTTTTATGAACATCTCTCTCCCTGTTTTTACAATTTTAGCACTTAAAAAAAAGAGTGCTAATTTTTTATTTTTTTTGACGTAAAACGTTTGACTTTTCCTTTATTATGTATATAATATATAGTAAATTAGCACTCAGGTAAGTAAAGTGCTAACAGCATAAGCGAAAATAAATTGGAGGCATTAACAAAATGAACATCAAACCTTTATTCGATAAAGTAGTGGTTGAAAGCGTTCAGACGGAAGAAAAAACCAAAAGCGGCTTTATTCTCCCCTCTTCTGCACAGGAAAAACCGCAGTCAGCAAGAGTCGTTGCGGTAGGCCCCGGCGGCATGGTTGACGGCAAAGAAGTCAAAATGGTAGTAAAAGTCGGAGATGTCATCCTGTTCTCGAAATATTCGGGCAGCGAATTCAAAATGGACGGCAAAGAATTTACCATTATCCGCCAGAGCGATATCCTGGCAATCGTTGAATAATGTTTGATTTTTAGGAGGAGAAATTATTATGGCTAAACAGATTAAATACGGCGACGACGCCAGAAAAGCTCTGGAAAAAGGCGTAAACACTCTCGCTGATACCGTTAAAATCACACTTGGTCCCAAGGGCAGAAACGTTGTTCTTGACAAAAAATTCGGTGCTCCCCTGATCACCAACGACGGTGTGACCATTGCTAAGGAAATCGAATTGGAAGATCCGTTTGAAAATATGGGCGCACAGCTCGTCAAGGAGGTTTCCACAAAAACCAACGACGTTGCAGGTGACGGCACGACCACCGCTGTCGTTCTTGCTCAGGCGATCATTCGTGAAGGATTGAAAAACCTTGCCGCAGGCGCAAACCCTATCATCCTCAGAAAGGGTATCGATAAAGCAGTTGAAACCGCTGTTGCGGAAATCAAGAAAATTTCTAAACCCGTTGAAAGCAAGCTTGCTATCGCGCAGGTCGCTTCTATCTCCGCGGGTGACGAAACTGTTGGACAGCTTATTTCCGACGCCATGGAAAAGGTCGGCAAAGACGGCGTAATTACCGTTGAAGAAGGCAAAACCATGAACACCGAACTTTCTACCGTTGAAGGTATGCAGTTTGACAGAGGTTATGCTTCTGCTTACATGGTAACTAACACCGATAAAATGGAAGCGATCCTTGACTCCCCTTACATCCTTATCACAGACAAAAAGATTTCCAATTTGCAGGAAATTCTTCCCGTTATCGAACCTCTTGCACAACAGGGCGCAAGACTCCTCATTATCGCAGAAGATGTAGAAGGCGATGCCCTTGCAGCCTTAATCGTCAACAAACTCAAAGGTGTATTCAACTGTGTTGCGGTTAAAGCACCCGGCTTTGGCGATAGAAGAAAGGCTATGCTTGAAGATATCGCAATTCTTACAGGCGGTACAGTAATTTCGTCCGATCTCGGTTATGAATTCAAAGACGTCACAACCGATATGCTCGGCAGAGCAAACCAGGTAAAAGTGGATAAAGACAACACCACTATTATCAACGGCGCAGGCGATCCCGAAAACATCAAAGCAAGAGTAAATGCGATCAAAGCTCAGATTGCGGAAACCACATCCGACTATGACAGAGAAAAATTGCAGGAACGCCTTGCTAAACTTGCAGGCGGTGTTGCCGTAATCAACGTCGGTGCAGCTACAGAAGTTGAAATGAAGGAAAAGAAACTTCGTATCGAAGACGCACTCGCTGCAACTCGTGCAGCTGTTGAAGAAGGCATCGTTCCCGGCGGCGGTGTAGCACTCCTCTCCACTACTAACGCCCTCAGAAAGCTCGTTGCATCTCTCGAAGGAGATGAGAAAACCGGTGCTCAGATCATTTTGAAGGCAGTTGAAGAACCTATCCGTCAGATCGCTAAGAATGCAGGTGTAGACGGTTCTGTAATCGTTGAAAAAATCACCGCAAGCAAAAAAGCAAACTTTGGCTTTGACGCTTTGAAGAACCGTTATACCGATATGGTTGAAAGCGGTATCATCGATCCGACTAAGGTTTCCAGAAGCACTTTGCAGAACGCAGCTTCCGTTGCCGCAACCCTTCTGACCACAGAAAGCGTTGTGACCGATATTCCCGCACCTGAGCCCGCAGCTCCCGCAGCAGGCGGCGGAATGGGCGGAATGTATTGATAAATAATAATCAATCATAAATTATAAAAAATTGCCCGTCGCGCAGATAATGCGTCGACGGGCAATTTTTATTCAGTTATAAATATTCTAAACAAAAAAACCAACTATTCATTTTAAAAGAGAGACGAAGTGCAAAATTTGCATTCCGTCTCTTTCAATTTTAATTATTCCATTATAAATAAACAAAATCAAAAAGTATCTTCAAATATTTCAAAAATCTCTTTTTGTCTAATTAAAGCAAACTCTTCCTTTGCTCTGCTTCGCTCATAGCGCAAAGATATTTCGGGGCAATATCAAATACAGTTACCGCACCCGTTTTGCCCTCTTTTGCCATTTTATATATAGCACGAGCATAGGCGATCAAGACACTGGAAGTAAACTCGGGATTGCTGTCCAGTTTTAATGAAAATTCGGTCAGGAATTTATTTCCCGTTGCAGACTCCGACGAACGCAACACAAAACCACCGTGCGGCATACCGCTGTGCTGGGTTTTTAATTCTTCTTCGGAAATAAAATGAACTTCGGTATCATAATCCGCAAAATAATCAGGCATTTCCTTGATTTTCTTCTCGATCAATGCAAGATCCGCACCTTCTTCCGCTACGACATAGCAAAGCCTTGTGTGCTTTTCTCTGGTAGAAAGATTCGGGTTCTCACCGTTTCTTACCCTCTCCAATGCTGATTCAACAGGAACAGTATATTGTTTTGCATCTTTTACACCGGGAACGCGACGGATCGCATCACTATGCCCCTGACTGACTCCTTTACCCCAGAAAGTATATGTACTGCCCTTGGGTGCAACCGATTCAAAATATATTCTCGATAATGAAAACAGGCCCGGATCCCAGCCGATACTCATCGCACCGAGATGCCCACTCTCTTTTGCTGCAGCATCAAGTTTTTCAAAGTATGCAGGAATTTTAGGATGCGTATCAAAACTGTCTACCGTATTAAACAGTTTTACAACTTCCTTAGACTGCTCAGGAAGATCGGTAGCACTGCCACCGCACAAAATCATAACATCGATCTTGTCTGTATATTCTTTTATTTTATCTGTTCTTTCTACTTTAACAGGCAAAACAGTCTGAACTGTTTCCGGATCTCTGCGAGTAAAAACCGCAACCACTTCCATGTCTGCATTCTGTGAGGCCGCATACTGCACACCCCTGCCAAGATTTCCGTATCCGTATATTCCGATTCTGATTTTTTCCATTTTAGTGACCTCTTTCCAGATTCTTTTGTATAAGTTTACCGCGACCAACTTAAAAAGTCAAGCAACCGCATTATAACTGTCTATAACGATTGCTTATGGCACGTTTTTAATTTGCGAATACCTCAAGTTTTAAACTTTTCACTTCTGAAAGATCATTTACAATAAAGTTAAATCTTTTCTCTTTCGAGTTCTTCGCCGCTGATGTCTTTGAGTATCAGTTCTCCGTTTTCAAGTATCATATAACTATTCGGTGTTCCGTCCTTAGGCAGAGAAACCGAACCACAGTTTCCTACAAGGACATTTCCCTTTCTTTTTATAAAACCTGTATGATAATGGCCGTAAATAAACGCATCCCCACAATTTTTAGGCAGTTGATCGATCGAATATCTGTCCCCGTGTTGTAAGAATACTTGCTTGCCGTCCGCAATCAGAACTGCTTCCGAAACAAATTCAAAGTCCGAAATCATTTTATCCACATCGCTATCGCAATTTCCTTTCACAACAGTCAATACACACGCCAGCGGATTTAAAATATCGGCGACCCCCATTGGATCGTATTCACGAGGCAACGGATTACGCGGTCCATGGTTATAAATATCTCCTAAAAGAATCAATCTGTCTGCCTTTTCCGAAACAAACCTTTCGGAAACTTTTTCCGCATAATATCTCGATCCGTGCAGATCGGATGCTATCATAAATTTCATAATTACTCCTTAAAACACGGATATTCCCTTTGTGGGAATATCCGTGTTTATGTCCGTTTTTAATTTGCCGTAAACTTGTAAGCAGTGATAAAGTGATAAATCCTATTCTTTTCAAACACAGGATCACCGAGCGCCGCATATGCAGGACAATTCACACCGTTCGGTATAAACTGCGTTTCCATACAGAACCCGTAATTCTTATTATAATAACCGGATTTCCCGTTCTGATTCAGTCCATTGCCTGTATATAATTGTACAGCCGGCATATCAGTAAATACTTCCATCACGATACCGCTTCTCGCGCCTTCCGCTTCGGCAATTTTGGCATATTCACCTTGCTTTTTGTTACAAACAAAGTTAATATCATAACCACCGCCGTAAAGGATATCCTGATCATCCGTATTATTGATTCGCTCACCGATCCTATGCGCTTTACGGAAATCGAAGGGAGTTCCCGTAACGTCTTTAAATTCGCCGTGCGGGATAAGTGTTTCGTCTGTCGGAGTTACTCTGTCTGCATCGATTTTTAAAAGAGTATCCAAAACATTTCCGCTGCCTTCACCATCCAAATTGAAATAAGCATGATTAGTCATATTGATCGGCGTTTTTTTATCGGATACTGCGGCATAATCAATTTTGAGTTCCCCGTCAACAAAAGTATAACGCACCTGAATTTTCATGTTACCGGGATAATTTTCTTCCATATCCGCACTAACCGTCGAAAGAGACAACGTGTTTCCGTCTGCCCCCTCAAAAACATAATCCCAAATCTTTTTATCGAAGCCGGATTTTCCGCCGTGCAGATGATTACCTCGGTCATTACAATAAAGTTCATATTTCTCGCCATCAATAACGAGATTGCCTTTTTCAATACGGTTTCCAACCCGTCCGATCAACGCACCGAGATATCCGCCGTTTTTTTCATAGCTCTCCACATCGTTATAACCAAGAACGACATCAACAAGTTCGCCGTTTTTATCCGCAATTTTTAAAGACTGGATGATTCCTCCGAGATTTAAAATTACAGCTTCATTTTTCCCGTCTCTTATCGTGAAAGCATATACATTGCGCCCCGACGATGTTTTACCGAACAACCTTGTTTGTATCATTTTCTTTTCCTCCCGTTTTATGAACTAACGCAACAGCTCTTCAATATTCAGTTGTGTTGCACCTAATTTTCTTACGCTTGCAGTAAATACATTTTCAGCCCCGAAAACCTTGCTCATTTCTTTTACATAATTCTGAACTTCTACGTCCGCAAGATATGCTAAAATCGTTCCAGCAAATCCACCGCCATGTATCCGAACCGCGCCGTCTTTAATCAATCTTTCCGACATATGTATCGCCAGCACAACGGGCTGCTCACTGCTTCCCGGCACAAAACAATTTTGCAAGCTATTTAAACTGCTTATACCAGATGCAGATATCGCCGAAAGAAATTCTTTTGTATTTCCAGTCCTAAGTGCCGCAGCGGCTTTATCCACCCTCTCATTTTCTTCATAAAAATGGAATGCGCGCAAAATTGCCCTTTCGCTCACCTTTTTCCTCAATTCGGAAATTGAGCCAAAAAATTGCTCATAAGGCACTTCTCTTAAGACTGATTTACCAAAAAACTGCGCTACTTCTTTCATTTCTGACTTAATCGCCGCATAGTGTTCGGTAAGCGCAGCATGGGATCCACCTGTATTCGTAATTACGAGCGTATATCCAGCAGGCGCATTTAACGATTCTATTTGCGGTGAGGCAGGATTTTCAAAATCAATTTCATTCATTCCGCCAAGCGAAATACCGGATTGATCCAAAAGTCCACAAGGTTTACCGAAATAAACATCTTCGGCAAACTGTGATATGATTGCTTTATCCACCTTGGAAAGCACTCCACCCAAATAAAGCTGATTAAGTATTTCTGAAATCAAAAGTTCAAAAGCTGCCGAGGAAGACACTCCCGCACCACGGAAAATCGTGCTTTCCGTTACAGCCGTAAATCCTCCTACTTTATATCCGCGATCCTTTATCGCCTTGACCACTCCGCGAGTCAAAGCAACGCTTTTCCCATATTCTTCTTTACAAACTTCCAACTCATCTATATTCAATGAAAATGAAGGAAATCCTGCCGAATGAACGGAAATAATCCCGTCATCACGTTTCATGACCGCCGCAAGGATATCGCAACTGATCGCCGAAACAATAACTTTACCATGATTATGATCGGTGTGATTACCGCAGATTTCTGCCCTGCCGGACGAAGAGAAAAAGCTTTCAGGTTTTTCTCCCGTTACCCTTTCAAATTCCGCAATTAATTGTTCTATCCTCTTTGAAAAAACATCCCTATCAGCACTATTGCCATACAAATCTTTCAGTTCCATATTCAGCTTCCTTTTTATAATAAAAATGGACGAGAAATCCCTTTCCCGTCCATTATACCATTTTAATAAGCTTTTGTAAATGTTTTTTTATTTATTCACAGCAATATCAGGAATACTTTCAAAACCTTGTTTAAGATCGTCATCCGTAGGTATAAAATCTGTCATTGTTCCATCATTAAACTGTTTATAAGAAGTCATATCAAAATACCCTGTTCCCGTGAGTCCGAACAAAATTGTCTTTGCTTCACCCGTCTCTTTACATTTAAGAGCTTCATCAATCGCAACACGTATTGCATGGCTCGATTCAGGAGCAGGCAAAATGCCTTCTATTCTCGCAAATTGTTCAGCCGCTTCAAACACCTTAGTCTGCTCCACTGTTTTCGCTCGGATCAGTCCATCATGATACAACTTGGAAACAACAGGGCTCATTCCATGATATCTAAGTCCTCCCGCATGATTAGGAGCAGGCATAAAGTCACAACCAAGCGTATACATTCTCGCAAGCGGCGTGATCTTTGCACTGTCACAAAAATCATAAGCATATTTTCCGCGTGTAAGCGAAGGACAACTCGCCGGCTCAACCCCAATAAAATCGATATTATTTTTCCCCGCGATTTTATCGCCCATAAACGGAGCGATCAAACCGCCGAAGTTCGAACCACCGCCGCAGCAACCGATGATCATGTCCGGTTCAATACCGTATTTCTCCATCGCAACTTTACATTCCTGACCGATAACTGTCTGATGCAATAAAACATGATCAAGCACGCTACCCAATACATACCTGCATGAATCAGTAGTCATTGCCTTTTCCACAGCTTCACTGATCGCACAGCCGAGAGATCCGCCGGTACCGGGAAATTCTCTTAAAATTTTTCTGCCTGCCTCAGTTGTTTCGGAAGGAGATGCAATCACCTTTGCCCCATAAGTTCTCATTACTTCGCGGCGATGAGGTTTCTGCTCACTGGAAACTTTTACCATAAAAACGGTAAGATCCAAGCCGAAATATGCAGAAGCCATCGAAAGAGCTGTTCCCCATTGACCTGCGCCCGTTTCCGTTGTTATAGATTTCAAACCTTGTTTCTTTGCATAATACGCCTGAGCAACTGCCGAATTGAGCTTATGTGAGCCGGAAGTATTGTTACCTTCAAATTTATAATAGATCTTCGCAGGTGTACCCAGTGCTTTTTCCAGACAATACGCTCTCACAAGCGGTGAGGGACGATACATTCTGTAAAAATCTCGTATCTCTTGCGGTATCTCAATATACAAATTTGTTGTATCAAGTTCCTGATCTACACACTCTTTACAAAAAACCTGACACAACTCCTCTTTTGTACAAGGTTTCAATGTCGCTGGATTTAAGAAAGGATCATGCTTTTCCTTCATCGCAGCATTCAGGTTATACCAATACTTAGGAATTTCATTTTCAGAAAGATAAATTTTGTAAGGGATCGTTTTTTCAGACATAATAAATTCCTCCTAGGAAATAAAATAGCAATAAAAAAACACGATTATATTCGCTTGGGACGAATAAACCGTGTTGCCACCCAAATTTACAACAAAATGTTGCCTCTTTACAGGTACTACCATACCCTCTTCCTATAACGTGAAAGCCACGTCGGAAACTACTCGCAAACTTTCGCCTCCGCCCTCGGTAATCCATTCACACTGCGTCAGACTGCTTTTATCCCACCGCCAAAAGCTCTCTGAAAATCTGCATTAGCAGGTTACTACTTTACCTCATCGGTTTTCTATAGAATATCACACATTTTCCTACTTGTCAACTGTTTGAGAAAAAATTTTTTAGGATTTTCTGACCTTTCTTTTACATTGATTCACCAATTGATTTTCGAATTTTCCAAATAGTTTCCATAAAAAAAGAAACGCAGGAAATTACTATCCTGCGTTCCTTTTTTGACATACACTGTCATAAAATTTGGAGCTGATAGCGGGACTTGAACCCGCGACCTCGTCCTTACCAAGGACGTGCTCTACCGACTGAGCCATATCAGCATATTTAAATTACATATGGAAAAAATTTTTACAATTTTAACCAACAGCCTATTTATTATATTAAATAATCAGATAATTGTCAAATGTTTCAATCTTATTTTCAAAAGTATTTTTAATGTTACAATATTTGACCAATATATTTCAACCTTATACAATTCCATTTGGTAAGCAAAAAGTGTATCCCTAACATTTTGTTTAAACATACTCTTTTCGCTTACCTCTTATTTATTCATAGTTAATATTATCTGCAATTAATTACCGATAAACAATTATTTTATCTTTTTTTCGGCCCGCCGCGCTTCTTCGTTTTAGGCTGAAGATAAAACGCACTGTAAGCCTTTGCACAAGGATTTTCAACCTCTTTACGGCAGTTAACGCAATAAGGCATTTCTCCGCACAGATCCCTGCCAATCTTTTCACTTTCGATCCATTTTTCCTTATCTAAAGTTTTTTGCAACTCCTCTAAATCCATCTTAACCACTCCTCTTTTTTATCAATAAATTCTTGTTTTAAAAATATTTATTTCTTTAAATTGTCTGAAATAAAAGAAATTATTTCATTCATAACTTGTTCATCTTCTTCTGTTATTGCTTTATAATTAATATCTTTATAATGTTTTTCTGCTTCTGCCGGACATTTTTTTGCCTTAGACGCCGCATCAGCAAATGAACTGTTCAATAATTTTTCAGCCTGTACTGTAAGATAAACGTTATGAGCTTTTTCATCATAAGTATTGATTTTTAAAAAAGGATTATCTTTTAATGTCTCAGCCATTTTTAGTCCGTTCTTTTTCCACAAAACCGTTTTATCTTTTTTACCATAGAGTAAAAACACGGGTTTTTCTACGTTTTTCAAAGACTTCAAAGAATTATAATTTGCTTTACTCCCGAAAACAATTTTATTTCGTAATTTAAAAATAATTTTTGAGATAAATCGTACAGGAAAAATTTTTCCGAATGCGTTCTGAGAGATAACATCTGCACTTGAAATAAATCCGCATATTGCAACCGCACAACTTATATTCTCGCACAACGGAAAAGCATTCATTACCGAAAAACCGCCCCATGAATGTCCAACCAACGCAATAGGCAGATTTTTTAAACTTTCATCACTTTTCGCATATGCAACAGCCGAGACCAAATCAGAAACACCCTGATCAAAACCTTTAATTGTATTTCCTTCACTACTGACACAACCCGTATTGTCAAACGCCAAAACTTTAAAACCATGTTTCGCAAAAGTATTTATTTCGGTTGTATATGATAAATGCCCAGCCCCGAAACCATGAGAAAAAATAATTAATCCAACCGTCTCCTTCTTTCCGGCCGCAGAATAAACATATCCTCGAAGAAGATCACCGCATTCAGAATGAAAAGAAACCGGACTTGCATTTAACCCTTCAAAATCCTCAGACTTAAAATATTTTACATAAGGATTCCCGTTATATCTTCTGCCAAAAAATCTACGGAGAATATATAAAGAAAGAACAATACTCACAATAATTAACAATACAACAATTGAAGCGATTGCTATAAAAAATATAACCATTTAATCTTCTCCTTATTTTAATTATTATAATACAAAAGCCGAAAGCTTGTCAAAGTAAATAGATTATTTTTTGCAATTATGTCTGACATAGTACTAGATTAATGTATAAAAATCACTCTTTTGGAAAATTTTTTGCATTGATTTTTGTGAATAAATATAGTAAAATAACTTTCGGAGGAAAAAGTTATGACAAAAATCAAAATGCAGGCGACCGCAATCGCCTTACTTGTTGCGGTATTTCTTACTTTTGGTTTTGCTTATTTTTATTCAAAAATCGATAATTCATCTTCAACTGAAAACAATGAACCCCTGCCCGATAATAACGAAGATGGAAACAACACTGATTCGGATACAGATGTAAACATTCCGGAATCCCCCGAAAATACTACACCTCCGGCAACTGAATTGCCGGAAGAAGAACCTGAAGACGAAAAGAAAAGAACTTATACCTACATACGTTCTAAAGTCAACGGATTAAATTTAAGAAGCGGAGCCGGAACATCGTATTCTTCTGTAGGTTATATTAATACAAACGATATGGTTTCCTACAAAGGAATCAGCGGGAAATGGTACATTACCGAATACAAAGGAAAAACAGCATACGTAAGCGCCGATTCTGCTTATACAGAAATATTTAAAATTGAAGACGAGCACAATGAAACCACTGAAAACATCATTAATGAAGGACTTAAACTTTTGGGTTTCCCCTACGTATACGGAGCAGTTCGCCTGCACGACGGCAAAGGAAATTTTCTTAAAAACTTTGACGATACTAAATACGATTGTTCTTCCCTCATGCAATATATGTTTTATTATGGCGCAAAAGTAAATCTGAACGTCACTACACGCACACAAGTTGTTCAGGGAAATCATGTTCCGAAAAATGAACTGAAACGAGGAGACCTGATGTTCTTTACTAATTCTTCCCGTTATAACAATACCGGCGTAGAAAGAATCGGACATGTTGCACTTTATCTTGGTGAAAACTACATTTTACACACCGCCTCAGATTATGCTGTAATTGAACCCATATCGTCTCAGCGCTGGAATTATTATATTGAATCAAGAAGAGTTCATTAAATTTTCACGATCTTCTTTACGCGGATTATGGTAAATTAATACCGTAATCCGCTTTTTTATAATATTTTATTTATCAATACCATAAATTTTATAAAAAATGCTGAAAAAGATTTTTATTTTTAATGGGTATATGGTATAATAGATACTAATATAATAAATTGATGAACTATTCATCAAACAAGGGAGGTTTTTTATTTTTATGGGCGACTCTGCCCCATTATTGATTTCAATAATTATACTGTTATTGCTTTCGGGCTTTTTCTCATCGATGGAAACAGCGTATTCCTGCGCTAACAAGCTAAAACTGAAAACAATGATTTCAAACGGTAATAAACGTGCAGAAAAGACACTTCGCCTCGCCGAAAATTACGATCATCTGATTTCTACTATTCTTGTCGGTAATAACATTGTTAACATTACAACAACTTCACTTGCAGGATTGTTCTTTGCAGCTCTCATCGCACACAATGCAAGCCTTGCAACAACTGTTTCCACTATCGTTACCACTGTTGCCGTCTTGATTTTCGGTGAAATAACCCCGAAAATGATCGCCAAAGTCTATCCGGAAAAATTTGCCATGATGGGTTACTCACTGCTGATGTTCTTTACCTATCTGCTTTACCCCATCAATTTAATTTTCAGCGGTTACAAATTTGTTCTTTCTAAGATTTTTAAACTTAAAAATGAAGAAGTTGTCACCGAAGATGAAATAATGACAATGGTTGAGGAAGCTCGAGAAGACGGAACCCTCAAACAAGATGAGTCTAAACTGATCCGCTCTGTGATTGAGTTTGACGATTTGGAAGTCGGTGATATATGCGTTCCGAGAGTTAATATCGTTGCCATCGAATTATCAACACCAATCGAAACAATCCGAGATGTCTTTCAGGAAAAAGGACTTTCCCGATTACCGGTATACGAAGGCAGCATAGATTCAATCATCGGTTTTTTGCATGAAAAAGATTTCTATCCAGTTTATTTAAGCAAATCTGGAAATATTAAATCAGCGATTCGAGAAGTTACCTATACAACGGAACACGTTAAAATTTCAGTGTTACTGAAACAACTTCAAAAAAAGAAAACGCATATGGCGATCGTGTTAGACGAATATGGCGGCACACTCGGCATTATTACTCTTGAAGATATTCTTGAAGAGCTTGTCGGAGAAATTTGGGACGAACACGATGAAGAAATCACCTATTTTAAACCAATATCCGAAAACACAGATATTGTAAATGCAGAAGCGGACCTTTCTGACTTTTTCAATAATTATGGTTTAAATGAAGATGAATATAATTATGATGCCAATACCGTCAGCGGTTGGGTAATCGAGCAATTAGGCGAAATACCCCCTATCGGTAAAAGTTTTCAATATGAAAACATTGAAGTTGAAGTCGTAAAAGCTTCCGAGAAAAAAGTTCTTGAAGTTAAAGTTACACGACTTGAACCCGAGGAATCAGATAAAAAAGAAAAAACAGACAATAAGAACCAAAAATCCGAAAATGCTGAAGATTCTGAATAATTTAATTTCTATTTTCTTCAATTCGACTGATTTTCTATCTTAGCTCTAACCAAATTAAATAACGCCGTGCATAACAGTTTTCTTCCTAAAAGAAATGTTATGCACGGTATTTTTATATTTTAGAATTTCATTTTTCTGCACGTTTATTAAAACTCCTTTAATTCACATATACATACTTTTACATAAACAAACACATTGGATAATATTTAATACAAATTTAAAAATTATTTTTTGAGATTTTATTAGCGTTATACAATAAATATCCACCGGCATAGCCGGTGGTTTTTCAGTTTCGGGCTGTTAGCCCTCATATTACCGGCAGCGCGCAAGCCGCGCCTATGACGACCTGGCAG
>CASEHS010000012.1:26865-65255 GCA_949287815.1 uncultured Bacillota bacterium | reverse complement strand
TCAGTTCTTATTTTACACAATCGGAGTTTTTATTTCAAGTTCCATCGCTTAAGCTCTTTCTTACCCGCGGACTATCCGCGGGTTTTACTATACAAAAAAACGGCACAGATGAACTGCACCGCTTGATTTTTTCAAAATTTTAACTTTACGGAATTTAAAATCTTTCCCCTTCTTCTTCGGAAATATCCTCCGTTGCCATTTCTGTCTTTTGAGCATCGCTTCGTATCTTACGAAGTTTTTTGGTTCCCGAAACGATCATTATTATACCGAGCGCAACCGTTAAAATACATACGACTATACCCGTTACGGCATTCAGTTTCCACATGGATTGTTCCGAAAAAGTTGCGATCATCGCGCTTTGCAGACCGAGCATGGATACAAGCGCATCGGCAAACCCGACATTTTTCATGGCGATAACCAAAGGATCGTGGATACGCTTTGCGCGGATGATCCTGTATATCGAGCCCGCAAATTTATAGAAAGTGTATGCCGCAGCGCCGTAGATCATCGTGCCCGCATAATTAAAATGATTATCCGAAAGAACCATCTGCGTTGCCGCGGCAGAGATCGCAACAGACAAAACAAGTATCGCAACGCCCGTCATGCGAAAGGTAGACCAGCCGAAAATACTGTTGTCCGTTTTTTGGGCGCTTTGCTTTTGCGCCGTTCTGTTCTTTCTTACTATATAAAACCTGACTACACTTAAACAAAAATGATACCCTGCCAACGAGCCGTACCAGAGTGAAAGTTCCAAAACCGCGAGCGTTCCCTCAAATATGGCGTAAAGAATGTTGACAATAAAAGAGCCGATCAAGACGATGCCCGCACGGTATCCCCAGTCTTTGATGAGCCTGTATGTAAAGGGAAATCTTTCCAGTAAGGAATGGATTTTTGATTTCAGAACGGGAATTTCCCTGACGGCAAGATACACCGAATAGCCTAAAAGACAGGCAGAGAGCGCAAATACGATACAGGCCAGTATGGAAGGTTTTTCCTCTTTTGCCGCCAGAACGATCGATAATACAATAAAAATAAGAGAAACCGCAAAAACGATGAGAGCAAACCAAGCCGGAGGATTAAGTATGAATTTTTTCTTTTTCCCCTTTTCTTCTTTCATTCGACCTCCAAAAAATTGCGCCTCACTTTTTAAAACGATAAACTCTTAATTTAAAAGAAAACTTTCCGAAAAGTTTCGGAAAGTAAAACACGGCTCCGCCTTTGCGGAGCCGTTTGTGTTTTTGTTACTGCGCTTTGTAAACGCTGACCTGTTTTCTGTCCTTGCCCAGTCTTTCGAACCTGACAACCCCGTCGCAAAGAGCGAAGAGCGTATCGTCTTTACCGATACCGACATTGTTGCCGGGATGGAACTTCGTGCCGCGCTGACGAACGAGAATGTTGCCGGCAAGCACTTCCTGACCGTCGGAACGCTTCACACCAAGGCGTTTTGCCTCGCTGTCTCTGCCGTTGTGCGACGAGCCTGTTCCTTTTTTATGAGCAAATAAACTGATGAAAATCATTTATTTATCCTCCTATAAAAAATTGTTACAGCGTGATCTTTTCGATCTTGACTGCGGTGAAAGGCTGACGATGACCTTGCTTTTTACGCTCGTTCTTCTTTGCCTTATACTTGAAAACGACGATTTTTCTGAACTTGTCCTGCGCTTCCACTTTCGCGCTGACTTTAGCTGTTTTGACTTCTTCGCCCGTTTTGATACCGTCTTCCGCGGAAATCATAACTACGGGGAATTCCACACTGTCGCCCACCTGAGCGTCCAGCTTTTCCAGCCTCAATACGTCGCCTTCGGAAACCTTATACTGCTTGTTTCCGTTTTCGATGATCGCGTACAAAATAGTTTACCTCCTCTATCCAGTCTCGCCGTTTGCCAAGGCGGTACCGATTTTCTTTTCGGCACGCTTAAAAAGCCCGCTCCGAGCGGCTCGGATTGTAGAATAACATATTTTTAACATTTCTGTCAAGTGTTTTTACTTGTTTTTAATGTTTTAGGCGACCTTTTCCCGCTTTTTTGCGCATATTTACAGGCCTTTTGCACAAACTGAACGTATAAGGAGAATAATTATGGCAGATATCAAATCGGGCAACGAACTTCTTGCGGAAATTTACCGCAATACCCATTATGCTCTTCAATCCATTTCGGACATTATGCCCGAAACGGAAGACGCCGAACTTTGCGAAGAACTCAAAAAAATGCACGACGGTTACGAACTGATTTCGGGAAAAGCCGCCATCCTCGCAAAAGACCAGGGCGTGGAACTCAAAGAGCCCAGCCCCGTTAAAAAAGCGATGATGTGGGGCTCGGTCAAACTGAGTACCCTAAAAGACAATACCCGCGCTCACATTGCCGAAATGCTCACGCAAGGCACGGTGATGGGCATTACCGCCCTCGCCCGCTCGATCGGCGACAGCAAAGACTGTGCAGATGAAAAAGTTCTCGCGCTTGCGCAGGAGCTTCTCGATATGGAACAAAAGTATGAAAAGAAACTGAAAACTTATCTGTAAAAACTCCTGACAGAAGATCAGTCGGAGCCAAAACGGCTCCGACTGATCTTTTAATTTAACGCATGATATGATTTATCTTTGCGCTTTAAACAGTGAATTACACTTTTTCAGTACGCGATTAGTTTGACGATTCAACAGATAATTTGTAAGCGTTGATTTTTTAAAAAACCGCACCTAATCGGCTGAATATCCTTCTTCTGACGCCGCGATCGACCTTTTCACCTGTTCCACCGCATTTTTTGCCGTTTTCAAACTCTCCGCTTCGGCAAAAATACGGATAACGGGCTCCGTTCCCGATGCACGGACAACGAGGCGCGCCACTTTCTCCCGCGCCCTGTCGATTTCTTCGCGCAACATTTCGTCGCCGAGCACGCGCACCTTGTCTTTGACTTTTATGCTCGCATTGCACTGCGGGAAAAGTTTGATATCCGCGAGTTTTGAAAGCTTCTTTTCCGAGATCAGTTCGGCAAGCTTGACAGAGGTCAGAATGCCGTCGCCCGTCGTGGAATAATCGGATAAAATAATATGCCCCGACTGCTCCCCGCCGATCTGCGCACCGCTCTTTTCCATTGCCTCAGCAACATATTTATCGCCGATGTCCGTGCGGATCAGGCGCACCCCCATCTTTGCAAGCGCAAGTTCCGCACCCGTATTCGTGTGCGTCGTTCCGACGACGATATCTTTCTTTAAAGTCTTGCGCGATTTCATTTCCTGCGCAAACACGCAGAGAATTTTATCGCCGTCCACAAGCCCGCCCTTTTCGTCGCAAGCGATCAGCCTGTCGGCATCTCCGTCATAGGAAAACCCCGCATCCGCACCCGTTTCCTTGACGAGCGCGCGTACCCGTTCGGGATGCAATGCGCCGCAGCCGTCGTTGATGTCCGTGCCGCCCCGTCCGATACCGCAAACCACTACTTTCGCTCCCAGCCGTTCGAAAACTTCCGCCGCAAACCCGCCAGCCGCTCCGTTCGCGCAGTCGAGCGCAAACTTCTTGCCTTTGAGCGAAACACCGCAGCACGAAACCAGAAAATCGGTATAATCCTCTTTCCTGAAAAGGGGCGAAAACCGACCTGCCGACAAAGAACCCGAAAAAGCGTACTCGTCAAAATACTTTTCTGCCCTGCACTCCGCCTTTTCACAAAGTTTCCTGCCCCGCTCGTCAAACACTTTCAGACCGTTGAATTTTGCAGGATTGTGCGACGCGCTGATCACAACACCGAAATCCGCACCCGTTTTCCGAACGAAAAAAGCCGTGGCGGCAGTAGGTATGACGCCGCCGTCTATCACATCGCCGCCGCCCGAAGTGATACCCGCCGCAACCGCCAGCATAAACATATCCGACGATACGCGCGTATCCCTGCCGATCACCACTTTCGGGTTTTGTTTGAGCCTGCAAAGCGCATTGCCGAGCGCAAACGCCGTGCGCGCCGTCAAATCCTCGTTTGCAATACCGCGAATGCCGTCCGTTCCGAACTTTTCACTCATTTTTACCTCCTTTGCGGGCATATTTTTCCGCTAAGTGCGCATTTTCCTGCTGACGCACCCTTCCGATCACGAAAGCACCCCTTTCAACGTCCTTTGTGACAGTCGTTCCCGCGGCAACAAACGAGCCCTTCCCGATTGTAACGGGGGCAACGATATTCACGTTGCTTCCGATAAAGCAGTCGTCTTCTATTACAGAACTTTTCTTGGTCTTGCCGTCATAATTGCAAAAGATCACACCGCAGCCGATATTACAGTCTTTGCCGACCGTCGCGTCCCCCACATAGGTAAGGTGACTCACTTTCGACCCCGCACCGATCTTTGCGTTCTTGATCTCTACATAATTGCCTATCCTGCAACCTTCGCCCACGTCCGCACCCTTGCGAAGATGAGAAAAAGGGCCTACCTGTGCGTTTATACCGACTTTTGCGCCCTCCAGAACGCTTGCCGTAACCGACGCACCCTCTCCGATTTCCGAATCGGTTATGATATTGTTCGGATAGAGAACGGCGTTTTTTCTTACGATCGTTTTGCCGAAAATATGATTGTTCGGATAGATTGTAACGCCCTCTTCAATGATCGCTTCCTCCGAAATACTCACCGTTTCCGGCGATAAAATTTTTATGCGGGACAAGTACTTCCTCCTTGAAAAGAAAATCAGTACATACTATGCAACAAAATTAAAAACGGATAATTTTTATAACGTTTTTCAAATCCGTAAATCTTGTCCAAACAATAAAAAAAGCGGCGGCTCGCATGAGCCGCCGCGGTTAATCCTCTTTTTTCTGTTTGCTTTTTCTGTACGCTCCGGGAGATATTCCCTCTTTTCGCCTGAATTCAGATGAAAAATACAGCGCATCGGCATAACCGCAGGCATAACCGACCTGCGAAATGCCTAAATTGCCCTCTGCAAGCAGGTTTTTCGCGCAGAGAAGACGGCATTCCGTAAGATATTCTTTGGGACTGATTCCGTATTTTTGTCTGAACACGCGAAACAGCTGCGAACGGCTAAGCCCGATCATTTCCGCAACTTTTTCGATACGGCAATCGCAATCGGAAAAACCCGTTCTGATCAGCAGCGCCGCACGCTCCGCCACTTCGCAGTCCTCTTTCCTTTCAGACGGGAAAAAGCGGATCAGCAATGAAAACAACATTAAAAGCAACCCGCTCCCCTCCATTTCCGCGCTCAAGGTTCCCATTTTTCCGTACATTTTTTTCATAATGGGATAAATCTCTTGCTCGGGCAATACGGGCGACACGCGCATTTCCCTCGAAAAAGCCGTTGCCGAAAGCAGTTTTTCGGCATCCATACCGTCAAAATCCGCCCATATGTATTTCCAGGGGTCTTCTCTGTCCGCACAATAAGAGATCATATCCCCTTTATAGATGACAAACATCTGACCTTGCCGAGCTTCGTATCTCTTCCCCGCATACTCTATCGACCCCTTTCCCGAAACGATATAATGCAGAATGTAACAGTTCCGTTCGTAAGGCCCTACTTTATAGAGCGGTTCGCACTGCGTTTCATTGGACCAGATAAGTTTCAGAAAATCATTCATGCAACATTTTCCCATGTTTCGGCAACATTAAAACATTGCCGCCTTTTTCTTGCTGTGTTATACTTATACCACAATTTTTTGCGGAGGTCAACCTATGAAAATCAATAAACCGCCTATGGGCTGGAATTCCTGGAATACTTTTGCGGAAAACATCGACGAGAAGCTCATTCTCGACAGCGCAAACGCGCTGATCGACACGGGGCTTGCCGCTGCGGGATATAACTATGTAGTGATAGATGACTGCTGGGCTTTGAAAGAACGGGATAAAAACGGAAAGCTGGTTGCCGACCCGAAAAAATTCCCACACGGAATGAAAGCGCTTGCCGATAAGATACATGAAAAAGGACTGAAATTCGGAATGTATTCCTGTTCGGGGCGAATGACCTGTGCAGGCTATCCTTCCAGTATGGACAGAGAATGGACGGACGCGCAAACTTTTGCAGACTGGGGCGTAGATTATCTCAAATATGACTATTGTTTTAAACCGAACACCCGCCGCGGGGAAGATCTTTACCGCGCTATGGGGCTTGCGCTCGCGAACTGCGGCAGAGATATCCTGTTTTCCGCTTGCAGTTGGGGTGCGGACAAGACGCACGAATGGATCCGCACGACGGGCGCGGATATATGGCGTTCCACAGGAGATATTTTCGATAACTGGAATTCGGTGAAATCGCTCATCGAGCAACAATTTGACAGGCTGGCTTTCGGCGGAAAAGGCTGTTTCAATGATATGGATATGCTGATCACCGGAATGCGCGGCGCGGGACACGTAGGACTCGGCGGATGTACGGATACCGAATACAGATTGCATTTTGCGGCATGGTGCATGCTGCAATCCCCGCTTATGATCGGCTGCGACATTAGAAATATCGATCCTTTCACACTTAGTCTTTTAAAAAACCCAGTACTTATCGGCATCGATCAGGACGAAAAATGCGCTCAGACCTATCGCATAGGCAGTGAAACCACACCTATCCTCGTAAGAGCGCTCGAAAACGGGGATATTGCCATCGGATTTTTCAACCTGAGCGATCAATCCCAGCGCGGAACTTGTATGCTCGACGAACTGGGTATCGGTATTCATTCGCATAAAACGCTCGAACTTACCGATTGCTGGACAAATGAAAAAGTTTATCCTTCAAACGGCGTGATCTTTAAAAACCTCGACGCGCACGACTGCGTTGTATACCGCGCAAAAATCATTGAGGAAAGATGAAGGATATCTGTAAAAACTGCGGAAAAGAAGTTTCGGCTTTGGAAATTGCGCTCACAAAAAAGCTGATCAACCGCGCAAGCACTCAGTTTTTATGCCTTGCCTGCCTTGCCGAATTTTTTAAGGTAGACGAAAAACTTCTTCACAAAAAAGCGGAAGAGTTCAGAAAAAGCGGCTGCGCTTTATTTACTCAGTCAACAGACAGCAAATAACCTGAAAAAACGCAGACAACGAAAAATATTTTAACATTTAAGCCCCGCGATCGGCATGCCGATCGCGGGGCTGGTTTTTTATAAAGATGAATTATACTTATGAGCCTTGCGCTCAGTTTGATAATTCGACATAATTTCTTTTGTTTTTGATTACATCAACGCCCTGCCTGCACCCGAGCCGACAACGGTGAACAATTCGACCATTCTGCCCGTTTTCGCATCGAGGTAAGCATAATATTCGTTTCCGTCGTGGAATCCGTTGATCTCATACGCGAGCGTTTCCTTTTCTTCTACGGGAATGACCGCAAGGCGTACGCCTCGGAGTTCCATTTTACGCTCTGCCGCGCGCTCTATCTTCTTTTCGGATACCGAAGGCGTTCCCAGATCGCGCTCTGTGTGGTTGGTAAGATATGCGTGCGCTTCCATACCCGTCACCATGCCGCATTCTTTGCAGACTTTTACTTTAATGAGATCGGGATAACAGATCACTCCGTCCTGTTCATACGCAAAGTTGATATCGCAGAATTCCTCGCCCTCGTTCGCCCAGACTGCTTCCATGCCGTCATAGCCCGCTTTGTGCAAGAATTCTTCCGCTTTGCGGATACATTCTTCCTGCCCGAAATTGTCTTGCTTTTTCTTTTCATATCCGTCGAACATCATCAGTTTTCCGCCGCGTTCGGTGAGCTGCGCATAATAATATGCGCCCTCTTCGGTCGTGAACGTGAAGTTATACGCGCACATATCTTTATGCTCTGTCTTTCCTTCCGCTTTGATGTCCTTTATCTTATAATCAATGAAAAGATCTTTGACGATTTTTTCAGCGTCCTTTTCCGTAACTTCCTTTTCGCCCGCTACCGCTTTCAGACCTTTGGCATTGCTCGTTGCCGCAAACGGCCCGTCATAGATCATTTTAGGCGTTTCGATCGTGTTGTGTTCGAGTTCGTCGAATTTATCGCGAAATTCCTTTCCGGACAGCAATTCGTCTAAGTTTTTACCCTTCATACCGCCGGACAACTCTCTTGCCGCGATATTGATCTTCTGAGTGGTAAAATACATATATTCGAGTACCTGTTCATCCTCTTCGGTGATTTCTCCGCCCATAGCGAGACGGTTTAAAAGTTTTCTCGAATAATCAGCCATGCGGTTGATATACGCCGTCAGATTTTCCGTTCCGTGTCCGTCGACAGGGAAAGATTGCAGACAATTTTCCGCAAGTTCGCTCTCGACAAGAATATCCGTGAGGATCTTCTGCATCTCATAATTTCCCGTCGCAACGCGCACCTTGGAAAGATTCGCGTTCAGATTTTCGGTAAGTTCGCTCAGCTCCCACACTGCGCTCTGATAACCGTTATACAATCCCGATTTCGCCTCTGTAAGATCGAAATATCCGACCGTAACGACAGCACCCAGCGCAAGAACGGTAACACCCAGCGTGATGACAGCCGTAAGCCAGCCTCCAAAACCGGGCGCGTGCTGTTTTCTGTCCTTATCTTCGCGACGTCTGCGCTTATCTTCCGCAGCGTGTTCTTTTCTGCGTTCTTTCTGTGCGCGATCCTCTGCGATCTTGCGCGCCTTTTCTTCTTTCTTCTCGCGCTTCATTTCTTCTTTGCGCTTTTTTTCTTCTTCTTTTTTCAAAGCCGCGTCCAGTCTCGCCTGCGCCTTTTCTTCTTCCGCGCGGCGCGCCTTTTCGCGCTTTTCTTCGGCGAGATTTTCTACTTTTTCTGCACCTTCAGAAAATTTTTCTTCCTCTCTCATTCCCTTTCCTCCTTAAATCGCAAAGACGTGTTTGCCGATCGTAACGACCGTTTCGCGGCTGAATATCCACGAACTTGTCGCCGTTGCCGGATTGTAATAGTACAGACATCCGTACGTAGGATCCCAACCGTTCAAAGCATCCTTTGCGGCATTGATCGCCGTCTGGTTAGGCGTAAGATTGATCTGTCCGTCCGAAACCGCCGTAAACGCGCCCTTCTGATAAATGACTCCCGATATGGTGTTCGGGAAGGACGGGCTCTTTACCCTGTTCAAGACTACTGCGCCGACGGCGACCTGTCCGACATAACTTTCACCGCGAGCTTCTCCGTAAATGCAGCGCGCAAGCAAGTAAACGTCGCCGCTTGCCGAAGAACTGCTGCTTGAAGACGATGAAGATGAGGAAGACGAGGACATGCCCAGTGCCGCAAAAGTCTTTGCGCCTACTATACCGTCTACTTTAAGTCCGTTCTTGCGCTGAAAATATTCTACCGCCTTTTTTGTCTGCGATCCGTAGATCCCGTCGACCGCGCCCGAATAATATCCCCAACGTTTGAGTTTGGACTGGACCGTCTTTACTTCGCTGCCCGTGCTGCCCTGACGCAATACCGCCGCTTCCGTTACCGCTTCGCAGGCGATGTCTTCTCTGCCAAAAGAAAGATTCCGCGCCGTGAAAAGTACACCCGCGCAGCCGACGACCAGAAGGGAAAGGACGAGCGCACTCGTTCTGATGAGTTTTTTCATTTTTCTCCTGTTCCTCCGTTTAAAACTATTTCCCGTTTCTCGGAGGACTTATTTGAAAAACTCAGTCTCCGAAAAAATTTCTGATGATTTCCAGAATACGGGAACGGTACTGCACGTTGCTGCCCGCCGCGCCTGAAAAGCACAGCGGCGGATACACCACACACCACCAGTTATCGCCTTCGCCCGTGCCGAGTTCAACGATCAGTGCGTCATATACGCCCGCTTCGAGAGTCACTCCGTCGTATACCCTGGTCGGAAACTCTTCTTTCCGCCATTCGGCATGCGAAGTGTAATTAAATCCGTTTTTCGCCAGAACTTTGTCCGCGACCCGTTCTATGCCGGGCAGAAGCTCCGCAAAAATTTGCTTTGCTTCCTCTCTTGTTTCCGCCTCGGCCGCATAAGGGATCAGAAATTCTACGATCGCTTCTTTGACTTCGTATTTTACCGACTGATCTTCCGCCGAATTGGAGTTTGCGCGGACGTGCATCCTCAGATATTCCGATGCGGGCGCGGGTTTTTCCTGCGCCGTGAATATAACCGTCAGAATTATTATGAATAATACCCCGAAAACTATACCGATTTTTTTCATGAAATGTTCCTGCCTTTTTGTTTGTGCAAGAGTTATTGACAAATGAAAGTAAATTTATACTTTAAGATTTGATTTGTATTTTTAAACAATTTTCCGAAATTAAAAAACTGTTTCTGATAAAAATAAGGCGGAAGCAAAGAAATATCTTTGCTTCCGCCTTATTTTCTTATATTTATATTGTTATTCTAATTTATACAAAGTTTCAGTACGCTGTATTTTTACATTGCAGCCGTCTTATAAAAATACAAAAAAGTTTCGTCTTCCCCGCAAGGGCGCATACCCGATGCCTGCAACATCTTTGCGGACGGCTGATTGGGTTTATAACACTTCGCCTCTATCCTTTCAAGATTGAGAACGGAAAATCCGTAACCGCAAAGCCCGATCGCCGCTTCTTTTGCAAAACCTCTGCCCTGATATTCTTTCGATACGCGCACGCCGAATTCCGCTTCGGCCCGATAGCCGAAATTATAGAGCGTCGCTTCGCCGATCAGTGTTCCCTCTGAATAGATACCTAATCTTATTTCGTCTTTATTTTTAAAATCAGTGTATACGTCTTTTAAAAACCATTCGTCCGAAACGTCCTCGGGTGCGTCTTTTTTCCAATCATAGCCCCAATAACGGTTGAGCTCTTCATCCCTTGCAAGGCGGGCATATTCGGCAGTATCTTCCTTACCGATCTTTTTAAGCACCAGCCGCTGCGTTCTGATTTCGGGGAATTTGGAAAGTGTATCGATCGGGCGGTGTATGGCAAGATTGTATTTATCCACAAGTTCACAAGGCAGATACTGCATTTTGGATTTGCGAAGTCCCAGATCCCCCGCATCGTCCTCGCGGTTTAAATACTCTATCTCATCACCGCAAAAATTATTTGCGAACATCTGCGCAGTCGCGGGATAAATCCCTTCATATTCCCGAAGAGCCTTTTCCACTACCACGATCATCATATCCCCGCACTTTTCTCCGATCACGAAAGACACGATTTTACCGCCGATGCGAACATACGCCCCGACAAGATCGAGCTTTTCGATAAAAGGCAAGACTTCCCTGACGGCGCGCAATTCTTCTTTTGCCAAAAACGTGTCCTTGCTCAGCTGTACGGCAGAGTATGCGTCAAGGAACTTCAAAACCTCGCCGACATCCTCTTGCCTGAACGGATACATCTGCGCGTCAGGATAATTTTTTTTAAATTTATTGATATGATTTCGCTGTCCGCTGTATTTTCCGCCCGCAAAACTTCTGAAATCTTCCGTTCTGTACAGAAAATCCCGCCATTTGCGAAGGTTGGAGATATGCACGTCCGCACCGTATCTCGGCACGAGTTCGCAAAGTTTATTTTTCGGAACATTGGTAAAATGCAGACGCTCTTTGTTTTCTCTGCAATACTCTTCCAAAGCGGAAATTGCCGCACGCTCCTCTTCTTCACTGCCGCTGAGCGATATGGGATAGTAAAAATACGGCATTTTCACAAACTGTTCGCGAAGAATTAGGCAGTCGCCCACCGTCGCGAACCACGCATTCTGGTGTCTGTGCCACATAAATAAAAATGCTGCCGAATAGTTGCTGATGTGCGTATTCTGCCGTCTCAGCCAGGGTAAAAGTGTAACTATATCTTCTTTTCTGAGTTTTTCAAATTTCATAAATTTTCGCCGATTTTTTTCTTTGAAAACTTATTATACCACAAATCCGCAATTTTATCAACTTTTCTAAAACGCACAAAAATACTACGCCGATTTCCGCTCGGTTTTTTATGTTATTTTCAAACATTTCGAAAATAGGGGTCAAAGTTCTTTCCTTTTATGAAAAAAAGTGTATAATGGAATGCACAATCTTTCGGAGGAATGCCATGAAAATTTCAGGACTGCAAAAAACGACCCTGCTCGATTTTCCGGGAAAAGTTGCCTGTACGGTATTCCTTTCGGGCTGCAACTTCCGCTGTCCGTTCTGCCAGAACGGTGAGATTCTCGACATTGCGGAAGGCGAGATCCCCGAAAAAGAATTTTTTGATTTCCTCGAAAAACGCAAGGGCATACTCGACGGAGTATGCGTTTCGGGCGGCGAACCGCTTTTACAGGCAGGCACTGAGGAGTTTATCCGCAAAATAAAATCGCTCGGCTATGCGGTAAAACTGGATACGAACGGCTCTTTCCCCGAAAAACTCAAAAGCCTCGTCTTAGAAGGACTCGTCGATTTTGTCGCGATGGATATTAAAAATTCGCGTGCAAAATACGAGCGCACGGCAGGTGTACACTGCGATTTTTCCAAGATCGAAGAGAGCATAGCCTTTCTACTCTCGGGAAAAGTCGAATACGAATTTCGCACCACCGCAGTCAAAGAATTCCACAAAACGGAAGACTTTATCGACATCGGAAAGCGCATCAAAGGCGCGAAGCGGTATTTTTTACAGAACTTCAAGGACAGCGAATTCGTTCTCCAAAAAGGGCTTACCCCCTTTTCCGACGACGAATTGCAGACTTTTAAAAGAATTTTAAAGCCTTTCGTCCCCTCCGTTCTCATCCGCGGCGAAAACGGCTGATTTTCTCATCATTTCATAATTTTTGATCTTTATCCGTGAAACACACAATATATTGTGTTTCACGGAATTTTTTTGCCACAATATGTTGACAAAGCCATTTTATGGTGCTATAATGGGTCTACTTCACCGATCGAAAAAAGCAGTCTACGGGGGAAAGGAGAAAAGTTTATGTTCAATGTAATCAAAAGAGACGGAAAAATAGCGGAATTTGATATCAAGAAAATTTCCGCGGCAATCGGCAAAGCGTTTGAAGCACAGGGAAAACAGACGCATCCGAGCATTCTGGATATGCTCGCACTCAAAGTGACCGCTGATTTCGAATCCAAAATACAAAACGACAAGATCGCTGTGGAAGATATTCAGGACAGCGTGGAGTCTGTACTTATCCAGGCGGGATATTCGGACGTCGCAAAGGCGTACATCCTCTACCGCAGACAGAGAGAAAAACTGCGTAACATGAAGTCGACCATTCTCGACTATAAAGAACTCGTGAACAGTTACGTTAAGGCGACTGACTGGCGCGTAAAGGAAAACTCCACCGTTACCTATTCGGTCGGCGGACTTATCCTCTCCAACAGCGGCGCGATCACGGCGAACTACTGGCTGTCCGAGATCTATGACGACGAAATCGCCCGCGCGCACAAGAACGCGGATATCCATATCCACGATCTTTCCATGCTCACAGGCTACTGCGCAGGCTGGTCGCTCAAACAACTCATTCAGGAAGGCCTCGGCGGTATTCCCGGAAAAATCACTTCCGCGCCCGCAAGCCACCTCGCGACTCTCTGCAACCAGATGGTCAACTTCCTCGGCATTATGCAGAACGAATGGGCAGGCGCTCAGGCGTTCTCCTCTTTCGATACTTACCTCGCTCCGTTCGTGAAAAAGGACAACCTCTCTTACGAACAGGTCAAAAAGTGCATCGAATCCTTTATTTATGGCGTAAATACGCCCAGCCGTTGGGGTACGCAGGCACCTTTCTCGAATATCACCCTCGACTGGACTGTACCTGCCGATCTTGCGGAACTGCCCGCGATCGTCGGCGGAAAGAACCAGGATTTCAAATATAAAGACTGCCAGAAAGAAATGGATATGGTAAACAAAGCCTTCATCGAAGTGATGATCGAGGGCGACGCCAACGGCAGAGGGTTCCAGTACCCTATCCCTACCTATTCCATTACGAAGAATTTCGACTGGTCGGATACCGAAAACAACCGCCTGCTCTTCGAAATGACTTCCAAGTACGGCACCCCTTATTTCTCCAACTACATCAACTCGGATATGGAACCGAGCGATATCCGCAGTATGTGCTGCCGTCTGCGTCTCGATCTTCGCGAACTGCGCAAAAAATCGGGCGGATACTTCGGAAGCGGCGAATCGACCGGTTCGGTCGGCGTTGTGACAATCAATATGCCGAGGATCGCTTATCTTTCCAAGTCGGAAGAAGAGTTTATGTCAAGGCTGGATAAACTCATGGATATTTCGGCGCGCTCGCTCAAAACAAAGCGTACCGTTATCACCAAACTCCTCGACGAAGGTCTGTATCCGTACACGAAACGCTATCTCGGCACATTCGCTAACCACTTCTCGACGATCGGGCTTGTCGGTATGAACGAAGCCGCACTCAATGCCTGCTGGATCGGCAAGGATATGACTTCCCCCGAAGCGCAGGAATTCACAAAGCGCGTACTCAACCATATGCGTGAACGCCTCTCCGATTATCAGGAAGAATACGGCGACCTCTACAACCTCGAAGCGACCCCCGCGGAATCCACCGCATACAGATTCGCAAAACACGATAAAAAACAGTTCCCCAATATCAAGACGGCGAACGAAAACGGAACGCCTTATTACACCAACAGCTCGCATCTGCCCGTCGGATTTACCGAGGACATCTTCGACGCGCTCGATATTCAGGACGAATTGCAGACCCTCTACACTTCCGGTACGGTATTCCACGCCTTCCTCGGCGAAAAACTGCCCGACTGGAAAGCGGCTGCCGCTCTCGTCAAGAAAATCGCAGACAACTACAAACTGCCCTACTACACACTTTCCCCGACCTATTCCATCTGTAAGGATCACGGTTACCTTGCAGGCGAACAGTTCACCTGCCCGCACTGCGGAGCTAAAACGGAAGTATACAGCCGTATAACCGGTTACTACCGCCCCGTTCAGAACTGGAACGACGGAAAATCTCAGGAATTCAAGGACAGAAAAGTCTACGATATCGAGCATTCCACGCTGAAAACCAAAAAAGTTCAGCAGGAAAAAGCAGAACAGGCTTGCTGCGCCGCTCCTTCTCTTACTGCTCCTATCCTCTTTACAAGAGATAACTGCCCTAAGTGCAAGACGAGCAAAATGCTCCTCGATAAAGCGGGCATCAGATACACCGTTATCAACGCAGAACAGGATAAAGAGACTGCGATCAAGTACGGCATCAAAAACGCTTCCACGTTGCTTGTTCCCGACGGCGACAGCTTCAAAATTTACGATAATCCCAGTGAAATCAAAAAATATATAGAGAGTATCGGCTGATATGTACGACATCATAGTGATCGGCGCGGGTGCGGCAGGCATGACCTCCGCACTCTATGCTTTAAGAAACGGAAAAAAAGTACTCGTTCTCGAAGGGGAAAGCTTGGGCGGTCAGATCGCAACTTCTCCGCGCCTTGAAAACTTTCCTTCGATAAAGGAGATCAGCGGCGAGGCGTTTGCGGACAATCTTTTTGAACAGATCTCCGACCTCGGCGCGGAAATAGAGATCGACAAAGCCGTACATATCGAAAAACAGCCCGACAAAACTTTTGTCGTAAAGACCGAATACAGCGAATACTGCGCAAAGAGCGTGATCATTGCCGCGGGCGTGAAGCACAAACACCTCAAAACCAAACACGACCGCGAAGACCTTGTCGGAAAAGGCGTTTACTACTGCGCCGTATGCGACGGTCCCGCTTACAAAGGGCAGGAAGTTGCCGTGATCGGCGACGCGAACTCGGCGCTTCAATACGCCCTGCTCCTCTCGGGTTATTGCAAAAAAGTGTATATGTATACCCTCTTCGATAAATTTTTCGGCGACGCAAACCTCATCAAGACACTTCGCACAAAAGAGAATATCGAAGTGCGCCCGAACACGAGCGTGGTCGATTTCATAGGCGAAGATGAACTTACAGCCATAGAATACACCGATAAAGACGGCAACCTTTTAAGGCAGGAGATCCCCGCGGTTTTCGTTGCGATCGGACAGGTTCCCGACAACGCGGCGTTTTCAAACGTAGCCGATCTTGACAGCGCGGGCTATATCATAGCGGACGAAAACTGCAAGACAAAGACGGAAGGCGTGTTCGTGGCAGGAGATTGCCGCACAAAAGCAGTGCGTCAGGTTTCCACCGCCGTTTCCGACGGCGCGATCGCCGCAACCAACGCTTCCCTCTATCTGGAAAGCCTGTAATTTATTAAAATCAAAAAACAAAATCCGCAGTGCGAATAACTTCGCACTGCGGATTTTTTCTGTTTGACCGATTTTTTGATTTTTCTTAAATTTCTTTACGGAAAGCGTTCCCGATCCGTTTTTTAAATTCTTTAAGGGTAACGCCCCTTATTTTTTAATCCTTTACCGTCAAAGCAAGCCGATTTACTCTTTTTCCAGTTTTGCAACGCGCACGGAAAGGCTCGTTCCGTACGTAAAGGGTTTTACGTCAAATTCGTTCTTTCTGATCTTTATTTTCTCACCGCTGTCCAGCCATACACCGCGGCGGATTTTCAGGCGTTCGTCCAAAGATATCTTCTTTTCGGAAATGACAGCGGTCACGTTCGGATCCGCGCTCATCGGCACGTTTTCAATGACCGCATACAATTCGTCGCCTTTTTCCAAAATAAAACCGCCTTCGCATTGCCACTCGGCAGCCTTTGCCCCGTAAATAAAGCCCTTATTCGCTCTGACCCATTTTCCGATCTCGCGCAAAAGGCACTTATCCGTTTCGTTTACTTCGCCGTTGCCTTTCAGCCCCGTATTTAAAAGAAAATTACAGTTGTATTTTCTGCATTCCACGAGGTTTTCGATCAGTTCTTTTACCGATTTATAATTGCAATCATTCTTTGCATAGCCCCAATGATCGTTGAGGACTTGGCACATCTCCCCTGCGATCGGCTTTTCGCTCCTGTCGACAAACTGCGGCGCGCCGCGCTCGAAAGTGACGCTGTCCAGTTCGCGATGCCCCAATTTTCCCAATGCGGAAAGCCCCGTATTGTTTACGATCATCGCCTGCGGCTGGTATTTTCGGATCGTGCCGTACAAACGGTCTTCCTGCCAGTCTTCATTCGGCTTATCCCACATTCCGTCAAACCAGAAACCGCCGATCTTACCGTAGTTGCGGCAGAGAATTTCCACGCTCTTTACAAGATAATCTATGTACGCGGGGAAATTTTCCTTATAGTCTTTATTGTGCCAATCGAGCAGCGTATGATAAAAGAACGGAACGATTCCGCCCGCACGGCATTCCTGCACGAATTCCGCAATAAGATCTCTTTTGCTGGCCGAATGAGGCGCGTCATAATCGTTCAGCCCCTGAGTATCGTACAGTGAAAATCCGTCGTGATGGCGCGTTGTCAGCGTTATGTATTTTGCCCCCGCTTCCTTTGCGGTGCGAACAAGATTTTTTGCCCAGTTTTTGGTGATTTTGAATTTACTAGGCAATTTTTCGTATTTTTCGCGCGACGCTTTGGGATGAGAGTTCAGATACCACTCGCCTTTCCCCTCCACGCTGTACAGCCCGAAATGCACGAACATACCGTAGCTGAGCTCTTCAAAATCCCTGATATAATCAAAATTCATAATATTTTTCCCCGTATTCTCCCTTTCGTATCCGATTAAAATTTTCCGATAGGAAAATTCGTGTCGTATAAAATAATCATAGCATACGCCGAATCTATTTGCAATGGAAAAATTTGCTTTTATTTCTCCGCAAAAAAATTTCCGTAAAAACCCTACACGCGCAAAAAAATTTCCCATAAACAGCAACCAGCCGCAAAAAATTGCGGCTGGTTGGGATTTAAAATTTTAAGTTTCACAATTTCGGCTTATTTGGTTTCTTCTTTTTTCTGATGAAAAACGATGGTAAACTTTGTGCCTTCGCCGAGCGCACTGTCCACACTGAGCGACCAGCCTTCTCTCTTGCAGATCTTTTTGACGATCGCAAGACCAAGCCCGAACCCTCCGCCGCTGCCGTTATGCGATTTGTCGACCGTATAGAATCTGTCAAAGATACGCGTTTTATCTTCTTCGGAAAGCCCGATACCCGTGTCTTTAACGGTAAGAACGGGCTCTTCTCCGCCTGTAAGCCGAACGTCGAGCAAGCCGCCCTCTTTATTGTACCTTATGCCGTTGCTGATCAGATTGTTTACGATCTCCACAAGGCGTTCCCTGCGCGTAATTACTTTTACGTTCGGTTCGATCTGAGAAGTGAGCGTGATATTTTTCTGACCGATCTTCGGTTCAAACCCCGGGAGAAGTTCCCCGATCACATCGGATACGTTCACTTCAAAGGCGGGAAGCGCATCACTGTCTATCGCCGAAAAATTGATGATACTTCGGATGAGATTGGAGAGCCTGTCGCTCTGCTTTCTGATGATCTTTGCCGCATCGCCTATTTTTTCGGGCGGTACGGCATTCGCCTCGATAAGTTCCGCATAGCCTCGGATACTCGTCAGCGGCGTGTTCATTTCATGCGTGACGTTTGCGATAAATTCATCTTTCGAGCGGGACGCCGCAAGCGTTTCCGTTACGTCCGTCATCAGAAGCACCGCCGAATCTTCCCCGAAAGTAAAGCGCAGTGCGTAGTCTTTATTTGAAAATTTTCTGTATACAAGCGACGCTTCCCGATCGGAAAGAATTGTGGAAATCTCTTTATCCGTCAAAAACAGCCCGATCGGTTCGTTCTGCTCGTAGTCTAAAAGTTTTACCGCCGTTTTGTTGATGAGAACCACATCCGAAGGATCTCGGAAAATCACGATACCGTGTTCCATACTGTCGAGGATGAGTTTTTCCAGACGGCTGTCCTCTTTGATCCTTGCTACCTTCTTGTCGATATCCGCATTCATTTCGTTCATCAGCTTTGCGATGGGTTTAAGTTCGGGCGTATCCGTTCTGATTTCCCCTTCCCGAACTGTTGCGGCGTCCTTTGTGAACCGCTCGACAGGCTTTAACACCGAACCCGATACCAGCCACGAAAAACCGAAACAGCATAGAATATCCAACACTAAAAACCAGATCATCGTGGGCAATGCGCCCGAAAATGCCGAAAATTCATCCGCAAGCGTAAGGGAAAGCCGAACAAGACAATTTTCCTTTTCGCCCTGCGGCGTCTGAACGGGAACGGAGAGTCGGAAACAGTAATACACCCTGTCCTTTCCGCCGCCGTCCGCACGCACGGCATAACCTTCGCCGCTTTTTAACGCCTCTGAAATTTCCTCGCCGTCCGAAACACCGCTTTCGCCGAGCGTGTCCGCTACGATATTCCCGTCCGAAAGAAGATAGGTCACCTGTATCCCGCCGAGTTTTTCGGAAAGTGCGGTTGCGCCCGCTTCGTCGAAAACCTCTGTCGAATCATAAAAATTTGAGTATTTTTTTAATTGGTCTTTTGCCGTATCCACCGATTTTCTGTAAAAAATATCGGTATACAGAACAGATATGAGCAGTATACCGATAATCGTGACCGACAATGATAAGATAAGAATTCTCTTTTTCATTTTTTCTGCCTTGCGGCGTTTTCAGCCGCCTTTGCATTTGAACGGTGCTTTATTCTTTATAAACGAATTTATAGCCTACGCCGAAAACAGTTTCTATGTAATCGATGCCGAGTTTGCGAAGCCGCGCTATGTGATTGTCCACCGTGCGCGTTTCGCCCTCATCATAGCCCCAGACCGCATTGAGAATGTTCTCGCGGGAAAGCGCCTTGCCTTCCTTTTGCATCAGGTATTTGAGAAGATGAAATTCTTTATTGTTGAGTTCCAGTTTCGCGCCGCGAAGAGTTGCCGTCATCGTCTCTTCGTCCAAAGATAAGTTGCCGCGCACAAGCGAAGAACTCCCTGCCGAACGACGCAAAAGCGCATTGACGCGAGCCGTGAGTTCCAAAACCCCGAACGGCTTGGAAACATAATCGTCCGCACCGAGGTTGAGCCCCTTTACCTTATCCGTTTCCTGACCGAGCGCGGAAAGCATGATCACTCCCACCGACGGATATTTCTGTTTGAGTTTTGCAAGGACGTCCAGCCCGTTGCCGTCGGGAAGCATGATATCCAAAAGCGCGACCGCGGGCGGCTGTTTCTCTGCCGCTGCCGTAAACTCGGCGACCGTTCCGAAACACTCCGTTTCCGTGCCCGACATTTCCAGTGCGCAGCGCACCAGTTCCGCAATGGTTTTATCGTCTTCCAAAAGATATACTTTTTTATTCAAAACAGTTTCCTCCGGCCTTTGCCGTTGTTTTCCTCAGTATAACACAATTTCTTTCAAAGCGCAACCTTTTGTTTTTCAGTCAAAAACGTGCGCCACATAAGTGAGATGGTCTGCCGCCCTTTCCAGATTTCCGACAAGATTGATAAAGATACCGCTCGACTGAGCCTTGCACTTGCCCTCTTTGAGCCTGCGGATATGATCGGCGATCATTTCTTTGCGCGCCGCGTCGATCTCCTCCTCTATCGAATCCACCGTTTTGAGTTCGGTGATGTCCTTTTTATCGAATACTTCCAGAGTGCTTTCGTAAAGTTCGGTGATCTTTTCGTACATCTGTTCAAGAGATTTCATGACTCCCGCGGAGAACTCCACGTTGTCGCGCTTGCAGTTGCGGGTGTATTTTGTGATATTGTCGGCAAGTTCGCCTATTCTGAGAATATCGCCCGTAGCCTGATGAATTGCCGAAATAATCTTTTCATCCGAAGTAGACGCATCCTCGGAAGAAATACGGATCAGATACTGCACGATCTTCTTTTCCAAATCGGACACGCGCTGATTGAGCGCATCCACTTTTTCCTTTGCCGACTCGTCGCCTTTAAGGAATCCGCCGAAAGCCTGATCCATTGCCTGCATCGCAAGCCCTGCCATATATGCCGTTTCCTTGTTCGCCTGCGCGATCGCGATCGAAGGGGTATGAATAAAACGTTCGTCGAGAAGCGCCGCATCCGAAACCGCACCCGACGCGCCCTTTCTGTCGCGGATAAGTTTGGTAGCCACTTTCACGAACACGCCCGTGAACGGCAGGAAAATACAGGTGCAGACGACGTTGAAGAAAGTATGGAACATTGCGATCTGCTGTCCGGGTGAAGAGAACCATTTCGCAAGCGTCATTTCCATAAACGCAGGCCAGCACAACAGGAAAACCGTAAAAATGACCGTTCCGAATACGTTGAACATGAGGTGGATAAGACTTGCGCGCTTCGCGTTCGTATTTGCGCCGAGCGAAGAAAGGATAGCCGTGATACACGTTCCGATATTGCTGCCCAGAACAAGGAACAATACGTCATTTCCGCCGTTTCCGATCATCAGATTCGCATTGACCATGACGATAATAAGCGAAGTTACCGCCGAACTCGACTGCACGAGTGCGGTGAATGCCACACCGATGAGAATGAGAAGGAACGGATTGCTTACCGTACGAAGAAAATCTTTGAATGCGGCGTTATCTCTGTAAATTTCCATTGCGCCCGACATATATTCCAGCCCCAAGAACACGAGACCGAGACCCGCGAGCATCAATCCGGCTGTCTTTATTTTATTGCTCTTTGCGAGCATATCCATAAAAACGCCCACGCAGGTAAGCAATGTGACAAACCCGATGACGTTTACAGCCGAAAGGGATGCAATATGCGCCGTGATCGTAGTACCGATATTTGCGCCCATGATGATCGCCGTTGCCGAATACAGAGACATCAGTCCCGCATTGACAAAACCTACGACCATGACCGTCGTTGCCGACGAACTCTGTATGATCGCCGTAACTCCCGCGCCGATGCCTACGCCGGCAAGTCTGCTCTTGGACGTCTTGTCGAACCATCCGCGCAATTTGTTCGTTGCCAGTTTCTCGATGTTGTCGGACAGAATTTTAAAACCGAGCAAAAATGCTCCGAGACCTGCCAACAACTGTACGATCGACCAGAAAACTTCCATTCTGAATTTCTCCTTTGCGTATACTTTTTCCTTCGTAAACCACTTACATTTTCCATTTTAAGAAAAAGTTGTATAATACACTTGTAAAACTTGTAATAAATTTGTAATAAAAAGCGGAGCAACCTCTGTTTGCTCCGCTTTTTTGATTATGTAATTTTTGAAAAACAGATGGGCGGACTGTTTTTCAGTTGAGTTTTTTATGTTCGCCCGTCATCATGAAAAGTACCCATTCCGCAATGTTTGTGGCGTGATCGCCTATGCGTTCCAGGTATTTTGCGATCATCAGCATATTCAATGCAATTTCGACGTCTTCCTCTTCCTTTGCGATCTTGCTCTTTGCGTTCAGCCTGTTTCTTATCTCTTCAAAAAGATCGTCGACCGCATCGTCCGCACGGCAGGTCTCCTTCGCCTTATCGGTATTGCGTTCTTTAAACGCTTCCATTGCCATGCAAACCATTTTCCATACCCGCTCGGACATCTCGGCGATATCCGATAGTTCAGGGGCGTCTTTCAGGTTTTCCGTCTTTATGATCAGATCCCCGATATCTTCCGCCTGGTCCGCGATCCGCTCCATATCCGTGATCATCTTCATTGCCGCCGTTACAAAAAGAAGATCGCTCGCCACGGGTTGCTGTTTAAGAATAAGTTTTAAACAAAGCCGTTCCGTTTCACTCTCTTTTTCGTCTACCAGTATTTCCAGTGCTTTTGTTTTCTTTGCAGGTTCGGCTTTCCCTTTTTTCAGCGCCCGGAAAATATCCTCTACCGCTTCCGCGTTCAACCTGCCCATCTCGATCAGCATTCCTTTCAATTCCGAAAGCTGCTCGTCGTACTGTTTCCTCGTCATATCAACCGAACCTCCCTGTAATATAGTCTTCCGTCCTTTTATCCGCGGGGCGGTTGAAGATCTGATCGGTCTCTCCGTATTCGATCAGATCGCCGAGCAGGAAAAACGCCGTTTTATCCGATATTCGCGCCGCCTGCTGCATATTGTGCGTGACCATTACGATCGTATATTTTTCTTTGAGTTCCTGCGCCAGATCCTCTATCTTCGACGTGGAGATCGGATCGAGAGCGCTTGTCGGCTCGTCCATGAGGATTACTTCGGGCTCTACCGCAAGGGCGCGGGCGATACAAAGCCTTTGCTGCTGTCCGCCCGAAAGACCGAGTGCGCTCTTTTTGAGCCTGTCTTTCAGTTCATCCCAGATCGCGGCTTTCCTTAAAGACGTCTCCACGATCTCGTCCAGCTCTGATTTTTTACGGATACCGTGCGTTTTCGGACCGTAAACGATATTGTCGTATACGCTCATCGGAAACGGGTTAGGTTTCTGAAAAACCATCCCTACTCTCTTTCTCAATACGTTGATATCTACTTTTCCGTAAAGATCTTCTCCGTCTATTTCCACTTCGCCCGTTATTTTACAGTCGGGAACGAGGTCGTTCATGCGGTTGAGCGTCTTTAAAAAAGTCGATTTTCCGCAACCCGAAGGCCCGATCAGTGCGGTAATCTGCTTTGCCGAGATATCCATCGTGATATCTTTAAGGGCATGAAACTTCCCATAGTATAAATTGAGTTTCCTTACGCTGAATTTTTTTGAAGCATCGCAGGTTTTTTCCGCATTTCCCGCGTTTTTGTTTTCCATTGACTCTGTCCTTTTTTCTTCTTTTTTATTTTTCGAGAACACCTCAGTACTCCTTTTTCAGTTTGTTTCCGACAAATTCCGCAAGACCGTTGATCACAACGACAAGCAAGATCAAAACGACCGCCGCCGCCCAGGCCTGATCCTCATATAAGCCGTTAGACGCAAGGATATATACGTGTACGGCAAGCGTTCTGCCGCCTTCCATGAATCCTCCCGCCACGAACGAATACGAACCTGCCGTGAATATGAGCGCCGCCGTTTCGCCGACGACTCTGCCCAGACCCAATATGACGCCCGAAATGATACCCGACATTGCGGAAGGCAATATGATGACAAAAATAGTTCGAAGTTTTCCCGCGCCCAGCGCATAACTTCCTTCGCGGAAGGTGTCCGGCACGGCTTTTAAGGCTTCTTCCGTCGTGCGCATCACAAGAGGCAGGATCATAAGCGCCATCGTAAGCGAGCCGGAAAGGACGCTCTCGCCCCAGCCGAAAAAGTACACAAAGCACAGCATACCGAAAATGCCGTATACGATAGACGGGATGCCCGCAAGCGTTTCTGCCGCCATTCTCACGATTTTGACGAGAAAATTGGTCGATTTTGCATATTCTACCATGAAGATCGCCGCAAACACGCCGATCGGCACTGCGATCGCAAGCGACACCGCCGCAATGAACAGCGTGTTGATGATGGCGGGCATCATGGAAAGATTTTCAGGGGTATATTCCCATTCGAAAAGTTCGGGTTTGAGATTGGGTATTCCGCTGATGAATGTATGCAGAATGACCCATGCGACCGAACCAACCGTGATGAGCGCCGCCAGCATTACGAGCAGCATGATCATAAACGAAAAGGGCTTTTTCAGATATGAACGTATTTTGTCTGCAAAAGTTACGCGGTTGATCGGCACAATCGAGGATATATCAGGTTCGTTTTTCGGTTCTTTTCCGATCGGAATTGCTTTTTCCATGTTCTCCTCCTTATTTTGCCTTTCTGCGCACAAGCGCGATCAGCATGGTGATGAGCAGAATGAATACGAACAGCACTGCCGCCGTTGCGATCAGCGCACCGCGGTGAAGATCGGTCGCATAGCCGAGTTCCAATACAATGTTCGCGGTCATCGTTCGAACACCGTCCGTGATCGAGGAAGGGAACTGCGGCTGGTTTCCCGCGATCATAA
Organism: uncultured Bacillota bacterium; assembly: GCA_949287815.1. Classification (GTDB taxonomy): domain Bacteria; phylum Bacillota; class Clostridia; order Christensenellales; family Borkfalkiaceae; genus Borkfalkia. The sequence goes on along the minus strand of CASEHS010000012.1, from coordinate 40,676 downwards.
CGACCGCCATCGTTTCGCCGATGACTCTGCCAAGCCCGAGTATTATAGAAGTTACGATACCCGATTTTGCAGCAGGCACTTCCGTGCAGAAGATTGCCCGTTCTTTTGTCGCCCCGAGCGCAACCGCACCTTCATAATAGCTCTTCGGCACAGCACGGATCGCGTTTTCCGATACGCTGATGATCGTAGGCAGGATCATGATCGCAAGAATGATCGAAGCAGTTAAAATGGATGAACCCGAACCGCCGAACGTTCTTCTTACAAGCGGGACTATTACGGTCAGACCGAAATACCCGTATACGATGGAAGGAATACCCGCAAGTATGTTGGTGACGGGTTTCATTACCCTGTAAAGCGGTTTCGGGCAATACCTTGCCATAAATACCGCCGTCAGAAATCCGACAGGCACGCCTAAAACCAACGCCCCTGCCGTAACATAGCAAGAACCTACGATCATCGTCGCTATGCCGAATTTGGGGTTTGTGTCCGACGGTTTCCATTCCGTACCGAACAGGAATTTAAAAAATCCGATCTCCGCGATCGCAGGGACTGCCTGCATGAATATAAAAAGGCAAATAATCAACACTGCTGCTATAAAACAGACTGCCGCGATGATGAATACGATTTTCATGAGCAGCTCTTTTAAGTCTGTCTTTTTGTTTCTGCGGATCACCGCTTCGCCGTTTTGCGTAATTGTTGTTTCTGTCATTTTTTCTCCAAAATTTTTATACTTTTTCCTTACGCGGAAAAAGCGGGCTGCTCCCAGCCCGCTTTATTGTTCTGCTTATTTCGCTTCATTTACGTCTACACCGACGTCAGACCATTTCTTTGCTTCTCCGATATAGATCTTAGAGATTTGGTCTTTTGTAAGACTTTCAACGGGGTTGGATTTATTTACGACTACCGCAATACCGTCCGTAGCGAGCACGTATCCGGTAAGCGCTTCTGCTTCCGCCGCTTTAAGTTCACGCGAAGCCATACCAAGGTCATATGTTCCGTTCATTGCGCCGTTCATTCCGGAAGTCGAATCGTTGTAGCCGAGTTTGATCTTAGATGCCGCAACACCCGACGCCGTGCAATATGCCGCGACCAATTTTTCCATCAAAGGATGTACCGAAGAAGATCCGTTGATGACAAGCTCTTCCGTGGGTGCAGTTTCAGGTTTGGTGTAAGCCTGCGTACTTTCAGGTCCGATATACCCTTCGCTTTCAATGATCGTCTTTGCTTCGTCGCTCTTGATATATTTCAGGAAATCAGCAAGCGTTGCGTTGTCGTTATCCGCTTTGTAAGCTACATTGAAAGGTCTGGAAAGTTTATAAGTTCCGTTTTTAATGTTTTCAACCGACGCCTGTACGCCTTCGTAAGGTACCGCTTTGATATCGTCCGTCAGCGAACCGAGCGAAACATAACCGATCGCGCTCTTGTTATCCTTGACTTTCTGAATAACAACGCTCGTGGAGTTTGCAACTTCCGCGGAAGTTGTCGTTCTGTCTACTTTTTCGCCGTCTACTTCGGCCTGTACGCCCGTAAGTTCCACAAAAGCACCGCGCGTGCCGGAACCGTCCTCACGGGTAATTACGCTGATCGTGTCGGACATCGCCTCTTCCGAACATCCTACTGCGGCAAATCCGATACCGCATGCCAATGCGACTGTAAGGATCGCAAGCAATAATTTCTTCATTTCTTTTTTTCTCCTTCTTTCTTTGTGATTTCAGTATAGCCCCAAATTGTATATTCTTTTTCTGTATTTTGTAATTAAATTGTAAAATCCGACACTTTCAGTATGCGCAATTCAATAATTTTTACTTTCCGAAAACACTTTTTCAAAAAAAGCGCAAGGAATTTTCCTTACGCTTTTTTTTATTATATATTATATCAATATTTTAATCTGTTGTTTTCTCGTCCGAATTTTTCTCCTCTTTCACCCCTTCCCGTTTTTCGCGGCGGGAATCGATGACCATTTTCACGATACCGACAACGATAAGCACCGCGACGATCCCTAAAAGTATGAAAAAAACAATATTCAGATAATCAAAGAAAATTTCGCTGACCAAAACGATGATGATGCCCGCAACGGCATTTCCGCAAAAAGCCGCGATCAGCGTCTGCCAGAATTTGAGCCCGATAAATACCCCGATCGCCGTACCCATCCACACGCCCGTGAGCGGCAGCGGCACTGCAACAAAACAGAACACGCCGAGCATCTGCCAAAATACTCTCTTTTCGTTTCCGCTCGTCTCTTCTTCCTTTTGTTCCTGCTCCGAGTTCTTTTTCACATCTTCGCTTGCTCCGCCTTTTACTGCCTTATCCGCCTTGCGAAGTACGGATTTTTCAAAACGAAGCGCAAAACGCCTGAAAAGCTTGGTCTTTTTGAGCCAATCGAATACAGGCTTCAAAAGCAGAGCGAGTATGATCGTCACGATCAGGCCGCCCGCAAGACCGCAGGCATACGCCTGCCCCGCCGTAAGCGCGTTCCTGCCCCAAAAATCTACATTCCTGCCGAATAAAATGCCGCCTTTGAGTTCGATCATCGGGATCATGGAGATCAGTATCGTTGCCAGCCAGGCGTTATCGCCGAATATTTTCGCAAAAATTCCCCCCAGCCAGGCGGAAAACGATGCGTCCAGATTGATTGCGCTTAAAAATTGCATTATCTATCCCTTTATCCGTTTTTTTATTCATTCTTACCCTGTCACAATGCTTTTAAACATACAAGTAAGATTTAGAAAATATATCCGTTTCTTCCGTCCGAAAAAGCCGCGCGGATCTTCAACGCGAGGTCGTTTGCCGTAATTTTCAGCCACGCCGCCTGCTCTTCGCAAGCTCCGTGCGGCACAAACCCGCTCTCTGCGCCGATGATCTTCAAAAACACCGACTTTGCGTTTCTCGCATAATATTCGGCGACCGCAGAGCCGAACCCGCCCGAGGCATAACCTTCTTCAAAAGTTAAAATCTTCATTCCCGAAACGCTTTCGAGAATTCTTTCGTCCAACGGCTCTATGCTTCTGCAATTTATGATTTTCGGATTGAGCGGCGCGACCATTTTTTTCGCTTCCAGTGCGCGGGCTACTGCCCTTGCACCGCAGGCAAGCACCGCAACGCCGTTGCCGTCCGAAATTATTTCCCAAAGCGAAGTTTCTATCCTGCGCGCCGAACCGAGATTAGGCGCATAGCCGTTCGGGTATCGGATCGCCGCAGGTCTGCCCACCGCATAGGCAAAATCGAAAATATCCGCAAATTCTGCGCAGTCTTTCGGCGCATACAGAGTAAGATTGGGAATGGATCTTAGAAAAGATATATCCATAAGCCCCTGGTGCGTTTTTCCGTCCGAACCGACCAGTCCCGCCCGATCGATACAAAAAATTACGGGCAGGTTTTGCAGGCACACATCGTGCACGATCTGATCGTACGCGCGTTGCAGAAAGGTGGAATAGATACAAACAACAGGCCTTAAACCGCTCTTTGCCATACCCGCAGCCATTGCCACGGCATAACTTTCGCAGATTCCCGCGTCGAACAGCCGATCGGGAAAAGCTTTCGCAAAATCCGAAAGACCTACCCCGTCCGTCATGGCGGCAGTTACCGCCACGAGGTTTCTATCTTCGCCCGCGCGGAGCAAAAGATGTCTTCCGAGCGCGTTTGAAAAAGAATTTTCACTTTCCGCAAAATTTTTGCCTACTCCGTGATAACGGGCGGGATCCTCTTCCGCGGCATCGAAGCCGTACCCTTTTCTTGTGATCGCATGCAAAAATACAGGTTCTTCAAGATCTCGGATATTCGACAAAACCGCGACGAGTTCGTTAAGATCGTGTCCGTTCACGGGGCCTATGTACTTGAACCCGCAACGCTCAAAAAAGTCGTTTTTATTGAGCCAGCCCTTGATACTGTATTTGATTTTCCGAAGATATCTGCCGAACGCACTCGTTTCCCGAAATACGCGCGAAACAAAAGAATTAAAACGGCGGTAACGCTTTTTTACCGTCATTTTAGAAACGGATTTATAGAGTGCGGAATTGTTTTTATCGATAGACATTCCGTTATCGTTGAGGATCACGATAAAGTTATTCGGTTTCGTGTCCGCCGCAAAGATCGATTCGAGCGCAAGCCCGTTGCCGAGCGAAGCGTCTCCGATCACGGCGATCACTTTTTCCTTTCCCCCCGCAAGATCGCGCGCATTGCAAAGTCCGATGCCGAGCGCGACAGACGTTCCGCTGTGTCCGCAGGCGAACGTATCGTATTCGCTCTCCTCAGGGTCGGGAAAGCCGCTTGCTCCGCCAGCGTGGCGAAGATTTTTAAGCGTTCTGCCCGTGAGCAGTTTATGCGTATAACTCTGATGCCCTACATCGAAAATCAACTTATCCTGCGGAAATGAAAATACTTTATGCAGTGCAAGCGTAAGTTCCACCGTTCCGAGATTGGAAGAAAGATGCCCTCCGCTCTCCTTTACGCCGCCGATGATCTCTTCCCGAAGTTCTTTTGCAAGTTGTTTGAGTTGTCCTGTCTTATATGTTCTGATTTCGTCCGTCAGCATGCTTTGCCCTCCGCGCTCTCTATTTTACGCAGGGCGCAGCGGAATAATACCTTTTACCGAACAAACGCCGATAAAAGCAATCCTTCTTTTTTTGTTAATTGTAACGCAAAGCATAATTTTTGTCAAGCATTGCCCCCGCCGCAATGCGGCACATCCCTTTTTCTTGCCCTGCCGCACGGAAAAGTTGCGTTTTTTATCTGTTTTTGATATACTTCTTTTCAATAAAACAACCGCGCCTTTCGGCGCAGTATTTGGAAAAATTTATGCCTTACAAAATTTATCTCAAAAAGAACGAAGAAAAACGCATCGCGGGCGGCCACAGCTGGGTTTATGCCAACGAAGTTGCGAAAATCGAAGGGAAAGACAAAAACGGCTCGCTTGCCGAAGTGTACGCAAACGACGGAAGATTTATCGGTAAAGGTTACATCAACCACCTTTCCAAGATCCTCGTGCGCATTTTTATCCGCGGCGACGAGGTGGACGACAAGGCTTTCTACCTTAAAAGGCTGGAAGAAGCCGACCGTGCGCGCAAAAAACTTATTTTTGACGATTGCTACCGCATGGTCTTTGCCGAAGCGGACGATCTTCCCGCGCTGATCGTGGACAGATACGGCGATTATCTCGTGATGCAGTGCCTTTCTTTCGGGATTGATGAGCGTAAAGAACTCATCGCCGAATGTCTGAAAGAGTTGTTTTCGCCCAAAGGGATCTATATGCGCGGCGACGTGCAGGTACGAAAAAAAGAAGGGCTTCCGCTTGAATCGAAAGTGCTTTTCGGGGAAGTACCCGATGAGATCGTCATTCGCGAAAACGGCATTCTCCTCTCCGTAGACGTGAAAAACGGACAGAAAACGGGGTATTTTCTCGATCAGAAAGAAAACAGATTCGCGGCGAGGCGGTATTGCGCGGAAGGGTCAGTCCTCGACTGCTTCTGCAACAGCGGCGGCTTTTCTCTCAACGCCGCAACTTGCGCAAAAGAAGTGACCGCCGTAGATATTTCCGAATTTGCCCTCGAAAACGTAAAGAAAAACGCCGAGCTCAACGGTTTTAAAAATATTCACACTCTGTGCGGAGACGCGTTTGAACTTTTAAGAAAATTCCGCGCGGAAAAGGCGGAATTTGACTGCGTGATCCTCGATCCCCCTGCTTTTTGCAAGAGCGCGGCAGAAGTGAAGGACGCCGCGCGCGGCTACCGCGATATCAACCTCACCGCCATGAAACTCGTTAAACGCGGCGGTTTTCTGATCACCTGCTCCTGTTCCCACTATATGACGCTGCCGCTGTTTGAAAAGACGCTCGCAGACGCCGCAAGGGCAAGCGGCAGACGGGTAAAATGCGTGGAAGTGCGCGTTCAGGCTCCCGATCATCCCGCCCTGCTCACCGCGGAAGAGACAAACTATCTCAAAGCGTTTTTCTTGCAGATATTTTAAGCTTGAAATTTATTTTACTTATAGTTTTCTGTTTATATAAATTATCGGAAATTTTTCCCGTTCATTCTCCTCACGCGACGCGTGAGGATTTTTTTCGTATATAAGTTTTCTTCTTTCACTGTTGCCTCTCACACAGTGCGGCGTAGTTTTTTTAAGCATTTTTATAAAGAAACGCCGCCGCGGAAAATTCCGCTGCGGCATTCTTAGAGGTTATGTTATCAGAGGTTATCTGTCTGTAAACTTTTTTCAGGCACTTTTAAAAAAACACGGTTTCAGGTCTCACTTTTTTTGTTTTTATCTGTCTTTGTTTCTTTGGTTTTCCGTGAAACACACGAGGAACAGCCCGCACAGCCGCTGCAATCGCAGCCGCAACCCGTTTTGCCCTGTTTTTTTCTCAGAATGTGCCATACGATCGTAGCCACTACAACGGCTACGGCAATCACCCCGACAAGTACGGTAACGACCGTACCCGTCGCCGATAAAAGTAAATTCATATTTACTCCTTTGCCGCCCGTTTTTCAAGCGGCTTTTTATTCTCTGCTTGCGCCCTTTCTTCTGCCGAAGTTGATCTTACCCTTATTGCGAAGCACAAAGTACACTATTACAAGAGCGATCACGGCCGCGACGATGAACGCCGTCCACCACCAGCTCAGCACCACGAAAACAAGCGTGGATGTGATATAGGAAGTGAGGAGCCAGAATGCAAGCGTATACTTGAATTTTCCTTTCGGAAGTTCGCCTCTGACCGTTGCCGCTGCCGCAAAACAGGGTACGGTGAGCATATTGAATACCGTAAACGCCATAAGTCCCTGCCAGGTGATACCCGTCTTTTCCATAAGGAACAGAACTTCCGCAATGCCGTCTTCCGACTGCCCTTCCACCCCGACAAGTCCGCCGAGTGCCTGAGCAAGAATGAAGAACGTTGCAATGACGTTTTCTTTTGCAATGAGTCCCGTTACCGCCGCGACGACGAATACCCAGCCGTACTGATTGAGGGCGGAAGTACCGTATCCGAATCCCATGGGCGTAAACAGCCACTGACAGAACGAACCGATGTCGTGCAGAATACTTTCGTTCATGCTGACCATTTTCCATTCCCAGGAGAAGTTGGAAAGGAACCAGATGATGATACAGGACGCAAGAATAATGGTAAACGCTTTGTGAACGTAGTGTTTGAGTTTATCCCAAAGGTGCGCCATCAGATTTTTAAACTGGGGCGCGTGATAGGCGGGAAGTTCCATAATAAAGGGAGCGACTTCCCCTCTCATAGAAGTCTGACGCATGAGCGCGACCATAAGCACCGCCATTGCCATGCCGAACACATACAATAAAAATACGATGAGTCCCGCATCTATCCCCGTATATCTGGAAGCGATCGCTCCGCATACGGCGGCAAGGATAGGCGCTTTTGCGCCGCAGGTGAAGAAAGGAATGACTCTGTTCGTCATAATTCTTTCTTTTTCGTCGGCGAGCGTTCTCGTGTTGATCGCTGCGGGAACAGAACAGCCGAATCCCATGATCATAGGGATAAACGCCCTGCCCGAAAGCCCGAATTTGCGGAACGCGCGGTCAAGGATAAACGCCACGCGCGCCATATATCCCGAATCTTCGAGAATGGAAATACAAAGAAACAGAAACAGTATCTGCGGCACAAAAGAAAGTACCCCCGAAACGCCGCCCCAGATACCTTCGTTGACCAGCCCCTGCGCCCAGGCGGCTGCGCCCGTTTTTGCCATACCTTCGGCAATGAGTCCGCCCAACTGATCGGTACAAAATCCCATCAGATTGAATAGGATACCGCCGGGAGTGGAGATACCCGCGGAACTATAAAACACAGCGACAAACGAATCGAGCACGGCGTTGCCCGTAGAAACGTCATTTGCAAAGCCGAAAATCGTGTTCAGGTACAGAAGGTCTTCTCCGAACGTGAGATGGAAAACGGCAAACAGAATGACGAGAAAAATAGGGATACCGAATATCCTGTGCGTGAGAATTTTATCCGCTTTATCCGATTTTGTAAACGTCTCTTTCTTTTCCGAACGGGTGAGTGCCGCGGAAAATTCCGTAGATATGTATTTATACCGCGCATCGGCGACCATCGCTTCGAAATCTCCCGCGAAAATGTCGTCTGAGAACTGTTTTTTGAACTCTTCGACCATTGCGATCTCTGCGGGATGGTCCTTGACTTCCAGTTCATCCCCCTCGGTGAGTTTGACTGCATGGAAGAGCGGATTTTCTACGCCCTTGCCTTTGAGCGCGATCCTCACGTCGTCGATCACGTGCGAAAGCGGAGATTTTTCGAGAACACTTTTTCCTGCTCTCTTTTTCTGCGCCGCCGCGTACGCACGCTCCATGAGTTCTTTGATCCCCTCTTCTTTAAGAGCGGAGATCTCTACTACGGGAAGCCCCGTCTTTTGTTCGAGTTTTTTTGCGTCCAATTTGTCGCCGCGCTTTCTCACTACGTCCATCATATTGAGCGCGATGACGACGGGAACGTCTATTTCCATGATCTGCGTGGTCAGATACAGATTCCTTTCAAGATTGGTCGCATCCACGATATTGATGACGCAATCGGGCTTTTCGTCCAGAATGAAGTTTCTCGAAATCACTTCTTCGGGCGTATAAGGCGAAAGGGAATATATGCCGGGAAGGTCTACGATCTGAACGGGCGAAGAAAGTTTTTTATAGACGCCTTCCCTCTTGTCTACGGTGACGCCCGGCCAGTTTCCGACGTGCGCCGTGCTTCCCGTAAGCGTGTTAAAAAGTGTCGTTTTGCCCGAGTTGGGGTTTCCTGCCAATGCGAATTTAAGCATTTTTTACCTCCATTACGACACATTCCGCTTCGCTCTTTCTCAAAGAGAGTTCGTATCCGCGCAGATTGATCTCTACGGGATCGCCGAGCGGCGCAAGTTTTCTGAGGAGGATCTCCGCTCCCGGCGTAACTCCCATATCAAAGAGCCGCCTGCGGATCTTTCCTTCCCCTTCGATGCGCAAAACTCTTCCGCTCTCTCCGGGGACGAATGTATTGAGTTTCTTTTCCATATAATTTATGCTCCCATAAACAATATTTTTCTTGTTTTGTCTCTTTTGCCAGCTTTGACGCCCTTACACGAAAATTTTCATCGCAAGCGTTCTGTCCAGCGCGAGCCTGCCGTCCTTAACTTTTATGATCACGTTTCCGCCTACCTGGGACAATATCTGTATCTTCGTTCCGATCGTGATCCCTAAATTTTCAAAATGCCTCTTGTTCTTTTCGTCGGTAAGTACCTTTTTTACCGTGAGTTCTTCCCCCGCAGGGGCAATCGGCAACGGCATAGACAACCTCCTCTCTTTTTGCGCTTCCCTTTCCTCTATTTTTCAACGCAAAAAAAATTAACCTTGATTAACGATTGAAAGTTTACCACGTTTAACTTTTAATGTCAAGCAAATTTTTCCTTTTTTTAAAAAAAATTTTTTCTGATAAAATCTTAAAAATTTCTTTTTCCGATATACAAAAAACAGACAGGGATTTCTTTCCCTGTCTGCTGACGTTTGATTTAATTTATATAATCAGGTTTATTCCGTTTTTTCTGACTTTTCCGACTTTTTTGCGGGTTTTTCAGAAGTTTTGGAAGTTTCCGCTGCCTTTTTTTCCGTCTGAGGCTGAGGAGAGATCACTTTGGGAAGGGTAAGCCCTGCCATGTTGTACATCTCTTCCAAAGGAGGCAGACTCTTTAAAAGTCCGCTCAAAAATCCGGCTGTCGCACTCTTTCCGTCTTTGTTTTCCCCGCCGTCCCATACGGTGACTTTGTCGATTTTGATATTCTTGATCGCTTCTACCTGTTCGGCTACGAGCTGTTCGATCTTGTCGGCAAGCATCAGGCGCACTGCGTCGTTCGCTTCGCCGCCCGCCGCTTTCACGAGCGCGTCTAAACCTTCTGCCTGTTTGGAAAGCTTTTCGCGGATACCGCGCGCTTCCGCTTCCATCTTCGCATAGATCGCGTCCGCTTCACCTTTTGCTTTTCTGCGCATTTGCTCCGCTTCTGCATCCGCTTCTATTTCTTTCTGACGTTTGTCGATCTCGGAGGAGACGATGACGTCCGCTTCCTGCGTCGCTTTTTCTTTCGCCGCACGCGAAATTTCTGCCTGCTGTTCGGCAGCATAGCTTTCTTCCAATGCCTTTGCCGCCTGTACTTTTTCCGCCGTTACCGCAAGTTTCAACGCTTCCGCTTCCTTTTCGCGAAGTTCAGCCTGCGTCTTTGCGATTTCCGCTTTCGCTTTGTTTTCGCCCTTTATCGCTTCGCTTTCCGCCTGTGCAACGCGCACACGCTCTTCCATTTTCGCGTTCGCTTCACCGATAGAACCCGCTTTGTTCGCTTCCGCGACAGAAATTTTCGCATCGTTGATCGCTTTTGCAGCCGCTTCTTTTCCGAGCGCGATGATATAGCCCGATTCATCGGAAATATCCGTGACGTTCACGTTGATCAGGCGAAGACCGATCTTTTTGAGTTCCCCTTCCACGTTTCTCGAAATCGCTTCCAGAAATTTATCGCGGTCGGTGTTGATCTCCTCGATATTCATCGTTGCGATGACCAATCTCAACTGACCGAAAATGATGTCTTTTGCAAGTTCCTGTATTTCCTGCATTTTCAGGTTTCTCAGCCTTTCCGCCGCGTTTTCCATGACCGTGGGTTCGGTTGAGATACCGACGGTGAATATGGAAGGTACGTCTATACGGATATTCTGACGGGACAGCGCGCTTTTCAGATCTACGCTGATCGAAAGGGGCGTAAGATCGAGATATGTAAACGCCTGCACGAGCGGCCAGATAAACGCCGCACCGCCGTGAATACACTTCGAACTGCGCGCATTTCCGTTTTTATCCGCGCCTACTTTACCGTAAATGACCATAATTTTGTCGGGCGGGCATTTCTTATACCGCGTAAGTACCATGAGCAGCAGCATAAACAGTACAAGTACCGCGACCACGATCAGAACAACAATCCAAGCCTGCATGATTTTCTCTCCTTATTCTCTCTTTTTATCGGATTTACTACCCGTTTTTAACTTTTTTCAGCCGTTGTTGCTTTTTCTTTTCACAACAAAGAAATCTCCCGCAGTTTCCACGATCTCCACCGTTTCATCCACGGGTATCTTTTCTTCCTCGTCCGTTACGGCATCCGCTTCCGTGTATCTGCCCTGCAAAGTGAGGGTGATCTTGCCTCTGCCGCTCCTTTTGGGAGGAATGCCTACATACACCGTCGCCGTTTTTCCGACCGCCGTGCCGTAATCCTGCGTGCCGTCTTCCTGCAATTTCAATACCGCGCGCAAGATCAGCCATACCACGACATACGCCACGAGCCCCGCCGCGACGGAAACAGATACGGATATCGCCGCTTTGATACCGTAAGACAAGAGAACTACGCCCGTCCAGCCGCCGATCGCAAAGAAAGCCGTAAGCCCCTTCATCGTGAACAGGGAAATACCCGTGTCCGTATGCGAATCCAGCGCACCGTCTCCGTCCGTGTCCGTATCTAAATCGGCGTCACCGTCCGCTCCTATGATCATCATCACGATCTGCACCAACAAAAGGACTGTGCCGATACAGGCTATAATGAAATATGCGATTTCAAGACCGCTCATTCTTTCAAACCAACTCATTTTCTCCTCCTTTCTCTTTAAATTAAGAAAGTTATATTTATTTTCTGACTTTTTCCGTTTTTCCGAAAAAAATCAGTTTAATGAAAACTCATAAAAATACTATGGGTTTTCCCTTCTTTTTTGCATAATCGACGGTATATTTCGTTCCGCCTCTCGCCTCTTTGAGATAGGCAAAAACGAGATCGCATTCGTCTACCATTTTTCTGTTGCGCTCAAACATACAGCCTTCCACGTATTTCTCGTGCAGAATCTCCTGTCTGTCGCAGGCAAGTTTCAGATTTTCGTATCTTCTCTTTTCGCTTTCCGGAAATTTTTCGCTCTGGTTTTTACAGGGTATGACCGCAACTATTTTGATAGGATACTTTTCCCGAAGCCGAAGAAGTATTTCGCAGCACAGCATATCAAAACCCATCGCCATGCCGCATAAAAACACATCCACACCCATTCCGACAAGTTGCATAAGCCTTATTTCCGCATCCCTTTCCGAAAAATCTCTTCCGAGCCTCCTATGCCCGGTGATCGCACAAACTATCACAGCGGTTTACTCCTCTCTTTTCCCCGTCCTCTCGGATACCCGTCCGGCGTACCTTTTACCTTCTCTGCCACGATGATCGCCCTTTCCGATCCGTCGGGCAAAGTAAAACACTCCGCTTTGACAAGTTTTACGCCCAAAACTTCAAAAGCATGCCCTGTTTCCGAAATTTCTTCTTCCGCCTTTCCCTTATATGCTATGAATCTTCCGCCTTTTTTTACGAACGGGATACAATATTCGGAAAGAGTGTTGAGCCTTGCTACCGCTCTTGCGCAGCAAACATCGAATGTTTCCCGAAATTGCTGCGTTCTTGCCGCCTCTTCCGCACGCAAATGATAAACTTCGGCATTCAGATCAAGTTGTTTACAGATTTCCCTTAAAAAAACACACTTTTTTTCGGACGATTCAATCAAAGTGAATTTCAGATCTTCCCTTACGATCATCAGCGGCACGGAAGGAAATCCCCCGCCCGAACCGATCTCCGCAACGCTCGCGCCTTTCGGAAAAAATCTTTCGCCCGAAATACTGTCCAGAAAATGTTTTATCTTGCAATCCTCTTTATCCACAATCCGTGTAAGATTGAATTTTTCGTTGTATTCGGTTAAAAGCCCGTAAAATCTTTCGAATTTCTCGCCCGTTTTCCCTTCATTGATGAGAGAAAACCATATTTTTTCCTGATTTTGTTCCATATTTTTATTATATCATACTTTTTTTTCTTTTTCAATTATTTTGTAAAAATTGCTTATCCACCTTTTCCACTTCCGGTTTTCCACATTGTTGATTTCTCTTGTGTAATTCTTGATAACTACCTTTTTTCCTTTCTTTTTCTTCTATTGCTCACTCATACTTCTGCCCGCTTTGTGGAAAGTCTATTTACATTTCCACTCTTTATCCCCGAGTTTATCCCCAGAAAAATCAACGATTGTCCACACCTTTTTATCGGTAAGTTGCTTGCTTTTTTCTGCGTTTTTATATATAATACAGTTAAAAGAGGATGTTTTTCGGGATTTGAGCGAAGTTATGCACAATTCTACATCCCTTATTATTAATAATAACATTTTATAATAAAATATATTTATATAATAATCCCGTAAGGGTAGAATTTTTTCTTGAACGGAGGAATTATGAAAATAATCTGTGAAGGCGTGGATCTTTCCGACGCAGTAATGAAAGTTGTCAAGGCTTGCAGCACGAAAACGACAAATCCGATATTGGAATGTATCAAGCTTTCCGCAGTGAACGATACGCTTATTCTGCTTGCAACCGATTCGGAGATCTCCATCGAGAAAAAGATAAAAGCGGAAGTTTTAGAAGAGGGAGAACTCTGCGTACCCGGTAAATATTTCGCGGATTTTATTAAGAAACTGGAAAACGTACAGATCGTCATGGCCGGCGAAGAGGACAAGCTCAATATCAGATACGGAAATTCCGAAAGCTGTATCCAGGTTCTCAAAGCACAGGATTTTCCTGCGATCGATCTCAATGTCCGCGAATCGCATTTTTCTTTGAAAGCAAAAGATCTCAAAGATCTCGTCGCGAAAACGACCTTTTGCTGCGCGCAGGACGATTCGAGACCCGTTCTCAAAGGCTGCCTGATCGAAACGAAAGAAGGATGTGTGTCTTTCACCGCGCTCGACGGTTACAGAATGGCGATCGCAAAAAAGAATATCCTTTCGGT
>CASEHS010000012.1:0-26856 GCA_949287815.1 uncultured Bacillota bacterium | reverse complement strand
GTTCAGAAAAACAGGCTTCTTGTCTGCGTGGAAGATACGACCGTTTGCAGCAGGCTGTACGAGGGAGAATTTATCAACGTAAATAACATTATCCCCAAATCATTCACTTGCGAAGTGATCGTGAATAAGGAAAGCTTAAAAGAGAGCGTGGACAGAGCCGCCGTTCTTGCAAGGACGGATAAAAACAGTATCCTTACGTTCGATATCAAGGAAGACAATATGGCGGTAACTTCCAATACTTCCATGGGAAGAGTAGACGAAAGCGTGCACGTTCTTCTGGAAGGAAAGGACGTAACTATTTCGCTCAACAGCAAATATATCGGCGAATGCCTGAATGCCGTTTCCGAAGATTCGGTAAGGATCAGCTTCAACGGAGCGTTTGCGCCCTGCATTTTGACGCCGTCCGAAGGGGATTCTTTCCTGTATTTGATACTCCCCGTAAGAACAACGGCTTAAAAACGGTTGACAGAGCAAAGTATTTTTGAGTATAATAGCATTTGCAACATTAAACAGGAGAAATTTTGAAATATGAAAAGAACTTATCAGCCTAAAAAGAGACAGAGAAGCAAAGTACACGGATTCCGTCAGAGAATGAAGACGCAGGGCGGAAGAAGGACCCTGAAAAGAAGAAGAGACAAGGGCAGAAAAAAGCTTTCCGCATAACAGGAAAAAGGACTTTTTAAGGTGATTTATAAACGGTTAAAGAAAAACGAGGACTTTCAAAAAGTGTTTTCAAGGGGAAAAAAGTGTTTTTCCCCTGCTTTAATTGTTTTGTATATGCCCGCAAAGGAAACGACGCTCGGCATCTGTGTGAGCAAAAAACACGGGACAAGCGTAAAAAGAAACAGGATCAAAAGGCTGATCCGAGAAGCTTTCAGAAGCGTCTGCAAGGATCTTTCTAAGCCTTATTGTTTTGTCATTTTACCGAAACAGTCGGAAGTCTATACCCTTAAAGCGATCAGAAAAAGTCTTTGCGGCATACTCGAAAGGGAGAAATTTTTCTCATGAGCAGAGAAAAATTCAGAAAAACGGTCAGATATCTGCGCAAACACGTTTTCAGACCTTATCTGAAAATGCTGTGTATGCGCGCCATTTTGTTTTATCAGAAATATCTTTCCAAAAAAACCTGCCTTTACCGCCCTACCTGTTCGCAATATACCCTCGAAGCCATCAATAATCAGGGCGTCTTTCTCGGGATCTTGCTGGGTATGTGGCGGATTTTGCGTTGTAATCCTTTTTCTAAAGGCGGGTACGACCCCGCGCCCGAAAATTATTTCAAGGTGCGCTGGTTATACTGAAAAATTTTTTAGGTTATTAATATGTGGAATTTTTTAGCAGGAATCTCGGATATAACAAACCAGATCGGACTGTTTTTCGGCCAGAAAAGCGGAAGTCTGAACTGGCTTGCAAAGGTCATACAATGGATCATCGGTCTTGTCGGTAACGTCGGTCTCGGTATCATTCTCTTTACGGTGGTACTCAAACTCATTACTTTGCCGCTCGATGTTTATTCCAAAGCGTCAATGCGCAAAAACAGCCTGAAAATGGAAAAAATGCGCCCGCAGCTGGAAAAATTACAGAAACAGTATCAAAACGATCAGCAGACTTACAACATGAAGATGATGGAGCTGTATAAAAAGAACGGCTACTCCATGTTCGGGGCGTGCCTGCCTATGATCGTTACGCTCGTCGTATTCATTTTCGTGTTGAACGCTTTTACTTCCTATTCCAACTATACGAACGTAAACGTTTATAAAAAAATGGCGGATGCCTATTCGGTTGCGATCGTGGATACTTTCGCACCCGAAAATATATCGGGTACTGAATATTCCTTTACCGAACAGGACGGTAAAAACGGTAAAGTTTATATCGTAACGAGGACTGAATATTATTCGGATTCCGAAGCCTTGCTCGAATATGAGGTGAGGACGGTCGTTGAAACTTCCGACTCGGCGAAAAAAGATCAGCTTATGGGCGGAGAAGGCTGGGAGAACGAAAAGAGTGCAAAGAGCACTTCTTATTACTATGTTCAGACGGACAGAGTGGTCGCTCCCCTGCTCAGTTTTGCCCCTACTTCTTCTACTGAGAAAAAAGAATGCTTACCTTTGGAAGACGGAAAGTTTAACGCGGTGAGAACGGTTTCTTACGGCAGTGAAAGCGATCTTGTTTCCTATTCTTTCGTTTATGCAAAGGCGCAATCGGAAAGCGATCCCGACTTAGTGGACTGGAATGCACAAGGATTCACAAAAACCGGTTATATTGCCGTGAATGAAGAACTTGCCAAAGCTGAAAATGCTTTCGGTGAGAACGAAACGGCAAAAGAGCTTGCAGATATTGTACTTTCTTACGGCGATACGGAAGTGACCGATAAAATGGTTGCGGAAGAATTCATCCGCGAAGAGGGCCGCGAAGCCGCCGCTGATTATTATAAGAAAAATAAAATAGGCTTCCTTTGGGTCAAAAATATCTGGCAGCCGGATACGTCGTTCAAACACCCCGTTCAGAGAGAGAGCGGCGTGGATAAAACCATTTATAACGAGATCACAAAGAACCTTTCTTACTGGAAAAATACCGCAAACGGTTATTATATTCTCATAGTTATCTCTATCGGTACGATGTTCCTTTCGCAGTTTATTCTTTCCAAGAGCCAGAAAGCGCAGAATGAATTGCAGACAGCGGACGGAAGAGGTCAGAAAACACAGAAAGTAATGATGATCGTCATGCCGATCATCTTCGGTATCTTCTCTTTCTTCTACAGTGCAGCGTTCAGTATTTACATGATCACGAGCAATATATTCGGTATCATAAGCACACTGTGCATCAATTTGGTAATAGATGCGAAATTCAGAAAGATAGAAGAAAAGGAAATCCAGGAAAAGTATAATAAACGCATCCCGCAGGCGGTAAGAAATACAAACGAGAACGCTAAGCGGAACGGAGGAAAGAAAAAATGACAGGATACGAATTCACCGGAAAAACGGTGGAAGATGCGGTGGAAGAAGGTCTGAAAGAGACCGGGCTCACCCGTGAAGAGGCGGAGATCACCGTACTCGAAGAGGGAAAAAAGGGACTGTTCAAATCAGTCAAGGCAAAAGTCAGGATCGTCAAGAAAAAAACTGACGGGGAAAGAGCTGTGGATTTTCTGGACGGTGTGTTTGAGATACTCAACATAGCCGCCACAAACGAACTCGTTGAAGACAGCGAGCATACGAAAATTAACGTTATTACCACTCATTCTGATGCCGTTATCGGACACAGAGGCGAAATTCTCGATTCTTTGCAGGTACTTGCAGGCGCTGTTGCCAATATCGGCAGAGACGAATACCGCAGAGTTGTGGTAGATTGTGAGAATTACAGGGAAAAACGCGAAGAAACACTCAAACGCCTTGCTGAAAAAATTGCCAAAAAAGCAGTTGAAAGAGGCAGAAAAGTTTCTCTTGAACCTATGACGCCTTATGAAAGAAGAGTCATTCATTCCGCACTTGCAGACAGCACCGAAGTAAAAACGCAGAGCGAAGGCAAAGAACCCAACCGTTATATTGTGGTCGTTCCCAACAACCTCAAACCCGGTTCGGAAAGATTTGAAAAGCGCGGCGGTCGCGGAGGACGCGGCGGATTCAATAAAGACCGCAAATTCAACCGTGACGGAAAGCCTTATGAAAAGCGCGAAAGAAGAGAAAACAGCCGTCCCGCTGCTTTTTCTAGACCTGCAAAGCGTGCCCCCTATTTCGGAACTTATCTCGGAAACAGCAATTCCGTAAAAGAAAAGGCCGCGGAAGAAACCAAAACAGAAGAATAATTTATAGTTTTGACTTAAAAATAAATAACCCCCAGAAGTTGGATAAACTTTTGGGGGTTATTTTATTTCGCCATTTTTATTTTTAATCTTCAAAAGTAAAAGAAACATTACGGGGTAAAGCAAGGTTGCATTCCGCTTCTGCACATTTCACGATACCCGCAATTACAGGACAAGAAGCATGTCCCGGAAAGTTTTTACGGGCATACTCATACAGCATATTTTCGCCCGGCTTTTTTAAACAAAGTTCAAACGCATCAAAAGTATCTCCTAATTCTTTCATCATTTTCATAACGGCATCGCACCCCGATCTGATGCGAAGTTTCACTTCTATTCCGTCTTCGCTTTCTGCTTCCACCATAGTAACAAATCCGCACACGCCCGGATCTATTTTGACCTTTTTCATTTCTGTTTTCTCCTTTCTGAAAGGTTATATTTTTTTGATCGTCGCTTGGTTCGATAAAATAATTTGTTTGACGACAAGCATTTTAGTGTTGATTCAATTATATCAGGGCGTACTTAAAAAATCAACATTATCCCCTTTTTAAACGTCGTAAAGCGCATTTAGCCTAAATCGACACGATATATATGGGCTGGAGGTGATACAAGGCACAATATTTTGTATAAAATATAAATCAGGGAATAAAACATCGTTTAAGGCACGTAATAGCCCTTCTGCGGCTTGAAACGTATTCAGGCGATAAAGGAATCGTCCACAGCGCGGAAAGCCAAATAGCGGCGTTCAGCGGCTTTTTCTCAAAACGGCGGCACATAAAAATAGGCAGACATCAGATCATGGTGCCTGCCTCTATGTTTGTATGAAATTCAATGTCATATCATAACGCGCCGTACAGGTCATAATATCTACGGCGGATACTTGCTTTTCTGCTGTTGATTCTGCCTCTGCCGATACCGAGTTCGGCACATACTTCGGATTGTACCATGCCATTCATATAGCAGTTCAGAATGGCGAGTTCCAAAGCAGATAACTGTAACGCCTCGGCAAGCTCATCGTATTTCGTGTAATCTGTTTGTTCATGTTCAAAGCAGTTCACGGGATCCATCGGCAGCGCTTTATAATCCGTAAAATCAATGGACTCAACGACCGTTCCTCGCCTGTCCGGTCTGTTACGAAGAAGATTGATGAAGCGGTCTACTTCACGATAGCAAGCAAGTTTGATAGAGATTTCTTTTCCTTTGCGGTCTTTGCCGTAAATTTCAGATGCCTTTCTACCTATAAATTGATAAAGAAAGCAGATAGCAGTCTGCGCTACGTCATAGCCATCCGATACGATATGGTCTATTTCGTTCATATGGTGCAGGTCTTTGATGAGCCCTATATACAGTCTGTCTGCTACCTTCATATCGAACTTCTTTACAGTCCTTAATGCTTGCAATGCGATCATTTCTCCCATGAGCTTGACGTTCTCATTTGAGATAGACTCTGCGAACAAATCGCCTTCGTTGCGATACTTTCCGTTTGAGAACTTGGTTACCAACATTTCCATTTTGAGTTACACCTCCGAATTGTATTTGCCCTTTTCGGGCAAGAGGCGACGGAGCATAGGACGGTATAAGTGAAGCATTATCTCTGTCGGTCTGCGGAAGTCAACGGGACAAAGCAAAATCGTTGCGTAGGAGTTACAATTTATTTTTTCTGACATGAGAAAAGCCGAGCAAGGAGACCTTGTTCGACTCAAAGTATTTATATGGATATTTTCAGCGACGATTTTGCGGCCGTTGACGTCCGCGAAGTCCTATGCTACCATAGCCTGACCGAAAAGGCAAATCCGGAGGTGTTTCAGAAAGAAAACTCGCAAAAAAGAAAGCCCCGATCATCATCGGGGCCTGCCGCTATGGGAGCGGTGAAGTATATTTCTATTTTGTCGTCAAACAGGACGATTTGTTTTACGAGCAGGTTTATGAGCGACTGCGGTTCCTCTTTGAGCGTCTTCTCATAATATTCACGTATCTGCGCTTCTGTATAAGTCACTGACTGTTTGCTCCGTTCTATGAGGATGAGCCGTTCGAGTTCTTCCTGCCGCGCTTCCAGCTCTTTCATTCGCTTTTGCGTGGTACCGTTAACGACGCCTTTTTCTATCGCGGTCATGATATTGTTCAGTGAAGTTTCTATCTGTTTCTGTTCTCTTATAAGGGCTTGCAGCGAGGAACGCTCTCTGCTCCGCTTTTCCTGTTCCGAAAGGATATCCTGTACGAATTTGTCCATAAAGCCTTTGTCGTTCAGGCGAGTTATGATTGCGTCCAACACGAGCCGTTCGAGTTCTTCTTTGCGGACGGTCTTTTTCTTACAGTCATTCAGCTTGTTCTTTCTGCCCTTACACTTGTAATAGTATTCGCTGCCGCGGCATTGGCGGGTGTTGCTGTCCGCAACGATGGGCATACCGCAGTGACCGCATATCATTTTGTCTCGGAGCAGATAAACGGTCTTGACGCTCCGTTTGCCGCGTTTGTTCTTCTCCACGATGGCGCGCACCCTTTCAAAGAGTTCGTTCGATACGATTCGCGGGAACATATTTTCGAACACGTCGTTCCCGTAACGGTATCTGCCGGTGTACTTCTCGTTTTTCAGCATCGTATAAATGATATATAGTTCGAACGGCTTTCCCTTATAGAAAACGCCTCTGTCGGTCAGGGATTTTACGATGCTGCTGACGTGAACGCCTTTGGAATACTCGCTGAAGATATACCGCACCGTTTCCGCTTCGGTTTCGTCTGTGACGATCTTCCTGCCGTCGATCTTATACCCGTATAGCAGCGGCCCGCCTTGATAGTTGCCTTTCAGCCTCGTTTCCCGCATACCTCTGCGTATCTTCTGCGAGAGCTCGGCGGAAAAATACTGGTTCATGCCTTCCAAAAGACTTTCGAGTATGATGCCTTCCGGAGTCTCGGGAATATTCTCCATAGCGGAGAGCACTTTCACCCCGTTGTCTTTGAGCGTTTTCTTGTGGATCGCCGTTTCGTACTTGTTGCGGGAAAATCTGTCTAATTTGTAAACAAGAATGAAATCCCAGGACTTTTTGGCGCTGTCTCTTATCATGCGCCTGAAATCCGGCCTGTTGTCGTTCGTTCCCGTCATGGCTCTGTCGATGTAGGTATCTACTATGACGATACCGTTCCTCTGCGCGTATTCCTCGCATACCCTCAACTGTCCTTCAATGGACTGTTCCGTCTGGTTGTCAGATGAGTATCTGGCATAGACCGCCGCTGTTTTCATTTTTTGTAAATCCTCCGTGAATTTTTTACCGAAAGCATAGCACTTTTCCGAACGGAATAACAGGAGAGTCGGACGTAGGAAATCCGTAGAAAACCCCAACGGAGGGAACCTTTTCCGTACGAATGCGTACCTTTCGGCGCAACCGAAACGGGAGAGCAAGGCGCAGTCTGTCAAAGGTCTGCCCCCACGGGGACGCGCAGGAATTTTGTAAAAGTTATCTGTTTCCAATCCCCCCAAAATTGCTGCGCGCCTTTGACAGACAATGCCGCTCTCCCAACATCCAAAAGCCGAAAGGTACGAAAATGTCACCTTGAGTTGCTGAATTGTCAACAGGAGTTGCGGTTTCTTGGGTTTTACTAACGGCGCCGTCGGTTGCAAACGGTGCGGAGATGTGGTAGAATAAAAGCACAAACAAGCCGGAACGCTTTATATTCACGGACTAACTTTTACTGACTGTGGGAATAGTGCCGCGGAAAGTAGTCGCAAGACGACGAAAAACCGGGTGACCGTGACTGTCAGGCAAGACGGACGAGCAATCGTCTGTACTTTGTCTGCGGTCACGGTCTTTTTTTGTTTTCTCGGAGAAATTTTTATAACAGGTCAGAAACTGTCCTGTTTGCGTGGTTTAATGGGAATGAAATTTTGGAAAGGTGAAGAAAACCTGCACCTTTAACCGGTAAGATTAAAGCAACTTTGAAATTAGGGACAGGTTTTGGCACCAATTCCCTGTAAACTGCAAGAAAAAAGTTTTTCTAATACGACAAAAAGTGTCGTATTCGGATGGTTTACTGTAAGCAGAAAATGTTAAGGGGAAAGTTTTTCAAACCTGAAGGAAACCTGCAGGTTTGGCTGATATGCTATCACCGAAAGTAAAAATTTTCAAAGAAATTTTTGAAAGTCGCAAAAACCTTGCGAGTTTAAGGTTTAAGATAAGCGCACAACGGGAGGAACAGTGTTATGACGCTCAACGAAATAAAACAGCAATTAAAGACGATACGCCTGTATTATACGAGCAAGGCGCGTTTTTCCGCTGCCTTCGATACTCTCCCGCACAGCGTGACGGAATTAGCTGCCACATATGCCGCAACTATCAATTCAGCGCCGCTCGATTTGTATCTCGTCTATTACGAACTGTACGTTTTGGGTCTCACGCAGGAAGCCGCGGCGGTCGACCTGAATTACAGTACGGAGTATATCCGGCAGAAAAACAAGCGACTGTTACTGTTCCTGCAACAAAAACTAAGCGAAAAGG
This sequence comes from uncultured Bacillota bacterium, assembly GCA_949287815.1. Classification (GTDB taxonomy): domain Bacteria; phylum Bacillota; class Clostridia; order Christensenellales; family Borkfalkiaceae; genus Borkfalkia. The sequence goes on along the minus strand of CASEHS010000012.1, from coordinate 18,573 downwards.
AGGCGAGCTGATTGGAAGAGATAAAAATCAAGAATAACACGCTCGGGCTGAAGGTCTATACCATAGGCGAGCCCCAAACGTCCGGCGAAGAATATGAACTGCTCGTGTCCTCTTTCCTGGACGGGTTAGAGAAACTCACAGAAAGAGAAAACGGACAGGAGAAACCTGCCCGCTGAATGATTTACTTGTTTCAAAGACAAGCCACGCCTCACTGCCACGAGGGGCAAAAAGGTATACTAAGGTCACATTAAAGTCGCACGCTAAAATACTCTACTTGTATCAAAGACAAGCGCACGCCTCGCTCTCACGAGGGGCAAGAAGGTACACCGAGGTCACATGAAAGTTACATTGCTGAATTGTCCCGCTTGTATATATACCAAGCGCACGTCTCGCTCTCACAGGGTAATGTCAAACGTATGTAAACCGCATGTTTCGGGACGGTAAAAAAACGGCGCACTTGTTTAATAGCCAAGCGCACACACTGCCGTCATTTGTGAAAAAGTAACATTTTCGCGGAACGGTAAAAAACCTATCTCTCACATGGCGTCGAAAGCTGCATTGAAGCCTGCTCGACCGCTTAGGAGAGCCGAAAAACTATCGCGCCGCTCCCGAAAAACACATAGCGACCTGCATAACGGTGAAAATCAAGGCACGGCGCGACGGAATAAGCGGGGCGTTTCGCCAAGCGGGTTAGCAGCGAACGCCCGCGCCGTGCGAACGCCCGCGCCGTCGCCGCCTTTGATTTCCGTTTGCCCGCTTTGTCTGTTCGGGCGTGCGCTTGGCTTCGGCGCCCGCGAGCGCAGCGAGCGGGTGACGGTGCGGCGTCAGCCGCACCGTCAGCTTTGCCGCCGACTTGTATATAAGCCAAGCGCACGCATAACTGCCATTTGAGAAAATTATACGTTTTGGAGGACTTATGAAGTACATAGATTGGCTCATTCAATGGCTGGAAAACTACATTCGCACATCCGTCAAAGTGCAGACTTACGAGAGGTACAGGCTCATCATAGAGCAGCATATCAAAGACAAAATCGGCGGCATGGAGCTGGACGATTTGTCTCCGCTTGTTCTGCAATCGTTCGTTACAGAGCTTTTACAGAGCGGCAACCGTAAGACCGGAAAAGGACTTTCCGCCAATAGTGTAAACGCAATAATTTCCGTCATTTAGAGTTCTCTCAAGACGGCGCGCCTGCTGGGGTTAACGAAAGAATACACGGCGGACAAACTCAAACGCCCGAAACTCAAAGAAAAGCCCGTGGAGTGCTTTACTCTTGCCGAACAGAAGCAGATTGAGAAAGCAATTTTGAACGGAATGAAGAATAAGCTGTACGGCATTATTCTTTGTCTGTACAGCGGCCTGCGCATCGGGGAACTTATGGCTCTGCAATGGAGCGATATAGACTTTACGAAAGGAATCCTGGCCGTTTCCAAGTCATGCCACGACGGTAAGGACGGACTTATCATAGACGAGCCGAAAACAATCACATCCCGCCGCGTGATCCCATTGCCGAAACAGTTGCTGCCTATCCTGAAAGGTATAAAGAGAAAGAGCTCTTCTCCCTTCGTGGTATCCGCAAACGGAAAGCCTGTATCCGTCCGCTCCTACCAGCGAAGTTTTGAATTGCTCCTGAAAAGACTGAATATTCCGCACAAGGGCTTTCATTCCCTGCGGCATACCTTTGCCACCCGCGCCCTCGAATGTGGCATGGACGTAAAGACGCTCTCCGAAATTCTCGGTCATAAGAACCCGACCGTTACGCTCAACCGCTATGCCCACTCCCTTATGGAACATAAAGCCGACATGATGAACAGGCTCGGCAAGATGCTTGTGCTGAAAACGGAATGAACATACCGATGGAACCGGTCCCATCGATATGTTCACAAATTATTTTAATCAGTGAACATATCGGGAGGGTTTGTTCATGAAATGGAGCGTGTTATGTACAACTTACTTCGGTTTTCTATAATAATGTTGACACTGCAAGCCGAAAATGCTATAATGTGAGCATAGAAAATTCATCAATTAAAATATTCGGTGAATATTTTTCATAGGCAAATGTTCATTGAATGAAGGAGACAACGGTATGAAGAAGAAATTACTCATAACACTTTTGTCTATACTTATGTTGGTCGCTTGTGCAATCGGGCTTGCTGCATGTGGTGAAAGCATTGAAGGCGGACAGCATACGCACACCTATTCTGCGGAATGGTCAAGCGACGACACGTACCATTGGCATGCGGCTACATGTGAACATAAAGATTTAGTGTCTGATAGGGAGCGGCATACTTTTTCAGGAGATATATGCTCTGTTTGTGGTTATGAACGAGAGAGTGCTAATGTTCCTCAGGATGAGTATTCTGTTTTATTTGATGCTAATAATGGTTCGTTTGAAAACGGTAATTTAATTGAAATTACTGTTAAAAAAGATTCTAAAATTTCAGAGCCGCAAGATGAACCTTCCAGAACAGGCTATACCTTTATCGGATGGTCTCTATCGTCTGCTGGCAATGAATTATGGAACTTTGAGTCAGACATAGTATCTGAGAACATAACGCTTTACGCTGTATGGGTGCAGAATGTCAGTGTTGTGTTTGATGCTAACGGTGGTAAGTTTGAAAATAGTGAAAATACATATAGTATTGAATTAACGGTGGGAGATAAGGTAACAGCGCCAAATGCTCCCGAGTATGAAGGGTATACATTCAGCGGGTGGTATATTGACAGTAAATTGTCAGAAACCTGGGATTTTGAAAACAATACCGTTACGGAAGATACAACTCTCTATGCAGGGTGGATTGCAAATATAAAAGAACATTATGTTACTTTTGTGCTGAATTATGCAGGTGCAGAGAATGTCGTTCAATCTACTGAAAACGGGTTGGTAACATTCGTTCCGGAAAGAGACGGATATGTCTTTAACGGTTGGTGGTATAGTGACGGTGAAACGGATGATGGGTATATCCTTTCGCAGAAGTTTGATACTGCTGAAATTGTAACTGAAGATAAGCTTATTTTATATGCCGAATGGGTAGAAGAAGCGACAGTTTCTATCCAGCTTTCTGCACCGTCTGTTAGTATAAATCAAGACGAATTTAGTTGGAACGCAATAAATGGCGCAACCGGATACAGAATCATTGTAACGCGTTCCGGTAGTAGCGAAGAGCTGTTGAATACCACAATACGTTCAATGTCTTGGACATTTCCTTCAAATTATGACGCAGGATATTACACGGTACGTATCAGGGCTAATGGCGATGGTACAAATGCTGTAAATTCTTCTTATGTGTCGAAGAGTTATGCACATAAAACACTGGGAACAATCTCGGAAATCAATTTTGATCTGAGCTCATCTGTACTTACTTGGACATCGGTAAAAAATGCTACTTCTTATGGATTATATATCAATAATAAGTTGACTGAAACATTAACTTATACTTCATATGATATGAGTGGCTATGATGCAGGAACTTACTCAATTTCAATTGTTGCACAAAGGAATGGGTATGCGTCTTCCACGACTCGTTCCACTATAGAGAAACTTCGTCTCAGAACTCCGGAAAATGTAAATTACTATATTGACAGCGAGACGAAAGCATACATACTTACATGGGATAGCGTTTTGTATGCAGATACATATATACTGACGATTGGTGAATGCGAAGTCAGAATTGAAGACACAACATACACAATAAGCGCGGCTGCAGAAATGTGGGATGAGAATCAGCAACTTGTTTTAACGGTTAAAGCTTTTGACAGTAATGCTGATTACCTGGTTTCAAATCCTACAGAAGAAATTGAATTAATAAAGGTATATTCTGTCACCGTTGAAATAGATAATACGGCTGCAGGAAATACATCTATTGAGGGCTCGCTTTTTGCGTTGCCTGAATTTACCGTGTCATTTAATTTAAACGGAGCTTTAGGTTCAATTTCTGCTCAATCTGTTACTACAACTAAAGGGCTAACCTACCCTGAAATCCCTACAAGGACAGGATATGTATTTACAGGTTGGTATGAAGACAGTAACTGCACACAGCGCTATGATTTTTCAGCTACAGTGACGAGAGATTTAACGTTGTATGCAGGTTGGTACGAAATCACAACTACAGGATACGGAAACTATGTTACGACGAAACCTGCATCATCATATTCGATTTCGAACTCTGGAACAAGCTCATCATCTAAAAAGCATGTTTACTTTACCATTCTAAGTGACGGTGAGTATACATTATATTATCGAAATAGTAGCAGTAGATCCTCATATGGCACTCGAATAGCCGTTTACGACGTTACCAGCGGCTCTTCGATACTTAGTAGCAGGAATTGCTATTCTACATCTAATGCAAGCGTAACATTTAATGCCAAAGCAGGAGATGTTATAAGAGTAAGCGCATATCGAAATAATACAAGCTATTCGGCGACACTGTATTTCCACATTAGCAATTCCGGTTTGCCGACAGCGGGGGGATTGGCTACTTCGTATTATGTTGAAAGTGAAAGTACTAATGAGCTGCTCGCCTTTGCTGAATACGGCAGCACAGTAACATTAACAGCAACCGATAAAGATGAAAATTACTTTTTCATCGGCTGGTACAACGGCGATGGGTTAGTGTCGGAAGAGAAAACTATCACTTTCAAAGTGGAAAAAGATGTTGTTTATGCCGTAAAATATGGTTGCTATACATTGACAGCCGATAAAAATATCAATGGGGGTACGGTTTCTGATTATAGTGGAACACCTGTAAAAGAGGGTAAACAAATTACCATTACTGCCAATACTGCGGCAGGATATACGTTTGTAGGTTGGTACAACGGTGAAGTTCTTCTCACGAACGAGTTGAGCTATACATTTACCATGCCTAAAGAAAACGTAACTTATACTGCTAAGTGGGTCAAAGTTGCAGCCGAAAGCGATAACACATCAGCAGGTACAGTTACTGCATTAAATGGAAGATACAAGGTTGGCGATGAGGTTACTGTTACAGCAACCACCAAATCCGGCTATACATTTGTCGGCTGGTTTAATGATGATGAACTGCTTTCTTCCAAATTAAGCTATACGTTTGCTATGCCCGCTGTTGATACTACATTAACGGCAAAATGGACAAAAGTAACATTATCAAGGAATAACACATATGCAGGAACGATTTCTTCATTAAGCGGCAAATATGTTGTCGGTGAGGAAGTTACCATCACTGCTTCAACATATAATGGGTATACTTTTGTTGGTTGGTATGAAGACGATAAATTCTTAACAAACGAACTTAGCTACTCCTTTAAGATGCCTTCAACGGAAACGACTTTTACCGCACAATGGATAGAGTGTCCAGTTACTTTAGAAAAATCTATTACCTCTGCAGGTGACGTATCCGGACTTTCGGGCCCGACGCGCGTTGGAGAGGAAGTTACGATAACTGCGAGGACTAATAGCGGTTATACATGGATAGGTTGGTATGATGGCGAAACTGAACTTACAAAAGAATTAAGCTATACTTTTGTAATGTCTGCCACAGAAAAAACCTTTACTGCACAATGGGAGAGTTATACAATTACGACAGCTATCGGCGAGGTTCGTGGCGGTAGCATTACAAGTATGTATAACGTCCGCACAACAGCCGGAGAATCCGTGACGATCAAGGCAACGACATCAAATGGATATATGTGGATGGGCTGGCATAATGGTGAAACGCTGGTTTCTTCAAATCAAGAGTACACATTTGCAATGCCCGCTGAAAATATAATATATACGGCAAAGTGGTTGGCTTGTCCCGTTACACTTGAGCAGAATATTGAAGAAGCTGGTTCAGTGAGCGGAATGGGAAACACAACAACTGTCGGTGAAGAAATTACTATAACAGCTGCTACAAATGACGGCTATACTTGGTTAGGTTGGTATAACGGCGAAATATTGTTAACAAAAGAAGCGCACTATACGTTTACGATGCCAACAGAAAGTATAACGTATACAGCTTATTGGGCGGCATATACGCTTACTACTGCAGTCAATAATACAAATGCAGGTACGATAACCACATATGAGAGCTATAAAATTTCTGCAGGCGAAGAGATAACTATTGAAGCGAATACTAATGACGGTTATACTTTCATTGGTTGGTATGACGGCGATGCCTTATTGAGCGAAAATGAAGTATTTGAATTTACAATGCCAGCTGAAAGTGTAACCTACACGGCAAAGTGGAACGCATACACTTTAACTGTAAATGGAACCAGTGGTGGCAATGTAGCGACTAATGAGCAGAAATACATAGTATCATTCGATCTGAACGGTGTGGCGGGGAACGCTCCGCAGCCGCAACTTGTTACGTCTTCGGGTGGCATTGTCTATCCGGAGGTACCTATAAGTCAAGGATATGTATTTGTCGGATGGTATAAAGATAAAGAAGGGGCTGAAAAATATGATTTTACTTCCGACATTTCGTGCGATTTGGTTTTATATGCAAAATGGTATAAAATAACGATAACTGGTAATAGCAACTCATCAATTGATATAATATCAAAATATAATTCAAGTTCAAGCTATTATTATAGCTCGAACACAAACACATCGTCTTCTAATCCGAACTATGTATATTTCAGCACATTGACTAGCGGAGATTACAGCTTCTATTATCGCACACAGGGATCGACTTTAACATATGCAACTTATTTTTATGTTTATAATGTTACGCAGAATAAAGTAATTCTGGCAAACGCAATGAAGTATTCTACATCGTATTCTACTGTATCATTTACAGCAAAAGAAGGTGATGTAATCTATGTTCGTGCGTATAAATATTCAAGCAGCGCATCTACAGTAGCACCTTACATGTTTTACATAGAAGGTGCAGAATATCCCGTTGCAGGAGGCAAAGCTGTTTATTCTCCTGTTTCTTACAACGTTACAAAAGGGAAGGACGTTTCTATAAGCGCGACTACTCTTCCAGGATATACTTTCATCGGATGGTTCAACGGTGAAACCAGAGTCTCTACAGAGCTTACATACAATTTTACAATGCCGTCGGAAAATGTTGAATATACGGCAAAATGGAAAGAATGCCCGGTTACACTTGAAAAAAATATTTCTGCTGCTGGAACTGTCAGCGGGGTTGAAGATCCGACGCGTATTGGTGATACGGTTGTCATTTCAGCCCAATCTAATCCCGGATATACATGGATTGGTTGGTATAATGGCGATGCACTACTGACAACCGAACAAACATATTCATTTATAATGTCTGAAGAAGGTGGAGTATATACAGCGAAGTGGGCGAGGTATACTCTTACCGCATCGGTGAATGATGAAAAGGCCGGTACACTAAATTCGGAATATTATGGCGAGGCGATTGAGGCAGGGCAAAAAGTTACATTGTCTGCTACAACAAATGATGGATATACTTTCTTAGGGTGGTATAATGGGGAAATTCTGCTCTCGGACAAATTGGAATTCACATTTGATATGCCTGAAAGCAGCGTTGTTTATACTGCTAAGTGGGCGTATTACACATTTGGTGTCGAGGCCGGGGTGGGCGGCAGTGTCAACGATTTCAAAACATTTGCCACGGTAACATTTGATTATAATGATGGTAGTGGAACTGTAAAAACACAGCGTGTAACGGCTACCCAAGGATTAATATATCCCGGCGTAATTTATCGTACAGGATATGTATTCCGCGGTTGGTTCAGCGACAGGGATTGCACAAAATTATTTGATTTTACTGCTGATATTACAAATGATATTGTAGTTTATGCCGGTTGGTATGAGATAACGATAAACGGTTATTCTACAAGAGTTATTGATATCTCTTTAAGCTATAAAACAAGTTCGTCGCCTTATACAACCAGCAATGGTTCTACCTCAGACACAAGTGCAAAATATGTATACTTTACTGCTTTGAACGGTGGAACTTATACATTCTACTATAAGACGAGTTCAAGTAGTTCATCGTACGCAACTTATTTTTATGTGTATAATGTTACGAAGAATCAAGTAATTCTGTCAAACACGCGCAGATATTCTACCTCGTATGCGTCCTCTACGTTTACGGCTAATGCCGGTGATGTAATTTATATCCGTACTTACAGATCAAACACAAACTACTCATCTAACTATAGTTTCTATATTACGGGTGGTATAGTGCCTTCGTCCGGAGGAACTTTCGAGGGTATAAATAAGAATGTAAATACGGATGGCATAGGGGTTGTTGCTGGCGAACAAATAACTATTTCTGCGGCATCTAATTATGGTTATATATGGCTTGGCTGGTACGATGGCGATGAACTGGTTTCGACAGATATGACTTATACGTTTGGCATGCCGGCAAAAAGCATAGTTTATACGGCAAAATGGACTTATTATTCGGTAACTACGGAGCAGAATATTTCAGAGGCCGGCAGTATAACATATAAAAACGATGAGCCTGTTGCGGTCGGTGATAAAGTAACTATTTCTGCATCTTCTAATTATGGGTATATATGGCTTGGTTGGTATGATGGTAATGAGCTGGTTTCGACAGACATGACCTACACGTTTGACATGCCGGTAAAAAGCGTAGTCTATACGGCTAAATGGACTTATTATTCAGTAACGACGAAACAGAATAACGATTCTGCAGGTAGTATTACACATAAGGATGACGAGCCTATAAACGTTGGTGATAGTGTAACTATTACAGCAAATACGAATGACGGCTACACGTGGTTAGGTTGGTATGATGGTGAAACGCTGTTAACGTCAGAATTAAGTTATAATTTTGTTATGCCGGGAAACAATGTTGTTTATACGGCTAAGTGGATTGAATGTCCCATAACGCTGGAGAAAAATATTGAGTCCGCTGGTGAAGTTACCGGTAATGAAAAAACAGTATTGGGACAGGAAACTACCATATCGGCCATTACTAATGATGGGTATACGTTCATAGGCTGGTATTCAGAAAGCGGTAGCATGCTTTCTGCTAGTTTAAATTATACCATCACAGTATCGGAACAACCCGTTGTATACGTTGCGAAATGGATAGAAAGCCCTATTACAATAAATATAAATATGCATGAAGCAGGAACCGTTACGGGGCACGAGAAAACCATTTTAGGTACTGATACAACCATTAAGGCTATATCTAATGAAGGATATGAATGGCTTGGATGGTATAATGGCGATGAACTGATTACTGCTCAAGACGAATATACGTTCAAATTGACTGAAGAACCTGTAACATTTATCGCAAAATGGGGTTATGCTGAAATTACTCTTCATTATATTGTAAATGGTGAAGATGTTCATTCTCAGAAATATCAACTGAACGAGCAATTAGAGAATTTGTGGGAGTATAGCGGTACCCATTTTAGTGGTTGGCATACGTCAAAATACTTCAACTCGGATGATATGGCTGTAACTTCTACAGAAGGATTAGTTTTATCAAATAATAACGCCTATCTTTATGGCGGTACATATTTGGGAACATCTGGACTAGTCTTCCTGCACACAGATGAATGTTATGAGGTGGTTGGTTATAATGGAACCTCGACAGAGGTTACTATACCTTCATCTTTTAATGGTCTTCCTGTTTCCTCTATTGCTCAAAGCGCATTTATGAACCATAGTGAACTAACTCAAGTCATAATTCCTGATTCTGTTGATATAATTGCGAAAGGAGCGTTTAGCGGATGCGGTAATTTGCAAAGCATTACTATTCCATTTGTCGGTGGTAGCAAAGCAACGGAAGCCTCTGCAGTAACATTATTCGGCTATATCTTTGGTGAAAATGCATATGATGGCGGTGTTGCGATACGACAGGATTATAGCGGACAGAATGCAATAACTTACTATATTCCTGAAGCATTAACTAAAGTGACTATCCTGGGAGGAGATATATTAAGGGGTGCTTTCCAAAATTGTTCATTTATAAAAGAAGTGATAATAGGAGATGAGGTTACTTCTATCGGATATGATGCCTTTAATGGCTGTACAGTTTTGGAAAATCTAACTATTGGCAACAAAGTTGAAACAATTGATTGGTATGCTTTTTATGGCTGTTATAGGCTATATTTTGTAACAATTCCCGATAGTGTTACCACGATTGGTGCCTATGCTTTTAGAAATTGTTATAACTTAGTTAGTGTCACCGTTGGGACAAAAGTCACCAGCATTGGAATGTCTGCTTTCTCAGGTTGTTATAAGTTGATTGAAGTCGTGAATAAATCTGCTCTTAATTTAGAGCGGGAAAGTACTAATCACGGTTATGTTGCATATTATGCTAGGTGGATTGCATCAGAAAGAAGTGCATATGTAACGGAAGAGGGGCTTATTCTTGCGACGAGATCTTATAATCAAAAGTATATTTATGGCTATATCGGCTTGGCCGAAAATCTTGTTATACCTGACGTTGCTGTTTCAATAACTAGTGGATATACTGGTATATATCAGTATGCTTTTTACGGAAATACTACACTTAAAAGCATAGAAATTCCTTCCTGTATTAGAAGTATTGAAGCTTATGCATTTGCAGGATGCACAAGCCTCAAGGATATTATAGGGGCAGAAAAAGTAACGCGAGTTTACAAATATGCATTTAATAATACTGCATGGCTACGAAATCAGCCTACAGGGTATGCTTTTATTAATACCGTTCTTTATAAGTATATCGGACAAGGCTCTTCAACAGTGTTGTCCATTCCTGATGGAACCACGTCGATATCTGAGTATGCATTCCAAAACTGTAGTTGGATTACACAAGTAGCGGTTCCTTTATCCGTAACGTTCATCGGAGAAGGTGCGTTTAGTGGGTGTTGCTCAATTACTAGTATGACCTTGCCTTTCGTTGGTGAGTCGGATTATGCGTTGAATGTGAATTATTCAGAGGGCTGGAGATGGCAATTTGGATATATTTTTGGTTCATCGCAATATTCGAATGCAACATTAGTAACATGTATTAGCATGGCGCATGATGGCTTCTATGTGCCCAACTCATTGACAAAAGTTACAATTTTGTCTGGCGGGATTATAACCTCGGCTTTTTATGATTGCACAATGTTGAAATCAATTGTTTTAGAGGCGGATGTCACTGAGCTTGGCTGGGAGCTATTTGCTGGGTGTAATAATCTCACGGAGTTAACATTGCCGTTTGTTGGCGTAGAAAAGCAGGGGGATACTAATAAATATCACTTTGGTTATTTCTTTGATCAAGGAATAAAGTTTAAAACAGGATATACATCTGTTAAAGTAAGCAATTCGACATATTATATTCCATCAAGTCTTACAAATGTAACTATACTTAGTGGAGATATTTATCAAAGCACGTTTGAAAATTGTACGATGCTTACAAGTGTTACAATTGGTTCGAGAGTAACTTGTATTGAAGAGAATGCATTTGCTGGATGCTCCAATTTGACAAGTGCAAAGTTCCAAGTAACGAGCGGGTGGAAGCGATATTCTTCTTCAACTGCAACGACGGGATATAATTTAACACTCACAAATGCTACAACAGCCGCTAAATATCTGACCTCGAATTATGTCACATATTATTGGAAAAAAGGATAATATGTAATTTAAAAGAAATAAAGTGGGGAGTCAAAACCGACTTCCCACTTTACTGTTTCTTGCGATATTCGTACGATTTATAGGCGCATAAAGCATTAATATTGCTGATTGTACACATTAAATCGAATCAAAAGTGTATTGAAAGTTTCTTGTATGTATTGATTTGTTATTAAATATAAAGTTTAACTATTTTATGCTTCATGCACTTGATTTGCCGACTACGTCACGCATTTATAATTGTCGATTTACGGTGTAAGCGCTAAGGAGCAATAAAATCAACCTGCAAAAATTTTTCGATATTGTATAGCTTCTTTGTAAATTCAAAAAAATAAAGCCGCAAAGTTTTTATCATAAAGGAAAATTATACAATTAAGTAAAAAATTTGTGGAAAACCGCAGTATGCAAAAATACTGCGGTTTTTTATCGATTTATTAAATTAATCAATAAATTAAAAACAAATCAACATTTTTTATTTCATGTATTTGCGGATCGTCTTTAATTTTTTCGGACTGTAAGGCGGATAACGGAGCGTGATATCGATTTTTGTGCTTTTATCGATTATGCTCTTATAATGTGTGAAAGCCGCAAAACCGCGTTCGCCGTGATAAGCGCCCATACCGCTCTCCCCTATTCCGCCGAAGCCCATTTCGTGCGATGTGAGATGAATGACGGTATCGTTGATACATCCCCCGCCGAACTGAATTTCCTGTATTGCACGATCAGCTGCTTTTTTGTCTTTGCCGAACCAGTATAACGCCAAAGGATTGGGATTATTTGCGATCGCTTCCCTGATCTCTGCATAACCGTCAACGGCAATGATGGGAAGAATAGGTCCGAAAATTTCTTCCTGCATGGCTGCGTCCGAAAAATCTGCGTTATCGAGCAAAGTAGGCTGTATTTTCAACGTCTCATTGTCGTAATCGCCGCCGAAAACCGTTTTTTCCTCGTCGATCATTTTTACCAATCTTGTGAAATGTTTTTCATTGATGATCTTCGGATAATCTGAATTTTCAAGCGCATTTTCTCCGTATAATGCGACGATTTGCTCTTTCAACGCTTCCACCAGTTTATTTTTGATCGAGCGGTCCGCGAGAATATAGTCGGGAGCGACGCACGTCTGTCCCGCATTGAGGAATTTTCCGAATACGATCCTCTTTGCCGTAAGCGGAATATTTGCGTCCGAACAGACGATACAGGGACTTTTTCCGCCCAGTTCCAAAACGGTGGGTGTGAGCGTTTCGGCGGCTTTTGCCGCAATTATTTTTCCCGTCGACGTGCCGCCTGTAAAAAAGATCAGATCGAATTTAAGATCGAGAAGCGCTTTTGTCTCTTCCGCATCGCCATTGATCACGGCAACATATTCGGGCGGAAATACCTTTTCTATGAGTGATTGAAGAACTTTTGCCGTGTAAGGCGCGTATTCGCTCGGCTTGACGATCGCGCGGTTTCCCGCCGCGATACAATCTATCAAAGGTACGATCGTAAGCTGAAAAGGATAATTCCAAGGGCTTATGATAAGGACTTGTCCGTAAGGAGAAGGCAGGACATAACTTTTGGAAGGAAATTGCGACATATCGGTTTTTACTTTTTTCTTCGCCGCAAAACGCGGTAAATTTTTAAGCATATAACCGATTTCCGAATATGCCATTCCGACTTCCGTCATAAAACCCTCAAAATCGCTCTTATTCAGGTCTTTTCTGAGCGCTTCGAATATCTCACCCTCCATAGCCTTAATTTCGTTTCTGAGGGCAATTAAAGCGGTTTTACGCGTTTTTACGGATAATACTTTTCCGCTCCGGATCTCTTTTTTCTGTAAATTGTAAATTTCTTCACGGTTCATGGAGTTCTCCTCCGTATAATTTTTTTAATATCAGTATGCCCAATGCAAGATGCTTCTAATCGGAGCATACACTGAAAGCAACACACAAACGCAATTTTTGCCGCATGATAAATATTTGATTTCAGTAAAAATTTAAAACAAATTATTTGTATGCGCGCTGTATATCTTATTTTTTTGAGTATATTATATCACATTATGATATGTTAAGCTATATTTCAGAAAAAATAATATAAAGTTAAAATTATCGTTATCCGAACAGAGAGTAAACACAGTTTTGTGTGTTTAAAATTTATAGCCGATTTATCTGTGATATTTATAAATTGCGTGTCTTATATGGTCCTGTAAATTTTTATATTAATAAAAAAATCGGTGCGAATTGTCACACCGATTTTTTTGTTTATTCAGATTAATTTTGCAGATTATTTTGCAATCAAACGGTAGGAACGGCAGTGTCAGACTGAGCAACGTCTACAAAATCGGAAAGATCGGGCAAAGTTACGCCATCAGTAGAAGTTTTTATATCTGCCGTCACTTTTGCGGTCACTTCGAAAGCAGGATCTTCGGGGCTGACTGTAATTTTTGCAGCAACATCAATTTTTGCGGTAGCCTGAGAGAATTTTCCGTCTTTATCGATTGTAAAATAAAATTCAACGGTCGATTTTGAGAAACTGATCGCATTAATAGTTTCAGCAGGAGCACCTGCTTTGGTCAGGATCGCACCGATGATCGTTTTCAAGGATTCTGCATCTGCGGAAAGTTTAACTTTGATCCCGTTCGAGGTGTCTACTTGTAATTTGATACCTGTTTCATCCAATACCGCTTTGATTTCATCAACGCTTATACCGGTGGTTACTTCTTCCTCTGTCTCGGAATATGTAGCAGGTTTCATTCCGCTTCCGCCGAGGCTACCTAAAATATCGGAAAGAGAAATCTTTATTTTGGTATCTTCGCCGGGAGCGACTACGCCCGTACTTTCACTGGCATCAACAAAGAAATATTCGGTATCGTTGTAAAGCTTAAATTTTATCGTGTTGTTTACAGCTACATCGTCAACCATTCCTGCATCAGCTTTAAATGTTCCGTCTACTGAGCCCTTTCCTGCAAAAGCAAGACCGGTCGTTTCCTTGTTTTCAAAAAGGGTTTTATAGGACAGATCCAAATCCGTATCTATATTCTTTTCTCCCATTTTGATGGTTACATCAAAAGATGCAGAAGCTGAAAGACCGAATTTCCAGCCTGCCTGTTCATAATCTCCGAACAACGTGGTTGCGTTCAGGCTCTCCACAACCTGCTCTAATTGTGCGTCTGTGGGATCCTTATAATTTCCGGAAACGGTTCCGCTTCCGCCCGATGAACTTTTCTTATCGTCATCGCAGCCAAAGGCGAATACGGAAAAGGAAAGTATCAGCATCAATGAAACAAATAACGTTAAGAGTTTTTTCATTTTTTCTCTCCTTCTTGCGGCTATGCCGCTTTATTTATTGATAGCATAGTATAAATTTTTTGTTTTGTCAAGAGAATTTGGCTATTTCTTTTAAATTATATGAAGCAGTATGATAAAAGTGAGACAAATTAATAAAAAATATGATAAATGTCATATAAAAAATATGATAAATGTCATATAAAAAATTTTTCTGTATTTATTTTGAGGTAAATCTTGTATTAAATAATGTAATATTCAAAAATTGTTATAACTTGTTATAAATTTTATACGGTTTCACATGATTTGTTTAAATAATTTTTATTAACATACAGATAATTTTTTTAAAGAGTTTTTTATATTTAAATTTATTGTAGTTACAAAAATCAGTTTTTTCGATCGGGCTTTCTTTTGATCGCAAGAAGTTTTAAATAGTCATGAAACTCTGTGGTATCTTTGGGACTAAACATTAACCATTTTCCGTCATGATATGTTTGTGCTTCGTCGTAAACGGCTTGCGTTTTCTTGGAATAATCGGTTTTGTCCGCCTCAAATTTTAGCCTTTCGTCTTTACCGAATATGACCATAAATCCGATACACTTTTCCTTTGCGTATAATGAACACAGCGTTTTTCCGCCCCGACGGTATTTATATTCATAATTCCACTTTTTGCCTCCGCTGTTCCATAGGTGTTCCGTGTCGTATCTTTCGTCGATAAATTCCGTCAGATGCGTCCATATGTCATATAAATATTCTCCTACTAAGTTTTTCAGTTCTTCCGCAGTGGGTGTTTTATCGGACATGACAGCCTCCTGTTTTTTTTCTTGGATTATAGCATATAGAAGCCAGTGACAGCAAGTCATCTAAAAAAATGCGGAAAACTTATTAAAATTTACCATTTGAATTGATAAATGATTTAAGTGCAATTATTTTTTGGTAAATTCTTACAAAAATGCAAAAATTACAAACTTGATTGATTTAAATTAACAATTCACTAAAAAATTTATTTAGATAAAAATCATATAATACATCATTTATCAAATAATTTAAATTCATACCGTCTGGTTCAGAATCAAAATCAACTGTCTCCGATAGTGTATATAATTCCGATAAAATTTCACGGACAAAAATAAATAAAAGACAGCCATAATTTTCAGATCAAACAGAAAATTATGGCAGTAATTATAGTTTTTTTAAAATTATAAATTGATTGCTTTAATTTTTCGTAGATTTTTTAGCATTAAACAGCTTGGTTTATAAATTTTGTTGAATTAAATGATTGAAAAAAGTCTGCAAGAGAATCTGATATAATTTCTGACATTTTGTATACAAGATTCAGTCTTGTAAGGTTCAAAAGTGAGTAATTGAAAACAGATTTTTCCGCAACAATACCCATTATGCTTATATCACCAACGGCGCATAACTTTTTGTTTGCGCCAAGACCGGGGCGCAAACTTTTATTATATATTTTTAAAAGACCGATATCACCGCTTTCACCTACTGCCGCATCAACTGCAATAATTTTCGAATCGGGATGAGTTTCCCGAAAAAAGCGATTCAGATATTGGACTTCCTTTGCGGTTATCGGCTTTTTTAATGTACCGTATATAAAAAATTCACCTGAAGTTTTTTGTTTAAGAAGCGTACCTGTCATCGGACCAAGACTGTCTCCAATGGCTAGATCGCTGCCTATACATAAAACGATCGGAGGTTTATTTTCATTTTCAAGAAATTTTTGTAGTGCGACAATCAATCCTGTTTTAGCAAGCTTATTAAACATATTAAAAGCATATTCCATAAAAATTCTCCTGTGAACGTCTTAAACGTTTATAATTATTTGTAACTATTAAAAATCATCTGTTTCATCTGAAACCGACTATATCTGTTGCCTGTTGCAAAAATAAAAAACACATTTTTTGCTGAAACTTTTATGTTTGCTGCCGTTATAATCTTTTTTGGCTCATGTACCCGCGAAACTATGTTTACCGTCTAAGATGTTTTTCTAGATAAACATTTTCAATTGCCTTATCTGTCTCTTTCTAGCATTTCAATATTTTGTTTAAGAACATATGTCAGACAGGCTTTATGTAAGTAAGTTTTATATATTGTTAAATATCCTTGATCTTAAATCTTCATTTACTGTTTAAGTCTTTAGAGACAAACGCTTATATGAGGCATAATATCTGAATTGTCGGCAATTTTTCTACAATTCTATTTCCTGATCGGAGGGGCCTGACATGAATTCTAAATATGTTTTCTTTAAATTCAGATTTGATATTATATTTTTAAAGTTTCAAAAGGTTTATTACCTTATTTTTACGCAGTAAGTCTGCCTTTTCCAAAAGATAATTTTTCTGTTTAAATTAAAAAGTTTTTTTAATTATTGTCAAAAATCATTATTTTAAACATAGTTGAATATTTTTAAATAATTAATTTGTGTTTATCACTGTACGAATTTTAGCGCTTATTAATTTTTAAGCGCTAAAAAATCACGCGCTATTTTAATTTAAAGCGCATAAATAGTTTGCGCTTCAAATAAATAGTGCGTATTAAATCTTAGCGTTGAATATATTTCATGCGTATTAAAATTTAGCGTTCATTATTTATTGTGCGTATACTCTATTTAGCGTTCATAGTTTAATTTGCGTTCGTAAAGTATGGCTTTTATTTTTATAAATTTTATATGCATCTTCTGTATTTTTAAAAGCGCTAAACAAATTTTAAATATTTTCATTGCGCTACAATAATTTTTTTATAAAATTAACGAAAATATAAGGGAAAATCTCAACAATTCAGAAAAATTAAACCTCGTTAAGCCTTTTTATCTTAAAATGACTTAATTGGTAGTTAAAAATTAAGAAAAATTGGTTAAAATCAGCAAAATTTGATCAAAAATAAGTAAAATTAGTCAATTTCTAGCCATTTTAATGTATTTTAAGTTAATCAAAAAACATGTTTTTTGGTATAATTTTGGGTAAAAAACTGACAGCGCACACTTATTTTTAACAAAAAATGGCTAAAATTGAGTAAAAATACAATTTTAAAAAAGCCTCTCAGACGATTTGAGACAGAATAATTTTTTATTTTTCAAAAAAATCCGGGAAAATTACAGGTAATTTTAACTAAAATTTGATATTTATCTACATTTAATTAAGTGTTTTTGTCCAGATCGTTAAATTGCAAATAAAAAGCATTGTGTTTACATGTTTGCAACTATAATTTTATCAATGTTTCATATGAAACATCGATAAAATACATAAATATAAATAGTGCACATTAAATTATAATAGATTTTTAATAGTTGTATCAAATGCGTCTTAACAAAAAAGATAAATATAGAATCAAAAATAATAGATACGCATTTTTTATTTTTAATTTATAAATGTATAATTATACAATAACGCGTTTTGCAATATATTGCGTTTTTAAATATATTTAATTTTTGAATATATTGCATAATGCTATTGTTTAAGTGCTTGTTATTTACAAAAAATGTGCGTTTATCCACAATCCGTGCACATCTTGTATATAAGTTGCTATAAAAGTATTTCTAATAAATTAAAAGTGCATATTATATATGAACAAAATAATATTTAAATTAATTATTTATTATTTGCGTTATAGTAAAAATGTTATTTTGCATAGAAATGCGTCTAAATTAACAAGTTTTTTTTATTAAATTTATATATAATTAATTGAATATGCGCAATAGTTTTTTTACAATTATGCAATAATTGAACAATTACCATTGTAACTTTTTTAGTGTAGTTTATTATTGG
>CASEHS010000011.1 GCA_949287815.1 uncultured Bacillota bacterium | reverse complement strand
TCCCTTGAACTCCGCGCTATACTTTTTCTGCTTATTTCCTTTTTTTGCCATAAAAATATGCACCTCCAAAAGTCTGTCCAACTTTTGGGGTGCATAGCACAACTGCTATGTCCTTTTTTACAATAAATATAGCAAATTTTTTAAAATCAGCTGAATAATCTCAAATATATTAATTTGCTTAATTTTTATAATAGAGTATCCACAAAAAACTGTGTTCTTCCTTGACTTTGTGATTTATATTTACCGAAGGTTTCGTATTCAACTATTAACATATGTTTTCCTGTTGCCATAACCGGTTTTTTAACTTGAACAATATACCCTATCAAAGTATAATCACCCTCTTTATAAATACCCGTTTCATATATCTTTTGTAAGGATAACAACTCCACCTTTTCATTATCAATGTATATCCGTAAATCATTTTTTTCTAAATCAGGCTGTATATCAATTACCTCTCTATCCACACCATTTAATTCTATTTTATATTTCTGCATTCGTATTTGCGGTAGAATCATAGGACGAAAATAAATAAATAAAATATCTCTCCCACCATTATCTTCCCAAACAGACAATCCATAAACTTCACCTGTGCCTATTTTAAAATCGTGGACCTCATCTCTGTCCACAAACATCCGCCAACTCCAATTTTCAAGCGTAGATTCCTTATATGAATTATCTTCCACATAAAAAGCACAATACAAACCGTTTGGAACTGTAACAGAATATTTACCATCCTTATCACTCCAACAACCAATACAAGGGCAATTCCCTCCAAATGCTTTTCTCATAAACACAACAGCCGCCGGAAACGGATTATTATTAAAATCAGTTGTTAAACCTTGAATCACCGAATATTTACATTTAATTTGTCTTTTATAAACTCTATCATTCATTCTAATTAAAACATGAATAGATTCAGGCAAAACGCCAATATTTTCTGAAAATATTTTTATTATAACAGAATTATTTTTTACCATTAAATCATATTGTTGTGAATTTTGCTTTTCATCAATTTTTATTGTTCTAGAATAAATTTTTTCTTTCGAGCAAAACATTTCAACATTTAAATAAAAAGGAAATTTTATTTTTTTAAATTCTGCATAAATTCCGCAATGCGTTCTAGGCGTAAACCATTCAGGCTGTAAGATATCTTCTTCCTTTTGCTTATTTTCAAACCACCAAGCATCTATCATCATTGTATCCCCCTTTCTAAAAAACATCTTAACATAATTATATTAACAAATCAACAAATACAGGCGTACACATAAAAAATGTGTACGCCTGTATTTTATAGTTACTCTCACTGTCCATATTTTTTCTCATTTGCAATATTTTTAATCATTTATGTTACACATAATACATCGCAAATGTCTGAAACTTCAATTTTTTACACCATTAAACAAAGAATATGCACAATTTAAATCGTCCATATCAGCTTCTCTAATTTCTGAATAAGGAAACTCAATATCCAAATTCTTGTATTTATCAAGACATAATTTGCGGAATGGAAGAAATTTAAAATCATCGTCTTTGACAATTGAGCAAAGATTCTCTATCTTGATTTGAGTGTCATTCACCCCTGGAATCAGTACATTTGTCCAACTGATCCTTTTCCCCTTTTCCGCACAAACCTTTCTCAATTTCTGATAACACGCATAGTCATCCGTTTCCTGATTTTTTATATCGACGATCAATTCATCCGCAGCATCTATCATAGCCTCGTCAACAATGTGACCGTTTGTTTCCACCGCTACACGTATTCCTTCCTGACGTAAACTTTCACAAAGATTCAAATAAAATTGTTTTTGTAAAAACGGTTCACCCCCGGAAATCGTAACACCGCCCCTGCGGAAATAAGGTTTATACCTTTTCAGTTTCTCTAAAAGGTCTTTTAACTCAATTTTTTTCCCTTTACCATACAGTGTTTCAGGATTATGACAAAACGGACAACGCAAATTGCACCCAGAAAAAAACACAACACAGCGCAAACCTTTTCCGTCTACCCCTGATCCACAATATACAGAATCTATAGAACCGATACCTTTTG
This sequence comes from uncultured Bacillota bacterium, assembly GCA_949287815.1. Taxonomy (GTDB): domain Bacteria; phylum Bacillota; class Clostridia; order Christensenellales; family Borkfalkiaceae; genus Borkfalkia. The sequence goes on along the minus strand of CASEHS010000011.1, from coordinate 36,564 downwards.
ATTCATTCATAAAAGTATTTATACCCGCTCATGATAAGTTCTTTTGATCACTTCCATCTGATGAGCCTTTGAGAGCTTGTGGAAATTTACCGCATAACCCGAAACCCTTATGGTTATATTAGGATATAACTCAGGATGCTCCATAGCCGCAATAAGTTTTTCTCTATCAAAAACATTCACATTCAGATGGTGAGCACCTTGCGCAAAATATCCGTCCAAAAGGTCACAAAGATTTTCTGCCCTATCTTCCCTATTCTCACCCAATGCAGAAGGAACAATAGAAAAAGTATTTGACACTCCATCCCTACAACAAGCATAAGGTATTTTCGCAACAGAATTTAACGACGCAAGAGCACCCGAAACGTCTCTGTTGTGCATAGGGTTTGCGCCAGGCGCAAACGGTTCACCAGCCGCCCTGCCGTCAGGAGTAGCTCCCGTCTTTTTACCGTAAACAACATTGGAAGTAATAGTCAATACCGACAAAGTATGTATTGCCCCACGATACGCGGAGGTTTTCTTTAACGTCGCTGAAAATTCTTCCACCAATTCTTTTGCAATTTCATCCACACGGTCGTCATCGTTGCCAAATTTAGGAAAATCCCCTTCACGCTCAAAATCGGTAATCATTCCGTTTTCATCATAAACGGGAGTTACTTTTGCATATTTTATCGCCGACAGAGAATCAACCGCGACTGAAAGCCCCGCAACACCGCATGCAAGAAAACGTTCAACTTCTGTGTCATGCAAAGCCATCTGAATTTTCTCATATGCGTATTTATCGTGCATGTAATGAATCACATTCAAAGTATTTACATAAAGATTACAGAGCCACCCCATGTATTTACTGTACGCCGCACGAACCTTATTATAATCTAGCACGCCTTTAAAACTTTCACCTTCCGGAGCAAGTTGTTTGCCGCTCTTTTCATCTTTACCGCCGTTGAGAGCAAGCAGGAGAAGTTTTGCAAGATTGCAGCGCGCGCCAAAAAATTGCATCTGCTTACCTATCTTCATCGCGGAAACACAGCAAGCAATACCGTAATCGTCCCCATAAATCGGGCGCATTAAATCATCGTTCTCATATTGAATGGAATCAGTATCCACTGAAACTTTGGCACAGAAATTTTTGAAAGCTTCGGGAAGATTTTCCGACCACAAAACGGTAAGATTGGGCTCCGGCGCCGCACCGAGATTATACAACGTATTGAGAATACGGTAAGATGTCTTTGTTACAAGTGTTCTTCCGTCTTCACCCATACCGCCGATACTTTCAGTCGTCCAAGTCGGATCCCCACCGAAAAGATCATTGTATTCAGGCGTACGTAACTGTCTGGAAAGGCGAAGTTTAATCACAAAATCATCGACAAGCTCCTGAGCAGATTCTTCAGTAAGTTTACCCTCCGCTATATCACGCTCGATATAAATATCAAAAAAAGTGGAAACCCTGCCAAGACTCATTGCCGCGCCGTTTTGCTCTTTTATTGCAGCAAGATAAGCAAAATATGTCCATTGAATCGCTTCTTTTGCATTTTGAGCAGGCTTTGAAATATCAACCCCATAAAGAAGCGCCATGTCCTTTAACTTCTTTAAAAAGTCAATTTGCTTGTATAATTCTTCCAATGTACGGATATTGCTTTCATCCATGAGTTTTTTTCCGTACTCTTTGCGGTCTTTTTCTTTTTCTTCGATCAGCCTGTCAACCCCGTAAAGAGCAACCCTTCTGTAATCACCGATGATCCTTCCGCGACCATAAGCATCCGGCAACCCTGTAAGCAAACCTGCATGACGAACCGCCTTCATTTCATCTGTATAAACATGAAAAACACCGTCGTTATGAGTCGTTTTATAGCTGAATTCTTCCTCGACCTTCTCTGATAACTTATAACCGTACGCTTCGCAAGACTGTCTTGCCATACGAATTCCGCCAAAAGGATTCACCCCGCGTTTAAGCGGTGCGTCCGTTTGAAGCCCGACAATAATCTCTTTGTCGCGATCAATATATCCCGCAGGATAAGAAAGTAAAGAAGAAACACGCTCCGTATCTACGTCGAGAACGCCCCCTTTTTCACTTTCCGCTTTAAGAAGATCATTGACCTTATTCATTAACTTTTTCGTGCGCTCAGTTGCTCCACACAGAAAGCCGGAATCACCCTCATAAGGCGTATAATTTTTCTGAATAAAGTCCCTTACGTCAATTTTGTTCTGATACTCGCCCGTTTTGAATTCCTGATTCTGCATACTATAACCTCCTATCGCCCGAAAAAAACAAAAAACCCGGGCTGTTTAAAATTAAACTGCCCAGGTGGTCGGCTGATTTACCTAAACACTCCCCCGCGGTTGCCCGCTTTTTCCACCAGTCGTATTCAGGTCTTTTAAGACAAAATATCTTGTATCCCAAATTTAAATTTGATTCTAAATACAGTATAATATTCTTAAAAAATTTTGTCAACTTTTTTGACACAATTTTCTATATCATTTGTTTAATTTCAGATAATTAATTTATCAGTACTATATTCAACACTATTGTTATAAATACTACTTCACCTTATTGCAAATTTTTTCAAGGATTTTTGCAAGAGCATATTTACAATGTTCATAAGTTAACCCACCTTGAAAATAAGCAATATACGGTTCTTTGACAGGCGCATCCGCCGAAAGTTCAATAGAAGCTCCCTGAATAAAAGTCCCCGCAGCCATTATTACAGGATCGTCATACCCCGGCATATCCCACGGTTCGAGGCACACAAAACTGTCCACCGGAGAGGCCTCCTGTACTGCTTGAATAAAAGAAATCAACTCCTCTGCATTCTGAAAACGAATTGCACGGGTTATATCAAACGGTAAAGCATTCAACTTAGGAGAAGTCTCATACCCCAGCCTTTTTAGACATTCGCCGATCAGAAGCCCGCCCTTTATCGCCTGCAAAACAGTGTGCGGAGCAAGGAACACCCCCTGATAAAAATATTGATATCCAAAGGCATAAGATCCGACTTCCGCGCCGATCGAAGGCGCAGTAAGTCTGCCTGCAATTTTGTCAATAAATTCTTTTTTGCCGACGATATATCCTCCCGTTGGAGCAAGTCCACCGCCCGCGTTTTTGATCAGCGAACCCACCGCAACATCGGCGCCATTTTGCGTAGGCTCCGTTTCTTCTACGAATTCACCGTAACAATTATCCACAAAAATGCAACCCTTAAACCCGCATTCACGGACAAATGCACAGGCTTTCGAAATCTTTTCTTCACTTATCGCATCGCGCCATTCATACCCCCTCGAACGCTGAATAAATACAACTTTTACATTTTCATCCTGTAAACCTTTTTTAATTTCATCGTAGTTAAAATCACCGCCGATAAGATCACATTTTTTGAATGAAATACCATAATCCGCAAGAGAACCGTTATCCTTGCCCGATATAACATCCATCAAGGTATCGTAGGGATTTCCGGCAATCGAAAAAAGAGTATCCCCCGCACGAAGCACCCCAAACAATCCAACAGTGAGCGCGTGCGTACCTGAAAGCAAATTAGGAGAAACAAGCGCAGCTTCTGCCCCAAAGATATCTGCAAAGAGAGTATTTAAAGTATCTCTGCCTTCATCACCGTAACCGTAACCCGTAGTTGAAACAAAATGCCTCAGTGCAATTTTATTTTTTCTGAAAGCATTGAGAACTTTGACTTGGTTATTATAAGCAATTTTCTCTGCTTCAAAAAATAAACCCTTTAAAGATTCTTCACTCTCATTGATAAGTTTTTCAATATCTACCATAACTTTAAACCACATTTAACTTTTCTAAATTTCACATTTACGCATGATCTGCGAGATTATCTCTTTTCTGTCTGCAAAAGGATCTAACCAAACCAACCCAGGCAGTTTTTTAAAAAACGTGATCTGCCTTTTGGCGTAATTACGCGTATTTTGCTTGATTATATCTGACATAGTACTGTAAGAAACTCTGTTTTTTAGGTAATCAAGGACTTCTTTATAACCTATACCCTGCATACTTTGACATTTTTCATCAACTCCGCTACGGTATAAATTCTCCACTTCCTCCACAAGCCCGTCTTCCAGCATTTTATCTACGCGCCGCTCTATTCTTTCATACAGCACCTCTCTCGGGAAATCAAAAGCAAACGCAGCATAGTCTCTTCGCGGAGAAAAACCGTCATCTTGCTCCGATTTCTTTCTGCCCGTCAATTCATAAATTTCGAGAGCACGCACCACCCTTTTTACGTCATTAAAATGCAATTTTTCCGCACTTTCCGGATCGACTTTTTCCAGCATAGAATGAAGAAATTCCCTGCCTTGCTCCTTTTCAATAAGTTCATACTTTTTTCTTATATCGGCGTCCGAAGCCACATTCCCGTTTCCGCGTTTAAACAATAGTGACTGAATATAAAACCCTGTACCACCGCAAATCACAGGAACCTTACCCTCATTTACAAGTTTCTCCAAAATCGGCAATGCAGCCTTTTCGTAGTCACCAACCGAATAATTTTCAAAAGGAGAGACAACATCAATCATATGATGCACAACCCTGCCTTTTTCTTCCTCAGTAGGCTTCGCCGTGCCAATGTCGAGTCCACGATAAACAAGCATACAATCCGCAGAAATAACTTCTCCGCCTTGCATCTTTGCTATTTCCACCGCAAGGTCCGTCTTGCCCGTTGCTGTAGCACCGCATATCACAACCGTTTTCAATTAAACTATCCTCTTAAACATCTTTTCAATTTCGCTCTTCGTCATTCTTACCGCAATCGGTCTGCCATGCGGACATTTTAACCCCATATCACCACGCAACATCTCAAACAACTTCACCTTTTCCGAATCGCTCAATCTCATTCCGCCCTTGACCGCGTGTTTGCAAGCAGTCATCGCGATTTTATCCCTCAACAACTCCGCTAAACGAATTCCGCGAAGCCCACCAGTTTCCGACAACAACTCACTAAAAAATCCGCCAAGATCAATATCTTGTAAATCTGCAGGCACTGTCGAAATTTTGTAACTGTCCGTCCCGAACTCATCCGTTTCAAAGCCTATTTCATTCAATTTATCAAGATTTTCCGCCAAAAAATGAGACTCTTGCGCATTGACTTTGAGAATATAAGGTATCAACACGGGCTGGCGAACAACCACTCGCCTTTCCATTTCATCTTTTAAACGATCAAAAAGCAACCTTTCGTGAGCAGCATGCTGGTCAATAAGATAAACGTTATCGCCCTCTTCGTAAACGAGATACGTATTAAAAATACAACCGTCATAGACCGCATTTTCAAAAATAATTTTTTGTTGCTGCGCTTTTAAGGAAATTTTTTCCAATTGCTTTTTGTTTTCTTCAAAAACACTGCTGTTTTTATCAGAAACCCTTGTTCCTGTCTCAGGGAAAACAGTGTCAGTTAACGGTTTGCTATAAATCGCCGCCCCAGAATCACGGAATTCTATATTTAGATTTGCCTTCTCGACATCTGGATAAGTATGTTCCTCATTCTTTCCTATACCAAATAAAGTTCTTTTATCCAAAACAACTTCTTTATCTACTTCATCATGCGGAATTGAGCCGGAAGCTTTTTCAACAGTCTTTATTCGATCGGTAGAAAATGTTTTATCAACAAAATCAGCCTTTAAAATGTCTTTTGAACTTTTTTCAATATCTTCTTTTACCTGTAAATTCTCCGCAACCTGCGCAGAATGCAACATTTCAATGTCCTTACCCTTCGGCTGCACCACATATTCCAGCGCCGAGGCATTACCGTCAAGAACCGACGAAATCACTTTATATACAGCACCGTAAATTACCTGATTGTTTTCAAATCTAACATCCGACTTATTGGGGTGAACATTTACATCGACAATTTCCGGAGGAATATCCAAAAACAAAACATAAAACGGATACTGACGCTTCATCAGATAACTTGCATACGCATTTCCTATTGCCGAAGAAACTGTATTATTGACGACATGTCTTCCGTTAACAAAGACATTCTGATAAGTTCTATTCGATTTTGTGAAAGACGGCTTCCCAATATACCCGTGTATACGAATACCATTTCTCTCCGCCTCGATCCTATAACACTCCGAAATTGTACCCGCTCCGTAAATAGCAGCCACTGCTTCTTCCTCTCCTCCTCCAAAAGACTGAAGAATCATCTTTCCGTCTATAAAATAACGAAAAGCTATTGTAGGATTCCCGAGAATAAAACGCGCTACAACCGCAGAAACCTCACTTTCCTCCCCCTTATCCGTCTTCAAAAATTTTTCCCTTACGGGCGTATTAAAAAACAAAGTTTCGGCTGTAATCTCCGTGCCTTGATCCCTTGCACACGGCATGATTTCACCGATTTTACCGCCGACACAGTTTAAGGAATATGCCTCCGAAAAATCAGCACTTTTGGATCTGATCGTCACATTCGCAACAGAAGCAACAGAAGCAAGAGCCTCACCTCTAAAACCAAGTGTCTGAATCAAGTCAAGATCTTCCGCACAACTAATTTTACTTGTAGCGTGTGGAAGAAACGCGGAAGTCAGATCTGATTTTTCAATTCCACACCCATCGTCGGATACCGCAATAAGATCTTTCCCGCCTCGCTCTATCCTTATCTCTATATTCTTAGCGCCCGCATCAATACTGTTTTCCACAAACTCTTTTACAACCGAAGCAGGCCTCTCAACAACTTCCCCCGCGGCAATCCGATTGTACACTTTACTGTCAAGAATATTGATTTTTGACATTATACTTTCTCCTTTGCCTTTTCAGAAAGCTCACATAAAATTCCAAAAGCCTGCATGGGCGTAAGATTATCTGTATCCAACCCACAAAGAAATTCTTTCAATTCATCCTTAGTGGCTGTAGGTTCTTCGCTTTTGACACGATTTACTCCTTCCGCAGCTATATCATTTTTTTCAAGACGCGCCAAAATTTCTTTGGCTCTTACCGTAACTTCATTCGGAACCCCTGCAAGTTTTGCAACCTCTATCCCAAAACTTTTATTTGTACCGCCCCGCACAATTTTCCTAAGAAAAATTACCGAACCTCCCGATTCCTTTACCGTAACCTTATAATTTTTTATTCCGTCTATCTTATCTTCCAACTCTGTCAATTCATGATAATGCGTGGAAAACATTGTTTTTGCCCTTATTTTTTTCGTGAGATATTCCAGCACCGCCCATGCTATACTCAGTCCGTCATACGTACTGGTTCCCCTTCCCACCTCATCTAGAATCAGCAACGAATTTGGCGTAGCATTTAAAATGATTGAAGCAACCTCAGTCATCTCCACCATAAACGTACTTTGATCCAATATCAGATTATCGCTCGCACCTACACGCGTAAATACACTGTCGATCACAGGGATCTTTGCCGAACGAGCGGGAACATAGCAACCCAAATGCGCCATGATCGCTATTAAAGCAGTCTGACGCATATATGTACTCTTGCCCGCCATATTCGGTCCCGTAATGACCATCGTTCTCGATTCATCGTCAAACACGGCATCATTCGGTACAAAGCGCTCTTTTGAAAGTGCTTCCACTACAGGATGTCTGCCGTCACGGATCGCCATTTCCTCCCCAGCATCCACAATCTCAGGCTTACAATATCCACGTTCTTTGGAAACACAAGCAAATGCGAGTAAGCAATCCAACAACGCAATTGCCGAGGAAAGCTGTTTTAATCCTGCAATATTATCCGCCAAAACGCTCTTGATTTCACCAAACAACGAAACTTCCAACGAAAGGCTCTTCTGTTCACCCGACAATATACGCACTTCTAAATCTTTTAACTCGTCTGTTACATAACGTTCGGCATTTGCCAAAGTCTGACGACGCTGGTAACGATACGGAACTTTATCTTTAAAAGAGTTAGTCACCTCTATTGAATAACCAAAAACCCTGTTATATTTGATTTTCAAATTCTTTATACCTGTCTCTTCCCGCTCTTTCGCTTCCAGCTCCGCAATCATCATCGCTCCGTTATCCCGAACAGAACGCAACTCATCCAGCTCTTTACTGTAACCTTTCCGAATATACCCGCCGTCTTTCACGCTGATAGGAGGATTTTCAATAAACGCACTGCTTAATAAGTTTGCCAAACCGCTAAAATCCCCGAGTGAAACAGAAACTTCATTCAGTACGGGCGAAGTAAACCCAGACAATAAAATTTTAATATTCGGGACGGCGGCAAGCGACTCTCCAAGATTAACACAGTCTCTCGGATTCAAATTATCATTGGAAATCTTTCCCGCAATACGCTCAATATCCCTTATCCCCTTCAGAACATCACAAAGCCCGGCACGCACAACCGTAGCATCAAATAGTTCCGCCACACCGTTCTGCCGATATAAAATTTCCTCTTTATTCCTCAGCGGATTGAGAACAAGCGAGTTCATCAGCCTCGCTCCCATTGCCGTATGCGTATCGTCTAACAGCCACAGCAATGATCCCGTTTTCTTGCCCGTTCCCAAGGTTTTGACAAGTTCAAGATTCTTTACCGCCGAGCCATCCAGCATCATCAACTTCTCTTTGTTGACTAGTTTGATCCCATCAATATTTTTAAGCGCGTGCATCTGCGTTTCTTTGAGATACTCGATCAAAGCACCTGCCGCAGATACGACTTCCGAACAATCCGCAATCCCATAGGGAATCAGAGTTTTTGTGCCGAATTGATCAAGCAAATTTTTTTCCGCTCGCCTTAACCCGAAAGCCCATGGCACATAGCAGGAAAAAGCAGGTAAATTCCCTGAACGAACATGACCATTGTTTTTTGATGCAAGAAAAAATTCGTCGTTTACGATCACCTCGGCGGGCGCAATTTTTACAAGATCTTCCAAGAGGAGATCAACCGACCTTTCACCCTTGAAAAGTTCCGCACTGAATCCACCCGTCGTGATATCCGCCCACGCAACCGCGCACACTTCACCACTCTTATAACAGCAAGCTATAAAATTATTTCTCTTCTCGTCCAAAAGAGAATCTTCTATCAGTGTACCTGCCGAAATCACCCTGATCACACCGCGCTCAACCATTCCCTTCGTTGTAGCGGGATCAGAAAGCTGTTCACATATTGCAACCTTTTTACCAAGCGCGACAAGTTTTGATATATAGGTATCCGCCGCATGATAAGGTATTCCGCACATTGGCGCACGCTCTTTCAATCCGCAATCGCGCCCTGTAAGCGTCAGATCCAAAAGCGCAGAAACCTCTACCGCGTCCTCAAAAAACATTTCGTAAAAGTCACCGAGGCGATAAAAAACTACGCAATCTTTATATTTTTCTTTGACTTCCAGATAATGCCCCATCATGGGCGACAATCCGCCTGCCATTTACTCTTCCTCCGTATTTCCTTTTACTTCCTCGCCATACAGGGAAACACCTGACGCATCCGTTATTTTCAAAGTTACAAACTGACCGATTTTATTTTCAGAACTTGTAAAATAGCCCATCCTGCCGTATTCATCCCGGCCAAGATAACAATTTTTCTTACTATCAAAATCTTCACAAAGAATTTCTGTTGTCTTACCCAAATATACTGAGGATTTCTCGCGAGTCTGCGAATTAACAAGCCCCACGAGCCGCATAATACGATCTTTTTTTACTTCATCACTGATTTGACCGTCCATACCCGCAGCAACCGTTCCGCTTCGCGGCGAATAAACAAACGTAAATGCTGTTGAAAAATCAGCTTTTCGAACAAGATCCAAGGTATCCTGAAAGTCTTCTTCTGTTTCTGTCGGGAAGCCCACCATCAGATCCGTGGTCAACTGACAATTAGGAATATATTTCCTCAAAAGCTCAACTTTTTTAAGATATTCACCTGAGGTGTATTTTCTGTTCATCAATTTCAGTATCCTGTCCGACCCAGCCTGCACGGGAAGATGAATAAGTTTACAGATCTGCTCGTTTTCCGCAACCACGCGAATCAGCTCTTCCCCGAAATCTTTCGGATTACTCGTCATGAAACGCAAACGAAACTTGTCCTTACGCTTACAAATCTCTGCTAAAAGCGCAGGAAATGACATTTCACCACCAGTGTCATTACCATAAGAATTAACATTCTGACCAAGCAATGTGATTTCTTTATACCCTTCATCAAGCAAAGCGTTTACTTCTGCAAGAATGTTTTCAGGTTTTCTGCTTCGTTCCCTGCCCCGCACATAAGGAACTATGCAGTAAGAACAGAAATTGTTACATCCGTACATGATATTTACCCATGCATTCGGATAGCTTGTACGATAGGAAATATCCGCATCGTTTTCTTTGACAACAGTTTTTCCTTCCGCAATTTCCACAACTGCCTTTTTCCCTGCCTGTTTCTTATCCAGCAAATCGCCAAGTTCTTCCAAATTATGCGTTCCGAATACAATATCTACAAACGGGAACTTTTTCCTGAGCTTTTCTGCAGCCCCCGGCTGCTGGGTCATACATCCGCCGACCGCTATAATCAATCCGGGTTTTGCTTTTTTTAATTTCTTTAACGCCCCGATGTTTCCGTAAGCATGATTTTCCGCATTCTCACGTATACAGCAAGTATTAAAGACTATTATATCAGCCTCACCTTCCGCATTACAGGAAACATACCCCCGTTTACGTAAAATCCCCGCAATTTTTTCGGACTCGTGCACATTCATCTGACAGCCATAAGTAATAATAAAGTAAAATTTTTCCATAATATACCATTTAATAACTATTCATTATTTATTATAACTTTTTTACGAAAATTTTTCAAGCCTTTACTTTCCCGTTGCCTAAATAATTTAAGGAAAATTCCCTATACTGTAAACGGAGTATACATTTTATGAAAATAGTAAAAAATATTTTGATCATATCACTGGCTTTTTTTGCCGCAATAATCGTAACTTGTTTGGCTTTCTATTTTGTTTCGACGAGATCAAGCCGCCTTGACCCGAAAAAATTAAATCCTTCCGAAAACTACGCAACCGTTTACGACGACGAAAACAACAAAATTTCTGATGTGTCTCTTACGAACGCCAATAAAAAAATTAAACTGACCGATCTGCCCGACCATGTAAAATTCGCATTTATCGCCTCAGAAGACAAACGATTCTATAAGCATCACGGACTGGATTACGCCAGAATAGCAAAAGCGGCCCTAAAAAACATTTCCAAAATGTCTTTCCGTCAAGGCGCATCGACCATAAGCCAACAACTGATCAAAAACACTCACCTTACCAACGAAAAGACTTTGACCAGAAAACTACGCGAAATCAAACTAACAAAAAAACTTGAAAAAAAATATTCCAAAAATCAAATCTTGGAAAGTTATTTAAACACAATATATTTCGGTAACGCCTGTTACGGAATCGAAAATGCTTCCAACTTTTATTTCAAAAAAAGTGCCTCTCAATTAAACGAAGCGGAAAGCGCTACACTTGCGGCAATCATTCGCGCCCCTGCTCTTTATTCGCCTTTCGCAAACGCTGAAAAATGCCTCACAACCCGAAATTCCATACTCACAAAAATGCGCGATTTAGGTTATATCAGCGCACAATCTTGCGAAAAAGCTATACAAGAACCCTTACCCGTCAAAGGAGAAAATACGATCTTTTCCAGATCTTACCTGCAATGCGTATACGAAGAACTTGAATCGCTACCCATTTATTCACCATATACTTTCACAAAAGGATATAAAATCTACACCTATATGGATTCCGACTTGCAAGATTACACGGAAAACCTGAAAACAGACGTAGACCGCTCCGGAAAAAGCATTGTTATCATAAACAACAAGACACACGGTGTAGTTGCCTGCACGTTTACTCAAGGTGATTTGAAACGCCAACCGGGTTCACTCTTCAAACCGCTTGCCGTTTACGCCCCTGCCTTAGAAGAAAATCTTATTTCGGCGAGCACCCCTGTCGCAGACGTCAAAACTGATTTCGGAGGATATACACCTAAAAATTATAAAGAACAATATCGCGGATATGTGTCCTGCCGTGAAGCCTTAAAAGACAGCCTTAACGTTCCCGCTGTCAGCATTTTGGAAAAACTCGGCATCTCAAAAAGCGAAAAATACCTCAAAAAAATGCAGCTGGATATTACCAAAAAAGATAAAAATCTATCACTCGCTCTCGGCGGAACAAATGAAGGTTTTTCTCTCAAAAATCTTACGGGCGCTTATTCTGTTTTTGCAAACAAAGGCAGATATGCTCCTTCCGCTTATATTCGTAAAATCACCGATGAAAACGGCAACACAGTATACGAACACAACGTGATTCCTACGCGCGTTTTCTCTGAAGACACTGCATATATAGTCAGCGATATTTTACACGACGCAACTCAAAACGGAACAGCCAAAAAGTTATCCTTTCTCCCTTTTTATGTTTGCGCAAAAACAGGAACTTGCGGAAACGAACAAGGCAATACCGATGCCTATACAATCAGCTTCACATCCGATTATTCCGTCGGGGTCTGGATGGGCAATGCAGACAATACACTTACAAACATTACAGGAGGAGGATTACCTTGCCATTATGCAATGCTTCTCAATAAAAAAATAGCCAGCCGAGGAGCCCCTCAACCGATCCAGGGCCAGGAAAGCGTAGAGGAAATTTCCTTGGATAAAATCACTTATGAAAAAGACCATACACTAAACCTTGCCGATAAAAATCAACCGACAGAATATACTTTTACAGAAATATTCAGAAAATCAAATATTCCTCCTCATACTTGCGGGATTTTTGATTCACCGCAGATAAAAGCAGACATTTCCTGCAAAAATAAACAAATTATTATTGATTTATGTCAGACAGAGTACTATGAAATTGAAATAAAACGCACAAATAACGGAAAAACAATTACTATATTTGACGGAAAAATTGAAAATGAGTTCATCGACAAAAATATAATAGAAGACAACAAATATGTATACAGCATCACCCCTTATTTCTATAACGATACCGGAGAAAAAATATCCGGCAAAACAATAACCCTACCAGCCGTAAAAGTATCCGAAAAAAAGTCTGAACACACCAAACCGAATATAGGATTCGACTGGTGGAAAGCCTGAAAAAACAACTTAAAATTTAGCACTACCCTAACTGATAGTAATAATTTCATTTAAATAAAGAAAGAAGCAGTGATCGTCCGATTCAGACTTTACACCGCTTCTTTCTTTATAAATATTTTCGTACTTTATTCTTTCAACTGATATTGAAAATATATTTTAATATTAAAGTTATTTTTTTAAGCTATCGATTTCAGAGAAAAGCCCATCCAAATAATTACCTTCAAAAAGCTCTACCAATCCCCTATCACAACATGTTGCAATTGCGGGATCAAAAGGAATCTTAGCGATCGCCTTGACCCCATATTCTTTTCCAATTGATTCGATCTTGCTTTTACCGAAAATCTCAATCATTTTACCGCAATCAGGGCACTTGACGTAGCTCATATTTTCTACCATGCCCAATACTGGAATATTCATTTTTTCCGCCATCACGACCGCCTTCTTTACGATCATAGATACGAGCTCCTGCGGGGATGTTACGACTATAATACCATCCAAAGGAATTGACTGATAAATGCTCAGCGGAACATCGCCTGTTCCGGGAGGCATGTCCACAAACATATAGTCTACATCATTCCATATAACATCTGTCCAAAATTGCATAACAGTTCCTGCTATGATCGGCCCCCTCCAAATCACCGGATCTGTTTCGCCATCCAATAACAAATTCATAGACATGATCTCAATTCCTGTTTTTGAAGATACAGGGAAAATACCGAGTTCATTACCCGTTGCCTTTTCACTGATCCCGAACATCTTAGGTATTGAAGGACCTGTAATATCCGCATCCAAAATCGCGCTTTTATATCCGTTTCTCTGCGCGAGAACTGCAAGCATAGCCGTTGTCAAAGACTTTCCTACTCCGCCTTTACCGCTAACCACACCTATAACTTTTTTAATTTTGCTCAATTCATGAGGAGCTTTGTGCATATCCCTCTCCGCACAATTTTCTCCGCAACTTCCGCAATCATGATTACATTCCTTTGCCATTTTAAAACTCCTTACAATAAATCTTTCGGATCATATTCCGCTTTCTTATAAACTTTATCTTGCTTATCGGTAATTTCTTCCCGAAAAACATCCTGCCACTCCTGCGCTGTAAAATCTTCGATCGTACAGGTTACATAATTCTGTGAACATTTCAGTTCTTCTGCCAGCGTTTTTGCCAATGCAGCCGCAAGCTTCTTTTTCTGCTCTTCCGTTCTGCCTTTCAGCATTTTTATTCCGATATGAGGCATTATTTTATTCTCCTTTTTTACTTTTTTAATTCATGTTTATTCCGCTTTTCTGTTTAATTGATAATATAACCCTTTCTTTTCCATAAGCTGAGCATGCGTCCCTGATTCTGCAATACCTTTGTTTGCTATATACAAAATTCTGTCAGCATTTCTTATGGTCGACAACCTATGTGCAACAATAAAAGAAGTTCTTCCCTTTAACAACACTTCCAGCGCGTCCTGGATCAACTTTTCAACCTCAGATGAAATAGAACTCGTCGCTTCATCCAATATGATCACGGAAGGATTTTTAAGTATGATACGAGCAAAGCTTATAAGCTGTCTTTCACCCGCAGACAAACCTTCCCCTCGCTCCGCAAGCTGTTCATGGAATCCATTCGGCAATCTTTCAATACATTTATCCGCAAAAATAAGCCTTGCCGCAGCAATACACTCCTTATCCGAAGCGTCAGGCTTACCATAACGAATGTTATCTAATACGCTGCCCTTAAAAATAAACGGATCTTGCATCAGAACGCCTACTTTACGCCGAAGCGATGCGAGGTGGATATCTCTTACATCTTTTCCGTCGATAGTGACCGATCCTTCCTTTACGTCATAAAATCTCGTAAGAAGATTGATCACCGTCGTTTTCCCTGCTCCGGTAGGACCTACCAAGGCGATCCGCTCCCCCGGGGATACGTGCAAATCAAAATGTTCAAGTATATTTACGCCTTCATCGTAACAGAAAGTAACATCGTTAAAATCGATTTTACCTTCTACATCATCCAGATCTGTACTATCTGATTTGTCTTCGATCTTAGACGGAGTATCGATCGTTTCAAAAACTCTTTCCAAGTTTGCCGATACCTGAGAAAGATTCTGTATAATTGCCGAGAGCTGCGTAAGAGGTGTTGAAAATAAAGTCATGTAACTTAAAAACGCAATTACAGTTCCTGTACTGATACCCATTGCTCCTTTTTGCATAAGAAAAAAAGCAACACCGTAAAGAAGTATTGTACCGTAATTCCAGAACACCTCAACAATAGGCGTATTCAACTCGTTCCTTTTTACGATACTCAGCCAGTTATCCGCACACCGTTTCTGCAATCCATAGTAGACTTCTTCATTATACTTTGAGCGGTTATAATTTTGAATAATTTTTTCGCCCATGATCGATTCAAGCAAAAATGCCGAGCGGTTAGATGCCGCAGCACGCGCCTCACGGAACAATCTTCTAACAACCCTCCTGATCAACAAAACCCCGACCGTAAGCGGTATCATTGTTGCATAAACCACCAAAGTAAGAATCGGGCTCTGCACTAACATAAAAACCGAAACCACTACGATCTTAATTATATTGACTATAAAATTCATCAAATAACTTGCAAAAAAGTCCGCAAGCTCACCTATGTAATCGGTTACCCTGACGACAATTTTGCCCGCAGGTCTGTTGTCAAAATACTCAAACGGCAATGTCTGTAATTTATAAAAAATATCCTGTCTGATCGATGCTATGATCGTATGCCCCATCTTGCCCATATTCTTTTGCTGAAAATAGCCGATAAATATTTCCGCAAGACCGCAAATCACAAATCCGCCTATTGCCACAAAAAATGCGCCGTATTGATCCGCAACTTTGCCGGGTATGACTTCATTGACAATATATTTGAGCAATAAAGGCGTGACCAATGAAGCCCCCACCGCTATCAAAACCAAAACAAGCACTAAAACAAACAGTTTTTTATGCGGAAGCGCATATCTCATCAATCTGCGGAGGTTACGAATATCAATTTTCTCTTTTTGCTCTAATTCTTCATCCTGAAAATATGTATTACGCCGTGCCATTTTTATTCCCCCGTTTCCGTATTCACGGTAGCATCGGCTACTGCCGCTGTTTCATCAATTTGCCCTTCCGTCATCTGCATTCTGTAAATCTCAGCAAATCTGCCGTTTTGCGCCATTAATTCCTCAAACGTGCCGCGCTCAATAATCTCACCGTCCTGCATATACAAGATAAGGTCACAATCTATAACACTCGTCACCCTATGCGCCGCAATAAGGATTGTTCTGTCCGGATAATTTTCTTTGATACTTTTCATCAACTTGCGTTCCGTATTTAAATCGAGAGCGCTGGAAGCGTCATCCAAAACCAGAACAGGTGCATTCTTCAACAAAGCACGTGCAATGGAAATTCTCTGTTTCTGACCGCCGGAAAGTCCGAGTCCTTTTTCCCCCACGATAGTTTCGTATCCCTGAGGAAGCCCCTTAATAAATTTACTAGCCTGTGCCTGCTCGGCAACTTTCAAAATTCTCTCTTTCGAAATATTCGGTGAATAAAACGCTATGTTCGCATCGATCGTGTTGGAAAATAAAAATACGTCCTGAAACACATAAGCAAAATCCTCGCGCAATTCATCCAGCTCACAATCTTTCACATCTTTTCCGTCAACAAAGATCTGACCATGCGTTACGTCGTAAATTCTTACCAATGATTTTAAAAGCACGCTTTTACCGCATCCCGTTCCGCCCATAAGCCCGACCTTCATTCCAAACGGGATTTTTACGGACGCATTTTTCAAAAGCTGTTTTCCGTCAGCGATAATTGTTACATCTTTAAGTTCAATATCTGGACGTTTTCCCACTTTTTCCGGATGTGAAGATGCCGGAATTTTTGTTTCTCTTTCGAAAAACTCCATTATCCTTCCGCCCGAAACCAAGCCGTACTGTAACTGATACATATATGTACTGATCTGGATAAGATGATCCATGATTTTTAACACATATGTAATACATGCCGTCATGATACCGACAAGAAATACACCTTTGATAACTAAAATTGTACCGATTGCAATTGTAGAAATATATGCAAGCTGCCTTATCAGGTTAAACAGCATACCGTATTTCGCAGAAACGTTCACCTGATCGTAAAACGCCTCTCGCACATTGTTATTTACCGCGTCAAACTTATTTCTTTCAAGCGATTCGTTTGCAAAAGACCGAACTAATCTTACGGCATTTATATTTTCCTGAACCGTAAGGTTCATATTTGCATTACAGTCTCTTATTCGCATGGAAACCCTGCGAGCCTGTTTCATATATTTAGAAAGGGTAAAAAGCAGAATCGGAGCAATTATTGCAGGTATCAACAACAAATATAAACTGTTTAACCCCAGTATAACAGAAACTACGATCAGAAAAAAGAAACTGTCCGCCAATAAATTTAAAGTTCTGGCGTACAAATCTTTAAATATAATAACATCGGAATTCAGCGTGGCAAGCAAGTCACCCGTATTATACGATGCAACAGTACCGCTATCTAATTCCACCAGCTTTTTATAAGTGATCTTTCTCATTTCATTTTCAAACTGTATACCCATTCTTTGAAAAAGAAAATTGCGAAAGTAAATAACAATTTCTCTTGTCAGCAAAAACACCGTGAAAACAAGCGTAATATTAAAAAAGACACGCCATGGATCCCTGTTGTCGAAATCGTGCACGAGAAAAGAAAACCAGTTACCTGATTTTACCCCCATACCGTCATAATTGAGAAAATAATCAACAAATAGAGCTGTGAGCATCGGAAAACATAATTCCAACAGCATTCCTATATAACTCAATATTTGGCAAAACACAGAGAGAGGCATATGTTTTTTCCAATACCTCATTCCAAATTTAAAAACACTCATATTCCCTGACCAACCATTAATTATGATCGAATTCAATTTTACAGGAAAAAAAACTTTTGTCAACGGTTTGACGATAAAAAATTATTTATTTTTTTCATCTCGAATTTATTTAAAATTAGTTGCAAATTATATAAATTTAATGTAAAATATCTATGCTGTGCTAGGTGGGGAGTTAGCGGTGCCCTGTATCTGCAATCCGCTATAGCAGAACCGAATGCCTCCCTCGGATCAATGCGTGGAAGGCCGCGCTCCGTAAGGAATGTTGATCGTAAGGTCTCATGCAACGAACTGCCGTGAACCGTGTCAGGATAGGGATATAGCAGCACTAAGCGGATTTGTCCGTGTGCCATGAGGTTGCTTTGCAGGAGTCACCTGCGGTTTTAACGCTTCGGCGCATTGTTTCAAAGGAGGATGCACAGTTTTTGAAAATTCACCCGCAATTCTGCGGGTTTTTTTCTTTATTCTTATCCCATAAAGCGTTTCAACGCTACTTCGCTTTTATAAAAATCTTTTTTACGATAAAAAGCGGGCAGACACTCTCTTAAACTTTGTGTCTGCCCGCTTTTTATTTAAAGCTTTTTTACCAAATCGGATATTTCCCTATCTTTAAAATAGTCATAACGATACATATCTTCGAGAAATTCCTGTTTGTCATAGTAATCCACCGATTTAAGCAAGAATTCCGTAACAGAGTCATTCATCAGATAATAATCATCTTCAAATTCGTCAAATAGCTTATCCAAATCATAAACAATAAAGTTTTCTGATTTATCTAAATACAAATAGTTTTTAACTTCACTTTGATCTATCTGGATTTCTTCTCCCGATATTTGAACAAAGACTTTATCACCTGAAAAACGAATTTCTCCGTCTTCCGAAACTATGCTTCCATCAGTAAGCGAATGGGCATTCACAAAAACCCGATCCCCGTCAGTATACATACCCTTAACAAAAATCCCCGCTTCTCTACTGACAAATACCGATTCATCTTTGACAAATAAGCTACGGCCTTGATACAAATTCGAATTAAAATCATAACCTAAAAGATCAAGCAAAGTCGGAAGAATATCAAACGAATTACAGAATTTTGTTATCTTCTTTCCGCCTTCCGATTCCTTTCCGCAATCAAAAGACAGAGGATAATAAAACGCGCCTTCATAAATGCTGCTTACCTTACCGTCCGACACCTCTTTTATTTCTTCGTTTGTATACTCAACTCCTTGATACAAATCAGTGTTGACATTAAGATCCATGCAGTTCCCCGACCAAATAAAAAACGGAATATTATAATGTTTCAGGTTCCAATATTCTGATGTAGGTATTTCTTTCATTCGGTAACTTTGTTGGGAATAATAAGCATTATGATCAGCATAGAAAACAAAAGTAGTATTGTCAAGCTCACCGTCTTCCTGTAAACCATGAATCAAACGATTAACCCCTACATCGAGATCCATAATTCCTGCCTGATAACGCTTATATCTCAGATACGCCTCTTCGTTCTCCTTGCTTTCTTCTTTGTCCAATGTTATCGCGAATTTATCATCAATATACGTAGACGCAAAACCGTCAATACGCTCATAATATGTTTCCAGACCTTTTACCGTATAAGCCTCAGACAATTCTCCCTTTTCAGCCTCAGTAAGATCGGATGTGTAATCTCCGTTTTCCAACAGATCATCATAATGACCGTGGCTGATCAATGTCATCATCATCGTAAAAAATGCCTGATCGTTTGTATCCTGATAAGTAAACTCATCAAAATACTGTGACAACACTTCACTGTCTTTATCGAAATCGTAAAAGCCCTTTTTCTCGTAATATCCTTTCAATCTGTCCATATTATCAAGAAAATGCCCTTTATCAATTCCAAAAATACCGTCGTCGCCATAAGTGTCTGTACGGTTGTAATAAGTTCCGATATTTGCATGGAAATAATTTGTTGTATATCCGTTTTCCTGCAAAATATTGGGTAATGTAAAAGCAAAGTCGTGATCTAACAATCCCTGGGGATTACTAAGTGCGGGAGCAATCGAGTTATCCAAATCGGACGGATAACTTCCCAGTACCGATATCGCTTCCGAATGATTTGTCTTATCACGCGCATAATACTCCGTCATAGCCCAACCCTGATCAGCTAAAGCATAAAGCGTAGGAGTATATTCTTTGTTGATCGCATACCATTCCCCTGTTTCAACAACGATAAGCACAACATTCTGACCTTCAAATTTTCCAGTCATCAGATTTTCATTACCCTCATAAGGCGAAAGCTCTGAATTCCATTCTCCGTCAGAAAAATATTTGTCAAGGTTATCCATTGCAAGATTTCTTTCTTCTTCTGAAGCCTTGTCTGAAACATTGAAAAAATTAACGATATTTTTATAATAAAACCCAAATGTACCGAATTTTTTATATGCCTTTGCTGTTAGAAACTGTGTATCAAAAAGATATGTGTCATCTTTATAAATAAATAATGCATCATCCGCAGAAGCAGTTGTAAAAGAATCCAGCGCAACATAATAAAGACTAGATGAAAAGCCGGACACCGTACAGAAAATAAACAACAACAACACTACTGCATTAAGACGGAAAGAAACTTTTGCCCGTACCCTGCGCATAAAAAATAAAGTAACACATTCCGCTACAAAAACAAACAACAATCCAACAACAAAGAAGAAATCGATGAACTCGTTTGTAAAAACCCCGCCTACTTCTTTTGCTAAATTTAACATACTCAGACTGAACACCATATTGCTCATTCCATATAAAGAATGATTTACTATAGATAATACAATTTGCAATCCAAGCATTATTAATATAAGAATAGTTTGCGCAGTAAAACTCGGCACAATAAAAATAAGAGTTGCAATAAAAAATAAAATTGCAATATCCAGCCAAAAATATGACGGAAACACTCCGATTCCCATCGAATTAAAAGTTATAAATTCAATGATGAGCGCAGCCAAAACATAACTGCCGACATACAAACCTTTTTTCAGAAGTAAACTTTTCACGTTTCACCCTTAAAAATTCTTAACTTTATTTGTTTGCACAGAAAAACTCATAATATACGGCACGTACACACTTTTCATAATCATCGTTATCGATTCCGACAATGATATTTAACTCACTTGACCCCTGATCGATCATTCTGACATTTATACCTGCCTCACTGAGAGCAGAGAAAAGACGTGCAGATGTTCCCACGCTATTCGCCATACCATGTCCGACTGTCGCCACAAGCGCAATATTTTCAAGCACCCTCACATAATCCGGAGCCAACTGTTCTTTTATTTTTGTTATGATGCGATCAAGCACGCCGTCTTTGAGGAATTTACTCTTAATCACCAAAGACAAAGTATCGATTCCTGACGGCATATGCTCAAAACAAACCCCTTCTTCTTCCAGAACTGAAAGTGCTTTGCGCGCAAAACCGATTTCGGAATTCATCATAGACTTTTCAAGGAAAATTACAGTAAAATCCTTTTTACCTGCTATACCCGTTACCAAATTGCCTTGCGGAGTATATTTTTTAGAAGGAAGTATAAGAGTACCTACATCTTCGGGGCGGAAAGTATTTTTTATTTTGATAGGTATATCCCCTTTACGTACAGGGAAAATAGCATCTGCATGTAAAACATTCGCGCCCATGTATGAAAGTTCACGTAATTCCTTAAAAGAAATCACTTCGATCTTTTCAGGCTTGTCCACGATCCTCGGATCACAAGCAAGGAAGCCGCTCACATCCGTCCAGTTCTCATAAAGTTCCGCATTGACCGCCCTCGCTATAATTGAACCACTGATATCGCTTCCGCCGCGAGAAAATGTTTTAATGTTTCCGTTTGCATCTGTACCATAAAATCCCGGTATAACAGCATTTCCGACTTTCCGCAAACGCTCTGCAATCAAAGGATAGGACTTTTGCTCGTCAAACGCACCGTTTTTATCAAAGAATATGATGTCTTTCGCATCGATAAATGTCCAGCCAAGCTTAGCCGCAACAATGCGAGCATTCAGATATTCTCCGCGAGACGCAGTAAAATCAGCACTCTTTTTTTCCTCAATTTCGCGCTCGGTCTGATCAAGAATCGGATTCATATCGAAATCCAATCCGAGTTCTTTTACTATTGTTAAGAAGCGCTGCCTTATTTTTGCAAAAGTTTCCGAACAATTCCCTTTTTCAGTGCTTTCCTGATAACAAGCATACAACAGATCCGTAACTTTTGTATCCGAAGAAAAGCGTTTACCGGGTGCAGAAACCACCGCATACCTGCGACACGGATCTGCCAGAATAATATCCGTTACCCGTTTTATATTATTTCCGTCCGCTAAAGACGTTCCGCCAAATTTACATACGACTGTACTCATTTTACCGCAATCTCCTTGCCTTCTATATAATATCTTTTCTCCGCACTTTCCCCCATAGAAAAGGTCTTTCTCGGTAAACACCCATGTCTTTTCACCGTTTCAAAAAGATCCTCTTTCTTCATTTTAGGAAGAAGGATACCTACACTATCCTGCATTTCTTTCGTTATACGAATGATCTCATCTTCTCCGTGAATATAATCCGCACTTCCTCCATGCTCCGCTATAAACGAAGAAATATACGCATCAGTATATTCAACAGCCGAAGCGACATCTTCTCCTAAAGAAAACTTGTATTTTTCGCCGTTGCAAACTAAATAAGCTTCCCCCCTGTCCTTTTGAGTAAAGCCTTCCATAAATAATTTCGGATCTACACCTTTTACTATCCTGTGTATCGCTTCAAAAGAAATTCCGCTGTCATAGACGTTTACAGCCTCACAAAGGGCGTATCTCGCGGGATGCGTTTGTCTTTCGCTTTCGGACAGCCCTGCCTTTATCTCGTCCCATGCAGCCTTAGCAGTAGCCAAAGAATGGTTTCCGTCTCCGACCATGAATATTACTCCATCTTTATCGGCAATAGAAGCAAACGCGTTTTCAATATCCGAATTTTCCGGTATAAAATACCCGCGAATATGTCCGCCTCCCATATTCAGATCTGTGTCGTATAATTTTGATAAAGAATCCCTTTTATCTTTCCATGTTTTTAATACAACGTCTTTTGCATCATTGTATAAAAGCATAACGTGCGGAAACTCTATGGTTGCCCCCCTTCTGATCCGAAGCCGAGGCGGTATTCTTTCCAGGATCGTTGCTTCTGTCGCCTTGATCTGCGCTTTTGCTCCGATCTCGTAGGAATATTCTTCCAAATCTACCGCAAGGACAATTCCGAAACGAGTCGGCGAATAAGGCGTGTCGCGTTCTACCAGGACATAACCGGGCTTTGTTTTATAAAAAACACCTTGCTCACTGTACTCGCGCATTGTCGCAACGATCTCAGATATTCTGTTCTCGCCTTCATCCAAAAATATTTCCGGCAAAGTAAGCCGCAATGTTGAGGGTTTATCCCCGACCAGTTTTTCAAGTTCCTCCCAATAGCGGAAATCCGATGTATGCTGGTCACAGGCAATCACTGCCCACGCATACAAATCCTCCGTTTTCGGTAATAAAATTTCAGCCGCTCTTACACAGGTCTTTTTCATCTTCGGTAATTCCGCCTTTTTCTACTTTCTTATTTGTGCTTTTTCAGAAGTTTGCAACCACATAAACGACCACAGCCATAGCGATCGCAAGCAGCTTGATCGGTACATTATCTATAAAAATCCCGGCTAATTTACGCCAAAAACTTCTTTCCCTCATAATTTTCTCCTCCCGTCGGCGCTCAGATCCTTCCAATAATATTCGTTAAGCGCATGCCTTAACGCATCATAATCAGCATATCTTGATATCTTACCACGCTGAGCGATCGTAATTACGCCCGTTTCCTCGGATACAATGAGCGCCGTTACGTTTGAAGTTTCGGTAACGCCTATACCTGCGCGATGTCTTGTACCTAATTCTTTGGGTATATTAACGTTCTGCGTCAGTGGAAGAAAACAACCTGCCGCCTGAATTTTATAATTATTGATCACCATTGCTCCGTCATGTAGCGGCGCTTTCGGAAAAAATATCCCTTCAATCAACTGTGCGGATATATCCGCATCAAGAATGACACCGCTTTCCAAAACCTGAGCAGGCAAATTGTCATTTGCAAGAATGATCAACGCCCCTATGTTATCTTTCGACATATTCTGTAACGCTTTAATGATATCGTTGATATATCTTTCCACATCGTCTTTGGAAACCACCTGCTGATGGTTTGTTTTTTCCGAATGAAACTTCGGAGCGTTAATATTCAGAATATCACGTTTGACTTCTACATTGAAAACGATCAGAAGCCCCGCAACAAACAAAAAAGGGAACAACAGATAAGAATAACCGGAAAGAGCAGGGTTTCCTATGTATACCGCTCCCGTCGCGATTACAAATACCACGAAAACAGCTATCAGCCCTTTTACATTATTTGTTTTAAGAACCCTGAAAAGATAATAAAAAATAATAGCGAAAAGCAAGATTTCCAGCACTCCGATCGGCTGAAACTCTCTAAACACTTCCTCTATCCTTACAAAAACATCTTTCATGATAAAACTCCGTACTGAAAAAACCAATCTTTGATAAACGATATGATTTTCCTTACTATTTTACATTAAATATAAAAAAAAGAAAAGCAAAAGCACAATACTATTCGATTATATTTCTTTTTCCGCCAAAAAATATACTTGCATTTACTTTTAACAGAGCGCCCTGCGGACTGATATCACCCGACCTTACACTGTTCTGTGCAGAGCAAACAGCAGTATAACACTCTTTCAAACGCAGCAAAGAAAACGATTCAGCCTGACGTCTGCTCATCTTCACTGCATATTCTTTCATTCCTAATAACCTTGCCGTTTCCGCATCATTTTTATTGAGCGAGACAATTTCAAAGAGCGAACGGAAATACAGACACAATGATGTCAAAACGCCCATTTCATCCAGTCCTTTATCCAAAAGCTCGTTCATCACCGATACGTATTTCCCATAGTTACCGGAAGAAACCGCATTTGTCATTTCGTAAATCTTATAATCTGTATCACGGTAAACGACCTCGTCCACATCCTGCGACGTGATTTGTCCGCCTGCACCGACATATGCCAACAGTTTTTCTGTCTCACCTGCTATTCTGGACATATCCCCCAAACAATAGCGCATAATCCTTTCACAGCACTCCGTATCCGCCTCCGTTCCGTTCCTTCGGAACTGTGTAAAGATCCAGCGGAGAATAGTTTCTTCATCCGCCTTAGAACAATCCACATGTGTCACATTCGGTTTCTTTTTGAGGTCGGCTGTTTTTCCTTTTGGCGAAGAAGAATTCACTATCAAAAGAATCGTACTTTGCATCGGATTTTCAAAATACTTTTTTAAATAGGTTTCGTATTCATTCTCAGTCGGATAGAAATCTGTTATTTTTACAAGTCTCTTCTCGCTCAGAAGCGGAAAACTTTCAGCCGCTGCGATGAGAGCGGAAATACCGCTGCCTTTTACAGCCGATCCGTCAAATGAAGAAAAGTTCAAAGACGGTTCGCTCACAAATTTGTCTTTCAGCATCTGTTCGCCGCGTTCCTTGAAATAAACCTCTTCTCCATCAAAAAGATATATGGGTGCGGCACCTTCTTCAAGACTTTTCCTGAACAATACGAATTTCATCCGACACCCTCCTTCCTTTTATCGAGATTATATCACTTTTCAGACCTATTTGCAAGCCGCCCGAATCGTAAACATTCAATTTTCCCACAGTTTTCTCAAAGTACACTTCACTTTGCGGCGTTGTTGCTTCGTAAAGCTTCTGCATATATTTATCGCAAATTAAAAGATCGCAATCAGGCAAAGATTCTCCAAAGGCAGCCAGAGTTCGCAAACCGATACCGCCAATGAGAACTTTGATGTTTTCAAGTTCTAAAAAGAGAGCCGCGTCGCCAACAAATTCGGCGGTTGCTGAACCGAGCTTAAACGCTCCAGCTTTTTCTTCAACTTTTACGCTATGAAAAGATTCCCCAAGTCCAAAGCCAAAAGGCACATAAACGGCTGAAACTTCCGCAAATTTTAAAAGTAAAGGTATTGCGACATTTGCTTCCTCCGCTTCACAAGCAAATAACGCAACATCGATTTTCAAACCGCCTTCCTGTAATAAAAATCTTTCAGTATAAGCAGGTTGTATTTCACCTGTTACTACACAATACGTTTTCTTTTCCGAACGAATGATAACCAGATCGGTGTCATACCTCGAACGCACCGAAATCGTAGTATCTGCACCTATTAGTACGTTTTCAAAAACCATACATAGCGAAAGAACAGCGATAAAAATTGCATTGAGAGATATTTTAGGAATAACGCGTAAATTAACCTTATCTGAAAGCGTAAACAAAACCACAAACCAAAGTACAATACAGGCGCCGAAAGAAAATCCGTAAATAAGTAATGTTCCCCAATTCACTCCGATGATCGGAACAACTGTAAGTTCGAGCAATAAGCCTGGGATATAAAGCAAAATGTTTCCAATAAAAGGAAAAAGACAACTGATAAAACTAAACAAAAATAAAACAGTAAAAACTGAACTTATCAAAGGTACAAAAATAAGATTTAAAACAATGCTAAGTGCTGAAACATATCCGAAAGAATCAATAAGCACTGGAAAGGTTGCAAGTTGTGCGGACAAGCATACTGAAATCCCGGATCCGATTTTTGCAGGAATTTTTATTCTTTTAAATAAACGGGAAAGCGTACCTCCGAGAATAATAATTCCGGCGGCGGCAGCTACCGACAAACGAAATCCTACCGAAAACAAATATACAGGATTGATGAGCAACACAAGAATAAATGCCGCCGAAACGGAATTCAGCGGATCATATTTCAAACCGCTCAATTTCGCAAATGCCAAAACAAGACACATTGCAAGCGCACGTACGGAAGAGGGTGAAAATCCGCAAACACCCGCATAAAATGTAAGAACCGCACCAATCAGAAACAGTTTTATCAAAAAATGTATTCTGAATCTTTTCAACAGCGAAAATAACAGTCCATAAATAATTCCTATATGTAAACCCGATACGGCAAAGATATGAGCTATACCGCCAAACCTGAAATTTTCAAGAACACCATCATCTATATACCCGCTGTCGCCCGTAAGCATTGCATATGCAATGGAAGCAGTAGAACTATCCAAGCCATTAAATAATATTTTCCTCAAATATTCGCGAACTGAACCAAACAGCTCAAAATTTTCGCCGAACACCTCGATTTCGGAATCTTGTACAGACGCAAAATACTTTATCGAATCGAGTATGGGATAAGCATTCACTTCTCCGTATTCCATGAATTCGTAAACTTTTATTTCTGAAAAGAAACCGATTTTCATGCCCGCTTTGAAATCCGTGTTTCCGTAAACATAAACATTGATCCGATATGAAGAATCAAAATAACTGTCTTCACCCAAAAAATGCAAATTATCTACTGTTAGTTTAAGGCCGCCGGATGTAACAACAACCTCATCTACTTGACCGGTAATATAGTAAACGCCTGATACACTTTCTGCTTCACCGTAGGAGTATCTTGCAGATGCAAAAGAGATACTGCCAACACTGAACATCAGGCAAAACGCTACAGTGAAACCTATTATTCTTTTCGGAGAACATTTTTCTTTCTTGATGAGAATAATTAACGCGGCCACACCGCCAAACAGAAAATTAAAATAGAGAGAATATAGTCCGATGAAAAATTCAAGTATGATACCTGCCGCTAAAAACAACCCTGCAACCAGGATCGGACGGAAGTTAACAACGCGATCTCCCTTATATAGTTTATTCTCAATTCTTCTTATGTAAACAGATTCCATAGTTTTTCGTTTTTTGCATGAATCGAACCGCCGCGCTTACAGCGAGGCGGTTCTGTATTCCTCTTATTCAGCAAAGACTGATCCTGTCACTTACAGACCGAACAAATATACTCTTTTCAGCACCGAGCTGTACACATTCATTTACAAATTCGATCAACTTATCACTCGGTCTTGCTACTTTCAGTTCAGCAAACACAAGGGGCAATAACTCATCCGCATAAAGGCTGACTTTATTTTCAAGCAATCCTTTGATCAATGCAATCATTTCATATGGCGTGAAGTCTTCCTCTGACTTGCGTATAGGTTCGCTTTCCACACGGTAAAAATCATAATCGAGACATTTATCCGTCTTTCTCAGATATACCCTGTCACAAAGCTCTTCTTTTTTCAGATCGCAAAGTCCTATAAGCCCAGCCATTCTTTCTTCCACTTTTCCGCCGTATTTTACAATACCCAAAGTTGAAAGACATCTCTTCATAAGGAATTTATCACTGATCGGCTCTTCTGCCGCCGCAATCATTTTCAGCCTTGCAAGGATCTCACTATCATTCTCTCCGCTTGTAACGTATGCCGAAAGATTATTTTCCTGCGTAACCTTTGCATATCTGTAATTTTTCCTGTATTTTGCAAGATAATCTTTATTGACCTTTTCCACTCCCGTAAGACGATCGAGAACATCTTTAATACGCTTGATCTCTCGCTTCGGATTGTTGATAAAGTTTATTGTAAATAGCCTTACTACATTCCAGTTGTTAAGTTTTAAGGTCTGAACCTGCAAAATATTTCTGTCTTTCGCACTGGAACGCGATGCCGTAGTACCGTCGCACATGATCGCAAGAATAAATCTCTTTTTGTTCTTCGGATCAATTACCGCACAATCGATTTTGAAGTCCGAAACTCCGACGTCATAACGGCATTCGTATCCGTAATTTTTAAGCTCACGGGCTATATACTTTCCTATACCGCTCCTGCCTGCCTTTAATTCCTCGGCATTGATCGCAAGCGTCGTTTTGCCTTTTTCGGCAAATTCAAGAAATGCTTTTAATCCTGCCACACCTTTACTGTTGGTCTTTGCAAGATTGATCATGGCTGAGGTCATGGATGAAAATACGATCATCTCTTCCCTTGCACGAGAAACTGCAACATTCAGCCTTCGCCAACCGCCCAACTGATTCAAAGGTCCGAAATTCAGCGAAACTCTTCCCGAACGGTCAGGCCCGTAACATACGGAAAATAAAATCACATCTCTTTCGTCACCCTGAACATTTTCCAGGTTTTTGACAAACAACGGTTCTTCCCTTTCATAAGCCGCATCTTCAAGCCTGTTTTTCACGAGTGCGTCCGTGAGCCGACGCTCAATATAATCCTGTTGCGCCGTACTGAACGTTACTATACCCATGCTCGAATGACATAGTTTCGGATCTTTTAATCTGCGAACCACCTCTGCGACCAACGCCTCTGCTTCAGCCTTGTTGCGTTTTGTAAAACCGCGGTCATACACGCCGTCTTCCACAAGAGCAAGGCGAACTTTACTTTCCATCGCGTCCGGAGAAGGGAATGTACAGAGCTTATTCCCGTAATACATGATATTGGAAAAAGCGATAAGACTTTCATGCTTGCTTCTGTAATGCCAATTCAGATGTTTTTCAGGCATACTGAGCGCAAGGCAGTCATCCAATATACTTTCCAGATCTTCCGTTTCGAGATTCTCCTCATCAACATATCCCGAACTGAAAAAAGAAGTAGGAGGCAACTGCTTCGGATCGCCTACGACAACCGCACTTCTGCCTCTTGCGATCGCACCGATCGCTTCACTGGTTGGCAGCTGCGACGCTTCGTCAAACACCACCACATCGAAAAGATCGGGATCGGGCGGTAAATACTGAGCAACCGTGATCGGACTCATCAGCATACAAGGTGCAAGCACGCGCAAAAGTTCCGGAATCTCCGCAAAAAATCCTTTCAACGTCATGCCGCGCATATTGCTCTTTAAAATCCTCTGAAAAGCGAGGACTTCCAAACTCAAAACACCTTCCGTGGATGTTGTAGGCAGTTTTGCAATCAGGCGATTGCGGATATCTTCCTTCGCAAGCTTCGTATACTGTTCATCCAATACCCTGAACTGTTCAATTTTTTCTTCCAGCACAGGTGCTGAAAATTTGGATAATACAGGATCAGCCCCGATATTTGTTTCCAGGAAATTATGATATACATTCTTTCGGAAACAATCCAGTATATTTTCCGAGGAAATCGCACCTTTTTCAAGCGAATCGGTGATAAATGTAAGTCCTGCTTCATCCAGTTCCAATGAAAGTTTTTTATACATACACCAGGAAGCCAGCATATCGATGTTATCAATTAAAGCCCCTGCTTTCATACTGAAATAATCGAGTATGTCTTCATCCGAAAATTTATCTTCTTCGGCGTGTATAATTTCACAGAATACGTTAACGCATTTATCAAAGCCTTCAATCGCCTGTGTAAGACCTTCCAATACAGGAAGAGCAAATCCGCCGCGCACCGATTTTACACAGACACTGTTAAAGCTGTCTGCGTTGTAATCCATAAACACACCCTCACAAAGAGCGTGCAACTGCATAAGAAGCTCCAAAAACTCCTCACGCTTTCTGAAATTGATCCTGCCGCCACGGTCAGTAAAATTCAACGAAAGCTTGGTATTGTTTTTTACAAGCCCAAGATCCTCATAGATCTGAGCCACAATACCGATATATTTAAGTTCATCCGTTTCATTCAATTTTCCGTATGCGCTTTTTCTCAATCTCTTTGCAAGCGAGCCAAGTATTTTTGAACTTTTATAATTTTCGCCCCAATTATCCAGTTCCTGTTCTATCACCGACGGATCGCAATCAATATCAACCAAAGCCTTGAAAGTACGGAAATAGTTGCCGAGCAACCTATCCAGCCTTCTGTTTGCATTGAAAAACACATAAAACTCATTCTCGTCGCAATCAAAATATTTTTTGATCTCTTCGCCTTTGAGAAGTTCCAGAAGCTGCATAAGCGTAGCCAGTTTTTTCGGAGTGAATGAACTTATTCTCTGTCTGTAAAAATCAAGGAACAATCCGAGATAACTTTTCAGGTGTTTGATCTCCGCAATCAAGACTTCCGCGGAATAATAAACCCTGTTTCTGATATCCGAATCATATTCATAAAGATTTACATTTTCAAAGGGTGAACGATACGCCCCTCCGCAGCTTTTCGCCGCCGCCGCTATATCCAACAGTAACTGCTCGCAGGATTCGAGCTTTTCTTTGGTCAGGCTATCGTAAAACGTGCTTTCAATATCCAGCACATCGGGTGCGTTTTTATATTTTTCATAAATCAGAATCGCTTCGTATACGGAAACGCCCAGTCTGCGCTTTTTATGAAGAGCAGATATCGGCTCATTCAAGGTGCGCCGAATCTCTTCTAACTGTTCCCCTTTTGAAACAAAATCGGATTCTTCTGTTTCAGGTTTAAGAGCAAGCGTTTCGTCAAGCTTTCTTAAAACTTCTGATTTATCCTGTTTGTTGGAATGCACCTCCAAACAAAAATCACCAAGGCCGATTGAATCCAGTCTCTTTTTTACAACCGAAAGCGCTGCTTGCTTTTCCGCTACAAACAAAACACGCTTATTTTTACTCAGGCAATTCGCTATAATATTTGTGATCGTCTGGCTCTTGCCTGTTCCCGGAGGACCGTGAAGGACAAAACTTTTGCCTTCCGCCGCTTCCGCAATGGCAGAAAACTGCGAACTGTCTGCCATAAGGGGCAACAGAATATCGGAGGGAGCGTAATCGTCTTCCGACTTATCCTCAAAAATATTTCCTTCCAGTTCAAGTCTGTTATTTAAAAGTGATTTTATGAGAGCGTTCTTGCGGAATTTATCTATATTTTTCCGCACATCGTTCCACATAGCAAATCTTGCAAATGAAAAATTAGCAAGATAAACTTCTTCCATCACATCCCATCTCTTCATGTTGAGAATTTCCATCTTCACCATGGCGATGATTTCGGAAATCTTTATGCCCGAAGAAATGTTTTCCAGTCCTCTGATATCTATTTTAAATTCACGGAGCAAAAACTCTAAAAGCGTACTGTTAAACTGAATTCCTTCTTCCGAAACGCTAACAGAAACACCTTTTCCGCCTTTGCTTCTTGTCAACTTTACGGGGCACAAAACTAACGGAGCATATTTAGGTTCCGAATCCCCTGTTCCATACCATTTTAAAAATCCGAAAGCCAAAAACAGTACGTTTGCACCCGCTTCTTCTTCCGCCGTTTTTGCCTTTTTCATGAGATAACGCAGTACGTCGTTCATCTCCTCTTTTTC
Source organism: uncultured Bacillota bacterium (assembly GCA_949287815.1). Classification (GTDB taxonomy): domain Bacteria; phylum Bacillota; class Clostridia; order Christensenellales; family Borkfalkiaceae; genus Borkfalkia. The sequence goes on along the minus strand of CASEHS010000011.1, from coordinate 4,475 downwards.
GGAGTATGTCCTGAGGCGTTTATTTTTTAATTCCACGTCTAAAAGCTCGGTCATAACGCCAAGCTTTGACGCTCCCGAAAAATAGCCCTCTTCCCCGACAACACCGCGGGAATCCGCAGTTTTTTCCATAACTGAAAACGGCATTCCGCCAGAGAGTGCCTCATATGTTCCGTTAAGATCACCGGATATGATATGCAGCGCGTTTTTCTCCGGTTTAAAATTTAAAAGAGAATTTTTGAGCGACAGATCCAAAAGTCTGCGTTCCCACTGTTTATTTTTTGTAGTTTTACCGTCAAAGCTCAGTTTTTTAAGCCCTGAAAGATTCTTCGGGGCAGAATCTACCTGTATATCCTCTTCACCCAACAGCTCGTAACCTTTTATACCCATTACTTTGAGAGGCAAAGAATAAATACGACCAAGGCGGCATCTCTTTACGTCTATAACAATATCATAATAGCCGCTTTCCAACTTTTGTGTAAAATGCTTTTCGGAAAGAGTATAGTTTGCATTATGCCCCGCGAACATATCTTCCGAATCAAACATACTGATATTGTTGATACCGCTGGAAATATATTTTTGTAAAAGCACCGTATCATCGCTGACACTGTCCGAAAAACAGTTGTCATACAGCCATACGCCGCAACTTACACTTTTTTCACCGACGACAAGTACCGGATGAAGATCTGCACATTCCAAACACGACGCAACAAACAACGCCATTTCAAAGGAAGAACCGACCTTGTTTTTAATGATTTTTGTGATGTCTCCCACGGGAACCGGCTCATTGTATTCATAAACAGCCGCCGATTTTTCTATGGATTGTTTTTTTATCACTGCGTAAATCGCCGCACTGATCTGCCTGATCTTATTTTTATCTCCTTCCTGATAGCCGCGCCATTCACAGGAAATTTCCCATTTTTTCAGCTGTTCCTGCGCTTCCGAAAGAACTTTTAAACAATCCGCAATTTTGGGCCTGCAAAAACATGACAAAAGCTCAGCGTTTCCACCTCTGCCGCACCAATAATCAAACGGCAAAACCGTGACTTCAGCCTGCGATTCATTAATAAGATCTTTACCGTGAAAAACTTTCAAATGAATTACGGACACCGTAATTTCCGAAATTTCCGTGAGATACAGCGGTGAAACAATATTTTCCGGCTGAACTTCAACTGCGCTCTCAAAAGGCAACTCGTCAAGGTGTCTTGAAAAAGGCAATATCAGTCCGTCCGAGCTCTCTACTGTAATATCAATATCTTCCACCGTTTCCGAACCGGAGTTTACTACCTGCAACGATAAAAAGAGCGGAACTCTGTTAAAATAATCAGCATATCCGATATATTGCTGTATTTTATAATTAATCGATACACTTTCTTTTATGGAAGTTTTCGCCGATCTTTTTCCTGCCATTTTTTCACACTCCCTACGCTGATCCAGCACATAAATTCTTCTTTGTTGCAATTATATCACTTTTCTGCACTGTTGGCAAGTATTGGCAGAAAATTTGAAAAGCTCACTTATCCCTTTATTCCCCTTGTTTTTCTTCTTTATACAGTTCTATTTATGAGCATTTTTCCTTTAAAAACAAAAAAAAAGCCGTATTTTACGGCTTTTCGTTATCAATACAATCCAAAATTTCCTGATATGTATGCGCCTCAAAAAACACCTGAGGCACGTCTACCGTTTTTTTTGTCGGATTATAATAAATACAGTCGATTCCCGCGTTTCTTGCTCCTGCCACATCCGACGTAAGAGAATCTCCTATCACAAAACATTGCTCTCTCGTAAGCCCCGTCTTATTAAGCACGTATTCAAAAAATCGCTTGTCAGGCTTTGCATAACCGATTTCATCAGAAATAAATATTCCGTCAAAAAAATCTTTTATGCCTAACGCCTCCAATCTTCCGTACTGCGCCGCGGGAGTTCCGTTTGTGATGAGATAAATCTTTCCTCTCTTTTTGAGTTCTGACAAAAACTCATCTGCACCGTCCAAAAGGTACCCCGTCTTGCAGATTGCGGAAAAATACAAATCGTTTATTTTGTGCGCATCCGCAGTTATTCCGACCGCCGCAAAAAAACGATTAAATCTCTCCGTCATAAGGCGCTGTTTTGTGATTTCTCCTCTCTCGTACTCACGCCAGATCTGATCATTTGCCTTTTTATATTCATCAAAATAATTTTCTTTGCACTCTATTCCCGACTCTTGCAAAGCCGTTTTCAGGCATTCCTTTGAGGTTCGCACAAAGTCAAGGATGGTTTCATCCGCATCCAACAAAAATTCAGTCCGCATTCTTCCCTCCGATCACTGCAAGCTCTTTCAGCGCCCGCGTATAAGCTATATATTTTTCGTTTGGAGTCATATCCGAATCGGCAACCACAACACAGGTAAACTCCAACCCCTTCGATTCATATACCGTCATCAGATTGATTCGCTTTTTAGAAACTTTACCCGTATCGGCAAGAACATTGTAACTTTTTCGTCTGTACTTTTCCAACGCCCTTTCTGATACGATAATCGCCTTTAAACCTTTTTTATCTTTAAAGAAGCCGTGTATCTCTCGGATCCCGATTTTTCTGACGGGCGGACCGTCAAAGCCGATCGGCTGCATTTGCGTTTTCAGTGTTTCCCCAACAAATTCAACGATCTGGTTTGTATTTCTGTAATTTTTATCTAAAACATAGACCTGACCGTCATTGATTTTTGACCAGTCGCCGACCCCGCGGAACTTTGTTATATTTTGCGCCAGATCACCATACACGTTGAATGCCGCGTCCTGATTAATTCTTTTTAAAAGCGCATATTCATTAGCTGAAATATCCTGTCCTTCATCGACAAAAACCATGCCAAACCGCGGCTCTAACCGAGTGCCGAGAAGCGACAACAACAGACAAAGCACATACCCGTCACTGCGGACAAGACCTTTGCCCATTTTCAGCTTGTTCTTGATTTTTCTTACGATTTCTTTATAGAAAAATCTGGCAAGCTCCAAATGTGTTTCACACTTTCCGATCTTGACAAAATCTTCATTTCCTCTGAACACATCAAAAAGCGCGCAAAACGCCCCGAACAGTTCGGAAATCTTACTGACTTCTTCACGGGCTTTTTCTATTTCGTGCAACAGTTCCTGGCGGCGCATGATTCTGTCAGGATATGTTTCCGTTTCCATACCGTTACGATAAATTTTATAACGGCGTAAATCTGTTATTTCATGCTCGACCGCTATCCTCAGATTTTCAAGATCAGACAAGGCGTTGTCGGTCACTTTTCCGTGCGTTCGGTAAATTTCCACTCCCGACTTATAAAACGCCAGAATTCTGTCGTAAAAATAACTGAAATCGGATATTTTATCACTTTTAAGCGTCACACTGAAAAACTCTTCCGCCAAAGAGACACTGTTCATCAGATATCGGAAAGGTTTTGTATAATACAAACCGCCTTCCGCTTTTTCTTTGATTTCGCCGAGCACAGCGCGCCTCACACGCACCCCCGCGTTTTTTAAAAAAGAAAAACTTTCCAACTGTTCTTTCAGATCCGCAGCCGCACGGTCAATAACTTCCTTACATTCATCACTCAAAAACATTCCGGCGATTCCGTCATATATTTTTGAAAGCTTTTTTTCCGTATCTGTCAAAAATTTATCCGAATATATATAGGACGCATATTCATCCGGAGTCTTCTCTGTGATTTTTTCCGAAATATCCACCCCTTCATTTTTCAATAATTGAAGAAAATAGGCATCGATCGTATTCGTCTTTACCTTTTCCAATTCCAAAACCGCAGACAATTCATCTATAAACGCATTAAAGGAATCGCTCGGCGTGATCACCAAAACATCTCTCGGCTTTAATTTTTCATTGTTATACATCAGATAGCTGAGCCTGTGCAATAAAATCATCGTTTTACCGCTGCCGGCACAACCTTGCACAACAAAACTTTCGCGCTCAGGTTTGGTTATGATCTCATATTGCTGTTCCTGAACCGTTTCTATAATGTCCGAAATTTCCGATTGCTCTTTTTTTGCACGCAAAATCTCTTTTAAAAACGGATCGAAAATAATTTCTTCATCCCTGCCCGCTATTTCTTCTTTCGTAAGATAATCCCTTACACTTAGATATTCGTTTTTATAATCAAGCAGTTTTCCGTTATGCGTGCGCAGCGCTCTTCTTAAAATCAATTTATAATCGTATTCATTGATCGTAAACGCAATCTGGCTTTTCTGATAATACTTTTTTGCAAGCGGCGCACGCCAATCTACTATTTCCAGATTGATATCTCCGCGTTTGCCTATATAATAACTGTTATACCCCTCCTTATTGTCTACAAGATCCATTCTCGCAAAATAAGGTTCAACAAAAAAACTTTTATAACTTTCTATCTCTTTATTCTTTTCGGAAATATCCGAATTCAGCTCTATGATCTTCTTATAATTCTCCTGCGCGATCTCCATGCGGGAAAGCAGCGGAGCAAACGCGGCGCG
>CASEHS010000010.1 GCA_949287815.1 uncultured Bacillota bacterium | reverse complement strand
CTGTTCGACCGCGCGCCCTTCGACTTTTATATTGATGTGAGCGGCTTGTCCAGCTGCCTCTATTGATCAAGCAAATGAAAAGCGGCAAATATTCCATTTTACAGATCATTTCACACACTTTTCATTTAAGAGCCCTTCTTGCCGTCCTTATCCTCAAATTCGGGGTTTCGGAAACGGGGCTCGGGGCCTTCGCCGAAGATGGAGACGATCTGTTCGCGGACAGGGCGCGGGTCGTCCTCCTCGATGACGGCGACATTCTGATACTTGCGGCGAAAGTCCTCATACCGCTTCCCCAGCCGTTTGTATAGTTTTGGAAGGAAGCGCCCGTTGACGTATTCCTCCGCCGTCATCCCCAGCCGCCGTGCAATGCGCTCCGCTTCCTTTTGCACCTTCTCCTCATCGGGATGGGAGGGCGGCGTTTGGAGCTTTTCCTGCCGTTCGTTCATTTTTTCGCAGAGGGCAATATACAGCCAGCGCACTTCTTCGAGCTGTTCTGCAAACTGTAACCGATAGGTGAGCCGCTGCCATTCGGAAAGCTTATTTAGGCGTTGCTTGAATTGCTCGTCGGAAGCGTTATCAAAGGGGCGCAGGATGAGATATTGCAGGCAGAATTTGCTGTATTCTCGGTAGCTGTAGAACCATTCAAGGAATGCCTCCTGCAAGTCGGAACCGCAGACGCAGCGGAAGAGATCGAACAGGATATCCTCGTCGTTTTCCGTGCGGAACTTCTCGAGGAATTGTTCCCATTGTCGCTCGGCATAGGCTTCCTTCTTGCTGCGGTCGTGCTGGAGGGATGTGCTCTCCAACGTCTCTTTGATCTTTGCAAGGCGTTTGGAGACGTAGCTCTGCGATCTGTTTAGGGCTGCGGCTATCTCCTCCTGCGTTAGCTTTTCGAGGAAGTGCATACGGTAGATGCGCTTGTCATCGCCGCGGAAGAGGGCGCGGGCGTCGAGCAGGTCGGCGCTGTCCTCTTGTTGCTGCAAGACGTCCGCCATCTTCTTGTCGGGGAGATCTTCGATCTTGCGAGGGCAGAAGACGTGGTTGTGCGGCGAAGGCTTGAGGTGCTTGACGTTGTGATATTCTTCGCGGCGTTCCAGGGCGTAGAACTTCTCGTCCATGTCCGAGAGGGCGTCAAAGAGTTCTTCCGAGACTTCTTGCGACGTGAGGCGGCCGTCTGGGTCGTAATAGTGGTAGATGAGCGTGCCGGGGCGGCTCCCCGGCTGCCGCTGTTCGTTCAGTTTATAAGCTCTGGTTTCAGGCATGGGTGTTCTCCTTTGTTTCTATTATAGCACAGAATACATGACAGATATTGTCACCTTTCCAAAAATTTTTCGGAGAAATTTTTTGGGGGAGCGGTGCGGAGGAACGGCGGCGCTTTTTGACGGTTTTTGGCGGCGAAAAGGGATATTGATAGAGTGCAGAACAACCGTTAGAAGGTGGGACGATTTTGTACCAAAAACCGACGCCTAAGCAGGATAAGGGCGGTGGGATATTTCCCGCCGGCGAGGGCGCTCGCTTTTGGCCTTGGGAACGCCACGGAGAGGTGCCATTTGTCGCCTCTCCGCTTGCCGTCTCCCGTCCCTCGCTCGCTCTCAACACGCGGGAAACCCGCGTTAAATCTGCAAATTTTTATGCAGAGGAGATACTAATAAAATGCTTGTTCCTTATTTTTTGTAAAAGGTATACGAGTTGAAATTACAGATTAGAAGCAGAAAGGCGATTGGAGAAATAGCCCAAAATCCTTTTGCATCAATACAGCCCAAATAATTTGTAGCCCGAAAAATTTTTGAGGCTTTGATGAATGTACAAAAAACGAAAAGTGGAAACAGGTTAAAAAATGATTATTATGCACCAAAAACAGTACACAATATGTTGTATAATAATCTCGAAAATAAACAAAAGAGAGGTTTGTTATGAGTGCATTCGACAAAGTGATCGGCTATGAGAAGGAAAAAGAGGAACTGTACCAACTGTGCGATATGGCGAAGAATCCCGAAAGATATGCGGCGCTGGGGGTAAAGCTGCCGCGCGGTATTCTGTTGCACGGTGTGCCGGGCGTGGGCAAAACGCTGATGGCATCCGCGCTTATCAAAGAAATGGGAAGGGTATGCTATACCTGCCGCAAAGACAAGGCGAACGATGCTTTTGTTGATATTATCCGAGACATATTTGCAGAGGCAAAAGCAAACGCGCCGTCTGTCATTTTTTTTGATGACCTTGACAAGTTCGCATCTGATAGCAATTCGCGCAATCCCGAAGAGCTTATCGCAGTACAATCGGGTATTGACGAGGTAAAGGATGCGGATGTGTTCGTTGTTGCGACGGCAAATAATCTTCGGGAATTACCGCGTTCTTTGTGCCGCGCCGGAAGGTTTGACCGAATACTTGAAATCTGTCCGCCCAATCGTAAGGAAGCGGTAGAAATTGTTCGTCATTATTTGAAAGATAAAAGGGTAACGACAGATGTTACGGCGGAGGGCGTCGCGCGGCTGATGGACGGCAACTCTTGTGCTGCACTCGAGTCGGTACTCAACGAGGCAGGTATTTATGCAGGGTATGAAAATAAATCGGAAATCGGACGTGAACATATTGTCCGCGCGGTATTGCGCGAAATTTTCGAGGCGGATGAGTCTGTGAACGAAATGTCCGCAGCGGAAAAGGAAGAGGTCGCGTTTCATGAAGCAGGGCATGCTGTGGCAGCTCTCGCGTTTGATGCTGAGAGCGTGGGGCTTATTTCCGTGCGGCCGAGCAAGAGCGATGCGCGTGGCGTAACGCAGATTTTTAAAAGCGATAATTATTTCGGTTCCTATGATCGTATGCACGAGCGAGTAATTGCTCTGCTTGCGGGCAAGGCTGCCGTCGAACTCAAATACGGCCGCCTCGACGTAGGCGCGGGGTCGGATATCGACCGCGCATCGGCTATCGTGCAGAGGTTCATCACCGATTACGCTGCGAGCGGCTTCGCACTGTTTCACCCGGACAATCATTTCAATGTGACTTCTGAATTGCACGATGATAAAATCGTTACCGAGCGCAGCGCCATGCTCGCCCGGTGTTATGAAGAGGCGAAAGAGGTACTCCGCAAAAATTGGGCGTTCGTAGAAAGAGTTGCGGCGGCGCTCGTCGAACGGGATACGCTCGTGTTTGAAGAGATTGCCGAACTTCGCAAAGAAACGGCGGCATAAAACATCGGCGGCGCACATTTCATGCGCCGCCTTTCGGTAAATTTCGGCAAAGTATTGCTTTTGATTGTGGCGAATGGTATAATAAAAATATGGATTATTGTATTTCCGATATTCATGGTTATTACAATCTGTTTTGTCGTTTGCTTGATAAAATCAAATTCGGCAGCGGGGATAAGCTCTATGTGTTGGGTGATATGATCGATAAAGGCCCCGATAGTGTACGCCTGGCAAAACTGTTGTTTTCCATGCCGAACGTCTATTGCATTGCGGGCAATCATGAGTACGATTTTTTGAAGTATTACCGCGCTTTGATGCAACAGACGGAAGATTACGATCGGGTTTTGGAAGAACTGCGTGCATATTTTTCGGACGGAATCCTTCTCGATTGGGAAACGGTGGACAGGTTTGACCTGTTGCCGTTTTACATAGAAATGGACAGATTTATCGGCGTGCATGCGGGCGTACCTTTTCGGGACGGAATGTTATTGCCGCCGAAAAAAGCTCGTCTTGAACAGCTTGTTTACGACCGTGTTTTCAAGGAACCGAATGTTTTGCCAAGGGGAGAAAAATGTATCCTGTATGGGCATACGCCCGTTCGGTATCTAACGGGCAAAGACGAAATTTTGCTCTATCCGCGGGATGGTGTGGTGAAGGGGAGCCAAGATATTGTAGATTATTGCAAGATTCATTTGGATACGGGCGTTGCTTTGAGCGGCGTGTTGGGATGCTTCGCTGTCAATAGTTGTCAGTGCTTTTATGTAAATGATTGAACAACTTGTTTTAACGAGTCAATTATGATACAATAGATTCGGAATTTACGGAGGAAAAATTGATGAACCTATCGAAAAGTAAGTATACGCGTTTTTGCCAATGCCCGAAAATGCTTTGGTTGGATACATATCATCCCGAACTTGCCGTGCAGGATGAGGCGCTATTGCGCCGCTTTCAGGAGGGCAACGAGATCGGCGATCTGGCCATGGGGTTGCTTGGCGAATTTGTCGAAACGACGGCGTACACCGCCGACGGGAAACTCGATATCCCTTCCATGCTAAAAAATACGAAAAAGTATCTCATCGAGGGGAGAGAGAATATCTGTGAAGCGGCGTTTTCCAAAAACGGGTGTTATTGTGCCGTTGATATTCTGCACAAAGCAGAGGACGGATACGAAATTTACGAGGTCAAATCGAGTACCGAAATCAAAGACGTTTACTTGTGGGACGTCGCGTATCAGCGGTGGGTTTTGGAGCAGAGCGGGCTCAAAATCGTAGGAACGTATATCGTTTACATCGACAACACCTATGTGCGGCATGGGGATATCGACATCCATAAGCTGTTTGCAATTCAAAACGTTTCGGATGCGATTCTTCCCTATTACACGGAGGTGGCGCAGAATACCGCCCGCGCCAAGGAATACATCGCGCAAAAGAATGAGCCGGTCATGGAACTCGGCGAACAGTGTTCTTCGCCCTACGATTGCGCCTATTGGCAGTATTGCGCAAGGGAACTTCCTTCGCCAAACGTGTTCGACCTGTATCGGATGCAAAGTAAAAAGGCTTGCGAATACCTGCGGCAGGGCATCATTTCGTTCGGCGACGTGGTCAAAAGCGGCATTCCGCTGAACGCAACGCAGCGGCGGCAGGTGGAGTTTGAACAGTTGCAACTGCCCACGCATATCGACCGTTTGGGCATTAAGAGCTTTCTCGAAACGCTGTGGTATCCGCTGTATTTTTTGGATTTTGAAACGTTTCAGACGGGCGTCCCGCTGTACGACGGGCTGCGCCCTTATCAGCAGGTGCCGTTTCAGTATTCGCTGCATATCCTTACGAATGAAGGGGCAACGCTTGAACATAAGGAATTTTTGGCGGACGAAAATTCCGACCCGCGCCGCGCGCTCGCCGAGCGGCTGGCTGCGGATATTCCGACGGATGTGTGCGTTCTGGCGTACAATAAGGGGTTTGAATGCGGGCGCTTGAAGGAACTTTCCGAAACCTTCCCCGACCTCGCCGAAAAATTGTTGGCGATCCGCGAAAACGTGCGCGATTTGTTGGACGTGTTCCGTAACGGCTATGTCTACGACCGCGCGATGGGCGGGAGTTTTTCGATAAAGAAGGTATTACCCGCGCTTTTTCCGAACGATCCGAACCTCGATTATCATAATCTTGCGGACGTACATAACGGCGGCGAGGCGACGGATACCTATTTGGCGTTGCGCGGCATGGAACAGTCGGAGCGCGATAAGCTGCGGCAGAGCCTTTTGGCATATTGCGGCTTGGACACCCTCGCCATGGTCATGCTTTGGCAGAGGTTGCGGGAGTTTTGTCATAATTAAAGTTTTTCCGCGTTGGCGGAGGAAGATTATTTTTTACGAAAGGAGAAGATGATTATGTTAGATGATTTAATTAAAAGATTTTCCAAAGAAACTGAGGGATTTTCAGATGGTTATGAATTGAAAAATGCAATTGGGAAAGCACATACGGATATGTCAAGAAGAGCAAGTGGACACAATTCAAAAATACAGCAAGAGAGCATTTGTTGGCTCAATAAGCATTTTATAGAAAATTCACCGTGGGCTATTTTCAACCAGACAGACTTTGATAAATGGCATGAAGATACTTGTGTGGATTACTGTAAGCATATGAATAGTCAAGGTTTTCCTTTTAAGATGACCTATGGTAGAGCGCAAAAAGTAATTAATATGACATTTAAATATCTATATTGTACAGATATATTTAAACGTGAAATTGAATTACTGGCTCCATACTTGCATATGACACTAGACGGATATACGTTACGTTGGTATAAAGAGATAGTTATAGATTATATCAATAAAAATTGTTCGGAAAAAGTAAAAAAGAATATGATTTCTGAATGGAGCAAAATGGATAATGAGGAAGGAAGACGTAAATATATTCAAATACAAATCGATATCAGAAAATATTTGAAAGATTCGCAGAATTATCAATACTCTATTAATTCTGAAAATATTGATGATATATTACCAGAACAGAAAGTTTCGACAGGTGGGAATAACATTATTTTTGTGTCTATTCCATTTGATTTAAATAGAAGAAGTCCTTTTTTTGCGGAATTTGTTGTATGGGAAGGAGAAATTGTTCGTTCTAAAATAGAAAACCTGTTTAAAGGACTAAATGGCATATATAAGTCTTGGGTACAAGATAAATGGGCAATAAGCGATGAAATTAAAAGTGAATTAAATATAAAAATTTCAACTATTCTACGGAAATTGTAATAGTATTTAAAATAAGAAACACGGAGGGAGTTCGGAAGTGAGTATTATCGAAAATGAAGGATGTATTATTTTAAATAAGCCATTTATTGGCGGATATATCGATCGAAGTAATGAAAATGAGGCGCATGAACTAATCAATTTTTTCTTGGATGATGAAGGAAAGCACTTTATTTATTGCAGTCCTTATGGACAGAACGTTAAAAGCACCAAGAAAAAAGAGAAGAGGGTTGAATATTTCATATTCACATCAAATACGAAAAATAAGTCATTTTACATTGAGTATATAGTAAAAATTGATCGAGCATTGCATAACGTATCATTGCCTAAACAAACGCTTAAACATGATGAAACTATAAAAAATAAAATTACAGAGGCGCAAAAGCAGATAGATGAAAATTTGAAGAAACTAGGATATAAAAAAGGCATCGAAGATGTTAAATATGGTGGTATATCCATAAAAGATTTATTTACCGATTCTATCAAAGTCATTCCTTTAACCTTTTTGGCTAAGGAGATATATAAAGTTACAAGTCCTATAAAAATAGAATTTTTAGACGGAGAAGATGCTGAAGAGATTTTTGACTATAATTTTCAGCGGAATTTCGGGTATGTGACCTCTAAAAGTAAGAAGCCTAAAGCGTATAAAACGTTAGAGAAGAAAATAGAGGATATTATCCAGACTGATAAAGTGGAAAAGCAAACTTTTGAAAAGTTTGTTTTGAATAAAAATGTTACTATTAAAGAAGTAACATTTATTGACCTTATATCTATGTTCAGACAAGAGGAGTGCTATACGCAAATTTTATATAAGTTATTTGATTATAAAAAAGAGTTTATAGGTGAGTTTGTCGAATTTCTGGCAAAGGAAAAGAAAATTGGATGTGATAGCGCAGTGTTGAATGGTTTGGAAATAAAAGCCGAATATGCGATTGAAGGTGTTGGAAGATTAGATTTATATGCGTATAATTCAAGCGTAAACATTATAATGGAGAATAAAATTGATAGTGGGATAAATTATAAAAAAGTTAAAAATACAGAAGAAAAAATAGATCAATTAAAAAGATATTATGAGTATTTTGAGGAAAAAAATGCAGCGAAAAATATCTATATCTTAATCTGTCCTGATGAAAAGATTTCTTATTTGGAAGCAGAGATCAAGAGTCTAATTCAACAGGAAGAAGATAAAAACTCCCGTTGCTATAAGTCTTATAACATAGTCGGCTATAATCTTGTTTATGAATTTTTTAAAAATAAAAAATTATTATATGATACTAAAGATTTTGAATATAGAAAATACATGGATGACATTATAGAAATCTTTCGGAGACTTTCTTTGACAAGGCAACAAATGTGCGAAGAAAATTTGTTGAATAATATAGAGAAAACAAGGGAGAAAAAATTAGGTATAGTAGGACAAACACCATGAATTCACTTGAGCCGAAAAAATTGGCGCTTTTGCGCATTTTGCAGATTCTGGAACAGTACAGCGATTGCGATAACCCGCTCAAACAGGAGGATATCGCAAACTATCTCGATAAAGATTACGGTATCGTTATCGAGCGCAAGGCGATCGGGCGCAATCTGTCGCTTCTAAAAGAGGCTGGGTATGATATTGCATCCGACCGCAGAGGCAGTTACCTCGCCGAGCGCGAATTTGACGATTCCGAGCTTCGTATGCTCATCGACGGCGTGCTTGCGAGCAAACACATAACGGCTAAGCATTCTAAAGAACTTATCGAAAAGCTGTGTTCGCTTTCCAACAAATATTTCCGTTCGCACGTCAAAAACATTTGGTCGGTGAACGAATGGAGCAAAACGGACAACCAGGCTCTGTTTTACAATATCGAAATCATTGACACGGCGATTGAGCAGGGCAAGCAGATTACGTTCAGCTACAACAAGTACGGCGCGGACAAAAAACTACACAAGACGAGCGACCAGCGTGCAACTCCCTATCAAATGATTCTGCACAATCAGCGGTATTATCTCGTTGCTTGCAACGAAAAGTGGAAAAATCTGGGACATTATCGGCTTGACCGTATTACGGATATTCGGTTGGCGGAGGATGGGTCTGCTACTCCAATTCGTTCCCTTCCAGGACATGAAAACGGCATTGATTACAAGGAATATGCCACATCACTACCGTATATGTTTACGGATCAATTGGAAAATATTGAGTTTTTGGCGGAGCCGAGTATTGTCGATCAGATCGTCGATTGGTACGGCGAGAACGCGCGCATACAATCGTGCGGCGATAAGCTAAAAGTGTACGTCAAAGCCAGTCCGAACGCGATGGAGTATTGGGCGATGCAGTATCTGAACTTTGTGGAAATTCTCTCGCCCGTTTCCCTGCGCGAGCGCATCGCGGCGAATCTGGAAGCGGCAATGGAAAAGTATAATTAAAATTTTGGAGATACAAAGTTAATGGAAAACGAAGATAAAATTTTAGATAAGATTACAGATCCATATTATACTGACTATACGATGATTACGGAGTACATCATTCCTGTTGGTAAAACGATAATCGGAAGCAATGTATTTTCTCATTGTATAGATTTGGAAAGACTATACATCCCTTGGTATGTGAAAAAGATTCCGGTGAGTAATTTTTTTGAAAAAAAACCTAATAAGCATTTTGGAAATCATTATCAGGTTACTCTACAAATTTGCGGGGAAAAAGGCACAGCAGCAGAACAGTGCGCAAAAGATGCCGGCGTTCGCTTTTTTGAAACGGATAAATGGGTTCAAGGCAATATGTTGAAAGCATATTTTGGGCGTCAGGAAAACGTGAAAATTCCTGAGGGAATTGAGACCATACGTTATAAGGCGTTTCAATACGCTCCACAAGTTGTAAGCGTTGAAATACCAAATACTGTAAAATATATTGAAAGCGAGGCTTTTATGGGATGTGAATTAAAAGAAGTGCGCATTCCTTTTGGGGTAATAGGCTTTGGAAGCAGAGTATTTAAAAATTGTAAAAATTTACAATGTGTAGTGTTTGAAAATGGTGACACTAAATTGAATAACGATTGTTTTTTAGGTTGTTCAGATACACTTGTTGTCAAAGCTCCTTCGGGCGGTTATGTCGAAAAATATGCTCAAAAGTATCAAGTAAAATTTGAAAGCATTTAATTTATCGGAAGACAAGACTTTAAATAAGAAATGGAAGGAATATTGCACGTTCATATAAAAATAAAAAGGAGATATTTACAATGGAAATGGACGAAATTTATGCAAGGAAAGTAAGCGGAACGTATCCGTACAATCTTTTGGAAAGTATTTTCGGAAGGGAAGCCGAAAGTACGGAAGATGCTCAGAAGGGCGCGGAACTTGAAAAAACGTTAAGCGAAATTATTGAATTGCGGTTGACCGATGAAGAAAAAAACGTACTTTTCAAAGTTTATAGGGACAGGAAATCAATCGCCGAAATAGCCGATGAGCAGGGTGCAGAGCCATATTCTATTTATTTGAATAAGGCTGCGGCACTTAGAAAATTGCGGCACCCGTCATCCTCGAAGCTGCTGAAAGTCTTCGTAAAGAAAGAACAATGAAAAATTGACTTATCGGAAAATTCATCTGATACGATAAAGGATGCACCGATTGTGGTACATCCTTTACTATATAATAAAGAAAATGTGGGTTTTGGGAACAGATTGGCTATGTCGCAAAATGATAACGAAAAAGATGATGTATTCCTTATATTAACGGGGTTGGGCGGCTCGGCGGATGGGTTTGGCAATAAGTATGGGCATATCTGCGATTTTGTGCAGAAGGATTATGGTTTTTCCACTTTTGTCGTGCAAACGCCGCAAGACATATGGGAACGGAAAAACACTTTTTTTGAAGAAGTCGCGGCAAATTACATACAAAATAGGCGGCGGGTATATATTATGGGCGTGTCGGCAGGGGCGAGCCTTGCATTATGGTATGCGGCCTGCTATCCGCAGATCAGGCGCGTTTTGTGTGTGAATCCTGTCTTGAACTTGAATTTGCATCTGACCGTAGCCGGAGTTCGCAATTTTTGTGGGGAATGGATGACGATCGTGCTCGGCGAAAAAGATCCTTCGGCAAAGTGGACAAAGGTAATGCCACAAAGAGAAAATGTGCAAACATATATTTTCCCGGCTGCAGACCATGTGTTCAGCGGAATGCTGGATGAATTTATTGCTCTGCCCAAGCGATTTTTGTTTGAATAATTGGATGGATTGGCAATGCGTACCGTATTTGGTACGCATTGTTTTGTGTAATAAAGAAAAATCAATATGAGAGGTCAATAATGGAACAAGTAGACGGCAAGCATCCTTGCCCTGTGTGCGGCAGAACGATTTTTCGGGAATATGATTCGTATGACGTCTGTGAATTTTGCGGGTGGGAAGATAATGCTTATCAAGAGGCTCATCCCTATACGGGCGGCGGGCCGAATCCCTCGTTATATTCATATCGAAAAAAATATCGCCAAAAAATTGCAGCCGATCCCGATTATACTTGGGCAAAAGAGTGTGACGAGCAGAGAGAAAAGAAGGGCATCTTTTGGATCGTAGACCGTAAAAATTTACAGAACAATGAGCCGTATCTGTTTCATATTCCTGTTGATCCCGTCGGTGTTCCGTGTTATCTGACGTCGATTCCGCCCCTTAATTCCAAAAACGGCGATAATTACAACCATAAACAGACGTGGGAGACGTATGTTCCCGCGGAACTTCGTCGCGATAAGCCGTATAATTATTATCCGCGTGGCAGGGTGGAAATCAAAGAGAAAGGAAAAGCAAAAATATTTCTCAATCCAGATATAGCAACGGACGAGATTATCGCCTATATTATCGAAAAATTCCGATTGCAGCATCGCGAGGTAAAAGTAGTTGCTGACGGTTCCAAGCATTACGGATATTCGGCGGAAGAAAAAGATGAGTAAATGTGCTTGTGGGAATATAAGAATTATATTGAATGCTAAAATTTTTTTCGATTACAAACGGAGAAAAAAGTGCGTAGTGGGCGGCGGGCGTACCATTTTGGGTACGCCCGTTGACGTATAATGCAGATTGTGAGGTGGTTTATGCAAATAAACGATTTCATCGAGTCAAGAGATATTGCTGATTATTGGGAGACAATCGGCTACAAGCCGTCTCCGATTGAGTGCGCATATCTTGTATGGCAAAGCCATTTGCAGCCTGTCGATAAAAAAATTGCGGCTTGGGAAGAAATTTTGCAAAATTTTACCGATTGTGCTTTATTGCCTTCGGATTCTCCGATGCGCTCCTCTTTTCCGAAAAAATATGCGGATAGCCTGCATGCTTTTTTGCGCGCATATATTGCGATGCATAAGCAAATTTTAGCGGAATTTTACAGGAGCGGGGATGACGCGGCCTATTACGACAGCGACGGCAATCTGGATTTCGGGCCGTATCATACGGCGTCGGAATGCATCGGATGTGCTTTGCAATGGATCAGCCCGCCGCATTGCACGCGGGCGGCGGCGAGCAAAAGCTGGTTCGGGAAAGAAAAAAACATTACGCTCTCTATAAGGGAAGATGAGGCCGTTATGGAAATCAATGCAGTCGGTCTGACCGAAAGCGAAGAAAAACTTTGGGATGTTTTTAGCGATATGCATTTTGATTTCCCCGTACCGTTTCGGAAAGGGGACATTGTCGCCTCGAAATATTCTCCGTATGCCTGGGATGAAGGGAATGAAGTGCCTTTTGTTTTGCATCGTATTGCCGGTACGCAGGACGGCGACCCGCATGCGGATTTGGATAATCTGTTTTGCATGGGAGCATACGGCTATTTTGCCGACGGTTATGGCGGTGCGCAATACGATCAAATCGAAAATTATCTTGCGCTCGAATATTATCGGGGAGAGCTTACGACTACCCGCCAAATTTTGCAGACGTATTCCGATTACGAAAAGGGTAAAATCGATAAAGCGGCATTATCGGAGATCGAGCGTTCCATAAAAGATGGGAAGAATAGATTAGAGTAAAGTTTTGTTTCGGCCTTGGTTGTTGTGGGAGTTGGAAGATCATTGTTGATGGCACCAAAATTGGTACACCCGTCATTGTATAATAAAGAAAAAGCGAGAAGGAGAGGACAATGGAGCAAAAAAGCGGAAAAATATGTTCGATGTGCGGCAAAAGATTTGATATGTGGGATGAGCAGGAAGATTTTTGCTTCGTGCGCCATATCGGGTATGGCTCGAAATACGACATGAAGGGGCTGTACCTCAACCTTTGCTGCGACTGCTTCGATAAGATAGCGGATTGGTTTTTGCCGTTATGTGTACAGAATCCGTTTCGAGACGAAGAAAATTGCTGGCACGCGTTTTCGCCCGTGGTGAGCGATGCGCTGTTTTTTCATAAACAGCTGCTCGGGCAAATGAAGGAAGGCGCAAAGCAGCTCTGCGCTCAGCTGGAGGGGATATCTCCGGATGACAGCGATTTCCGTCTGCAGCTCCTAAAAGCGGCAGATGCTCTTTCGCGGCTTTCCGACCATGTGCAGTACGAAATAAAAAATTTACCGACAGGAGGAGAAGACGATGAAAAAAATGAACAACCGGGCGAACAGCCCAAAAAAGTTGGGTATTTGAAATACTTACGGCTTCAAAAAAAGAATTAGGTGTAAATCATACTTTTGATGATTATTTTGCTTTTACGCGTAAATATCAACCGTGTGGACTTTTATATTTTTTCCGTTACTTGCCGCACCGTATTTCCGATCGAATCAATCAATATAAAATTAAACATTTGAAGCTCGGAAAACAAAAATGGCGCAACGGGAAATTGTATATCGAAAAAATACCGTATTTCGTTTCGTCCGAGGCGACGATGTACCTTACGGCAATCCTGCGCGATTATCTGCGCGCGTTCGCAAAAAATACATACGCGATCGGCAATTCGCTCTTTGAAAAGGACGGCGAGGAAAACAATTGTTTTCAAATCCGCGCTGTGTCCTCCGTAGAAGAAGGTCAAGTGGACGGTGCGCTGGAAGATTGGCGCAAGAGGGTGGGCGACGTCGCCGATTTGTTCGACAAGGCGGCGGATCTGTGTACCGCTGCATGGGAGAGCGATGATTGGGAGGAGCGCGAGCGGCTCTGGAAGGAATACCGGAATACGCTTTGCGCCGCTTTCGACGCGCTCAAACCGATTTTTCACGATTTGGACGACTGAGGGGGCGGAAAATGGATAAATATCAGGAACTGCATGCGTTTTTGCGGCACAAAATCAAAAAATTGAGGAAAAAATTGAAAAGGATGTCAGCCATCCGGGATAAGAAAACGTTTCCTGTTGCATTGGAAAGCATTGCGGAAGAGTTGCGGCATTTGGCAGACCATGCCACGCACGAGATACAGGACTTAAAGCCGGTGCAAGAGAAAACGGAAGAGTTTCAAATTACGGATGAATTGTGCGAAGAGGCTTTTCGCGCAGGCCTTGCCGCGAAGGATTTTTCGATCGGCTTCCTGCAAAGGCGTTTTTTGATCGGGTTTGGTATAGCCGTCAAGCTGCGAGATAAATTGTTGTTCGATAAAAAGATAACGCGGGCATTTCTCGCGGGTGATGTGCTTTGCAAGGGATAAAAGGAGATTTTTTATGGATTGGTGTTTTTTACAAGAGCTGGATAAAGTACCCGACCAATACGGCGACGAAGCACTTCTCATTTTAATACAGCGGACGAAAGAGGGGGCAACGCACCGATTTTGCAGATTGAGCGATATGGTAAAGAATCGTCTTGACAACGAATTCGAAATGATCCGCGCAACAAACACCGCGAAATTATTTTTGTATTGGGCGGACACCGTCGCGTTGATCAAACAGAGAACGTATCCGTATATCTGCAGTGTACAGAATTGTTCTCTCGTTTCCTATTGCCTCGGCATAACAGAAGTAAACCCGTTATCGGCGAGTAGCTATTTTGAGCGGCTTTTGAACAGACAGAGCGCGCATGTTCCCATTTTGTTTATCGAAGTGCCGAAGGGAAGGCACGAAGAAATATTGGAACATTTGGAAGAGAAATCTTTTATAGAAATCGAGGAAAACGCCGCTCGATCGGATTTATCCGCAAAGGATGTAAGTGCTTTTTTCGAAAGGCAAACTTACAAGAGTAAAGAGATTCTCCGCGGGGCGGCGGCATTCTTAGGGGGCGACGGGCAAAAGGAGCCTCCCGAAACGCTCTTGAAACTCGCCGAATTGCTCGTTTACAAGCGATACACGGAATTTATAGACGAAAAACCTGCCATTTTGTATCAGGAAGATGCAACGGATTTGCTTGTCAAGGCAGGGCTTTCCTATGAGGAAGCGGAGGGTGCGCGGCGTGCATTTGCCAAGAAAAACAGGATCGAAATCGATTTTTACCGCGATATATATTTGCAGACGGCAAGGATGGCGGGGCGTTCTTTTGAAGAGGCGAATTTGGAGTTTTCTGCGCTTGAAAGAGATAGTATGTTTACCGTTTGCCGCGCG
Organism: uncultured Bacillota bacterium; assembly: GCA_949287815.1. Classification (GTDB taxonomy): domain Bacteria; phylum Bacillota; class Clostridia; order Christensenellales; family Borkfalkiaceae; genus Borkfalkia. The sequence goes on along the minus strand of CASEHS010000010.1, from coordinate 24,723 downwards.
TCATATATTGCAATGGCACAATACCTGTATATGGATACCTATTTTAAGGAAAAGCAAGGGAGCAAATAAAAATGTATATAAAAAAATTGACGATTGAACATTTCGGGGGGATTGAGTATAAAAGTTTTAGTTTCTGCGAGTCTCTCAATGTGATTGCGGGAGAAGATACGCGTGCGGTGTTTGCCGCGCTGTGCGTGGCCTTATGTAACCGGTTGCTGCGCTTTCAAGTTTCCCCGTATTGCTTAATGGAAAACAGCCGCATCTATGCGGAAATCGAAGCGGGCGGAGCGGATTATGTTTCCGAAGCGGTATACAGTACGGATGCACCCGAGCATTGCGAAACAAACGTGTACTGCGGCAGACGGAAGCTGACGGAGGAGGAGCTGCGCGCAGCGTTTCATGTCAGCATGGAAGAGGAAGAATGCTCGTATTTTGTCAACCGTTACGATTATTATAGGTATGTCCCTTTTGCCGAACTGGATTATTCAAAGAAACTGGCAGAGTACCGAAAGGCATTGCAGGAGGAGGACAGGCAGGAATTTTCCGAGCGGACGGACGGGGCGGGAACTACGCAGACTTTTCGTCGGGAACTTAAAAATTTCTGCTATGGATTTCTGCCGCAACCAATCCGCATAGAAAAGCAGCTTTTACTGACGATGGATGAAGACGGTTCTTTTTTGACAAAGGATGTGCGGACGCGTATGGATTTAAGCGCGACGGAAGAGGTTTTAGTGCAATACTTGTGCTTTTTGGAAGTCAACCGTTTTTGGGGCGAGGTGCAAAAATTGATGGGACGTACCGCAAAAAAGCCGCTATTTATCAGCGCGTTGCCCGATCATATCGATTTATGTGTGGATCTTGTTTCGCTTTTGGAACAGACGCTCGAATTGAATAGGCAGGTGTTTTTGTTTACGGGCGATAAAGATATTAAAAAGCGCTTGGATGCCATGAAAGAGAAACGGATCATCTTGCTATAAAATTGCTTTGGAAGGAGGAATAAACCATGCACATAGATGATAAAATCGTGGAGGCAATAAGGAATAACCAAGAGGATCTTAAAAACAATGACTTAGTATCGATCATTTTGGAGGTATATCTTCGATGCGGCACAAAGGGTATAGGAGAATTGAAAGAGCTATTTATTGATGCGGAGATCGATATGAAACTGTACAACAATGCAATCGAAAAAATTATTAAAGATCTTTTGAAAAACAGCGACCTTTTGGATGAAAAAAAATAATTAGTTACTTTATTTTTCAGAGGGTTTATTGTATAATAGTCCTACTTGTAATAGTAAATACATAAGATAAGGAAGATTATGATGAAAAAATCATTAGGCCATGTTTTCGACTTCGACTATGTTGATGAAATAATGCCGAAAAAGGGGTTAGACGGTAATATTATTACTTATAACCCCAAAGATAGATATAATAAAAAAAGCACAACAAATTTAAATAAATATGGGAATTTAAATTTTTGTTGCTTTTCAGTGAATAATTTGCCTGCAAAAAGTGGCGTTTATGCATTGTATGAGGATGATAATTTGGTATATATCGGTCGGGCCAAGAATTTATATGTTCGGTGGGGAAAGACCAATTATGGCTCGATTTCTCCCAAAAATTGTTATGTGGGCGGACAGAGTACAAATTGTAAAGTGAATAATTATATTTATGAGGCTGCGAAAGCAGGGAAAAAACTTGAACTTTATATTTATGTAACTCAAGATTATATACAAGTTGAAAAACAATTGTTGGCAGCATATGCAAAAAATTTAAAACTCAATACGAAAAAGACATAATTAGTAGAGTTAAATTGTGAAGCGTGTACCAAGTTAGGTGCGCGCTTTTCTATATAATCAAAGAAAATTAGACAACAAGGAGAATAGAGTAGAGTTTTTTTCAACAAATTTTAGAAAATAGAGTCAAAGTATCATTTCTGGTAAAAAATAATTCTTTCCCTTTATATATGTACCAAAATCAGTGCATGGTTTTTTGTAAAATGGTATTGTAATTTCCCTATTAAAATAAACACTGTGAGGTTCTATTATGAAAAAGATTTTTGCATGCGACCAATTTGCTTTCGATGAAAACAACGAATATTCGCTTTCCGATGTAACGCCCGAAGAGTATCTTAAAAAAATGCTTTCCTGCATCGACGGCGGCGCACTCTATGTAGCAAAAGAAGAGGATGACGTTAGTATAAATTTAGCGAAGAATCTTTCCGTTGCTGACTTTGTCGTTAAATATACATTTGACCTTTCCAAAATCGATGCCGAGGCAATCGTTGCCAAAGAGCAGGCGCTTTTTGCGGCGTGCCGAGAGATTGCGGGCAAAAAGGAGGGAAAGTAGAAAACTCTTGCTGCAATTCAAACCGTTGTCGGCGAAAATACTGATGCGCAAGGTATCCGCGCGGCGAATGTGTTGAACCGTGCGCAGAGGTTGGAAAAATTGCTTGAACTCGGCGCGCCCGACTTTGTCGTTGCGAATGAGCGGCTTTATCTTATCGAAGAACTTGCGCTCAATGCGTTTGCTGTCAGGCGTGGGGTGATTGAAAGGGATGACTTTTTGCAGGCATTCGGCGTTTGCTGAATGAAAAGGAGGGGGATATGTGCATCAAAAAAGAAAATTTTCCTGAAAAAAGGAAAGTATTTGCGCATATGTTTTTGTTGCCGAAAAGCATTTGCGAATACGGCAGCCGCGTTTTTTCCCTCGTCGCGGTTTCCGATGATGGAAAAGAATTTCGCCGAGAAGTAGACCAAACGCGGTATAGGGAATCGGTTGGAGAAGTGAAGGCGGCGTTTGTTACCTTTTGCAGGGAATGTGGGGTAAAGCGCGGCCGAGGCGAAGTTTGGTATTCAGAATCCGTTTTGGAAGAATTTCATCAAGAAATTCCTGCGTGTGCGATTGTCAAAAAAGAAGTTGTTTTTACTTTGTTAACTATATGCTATGTCAACACAGTATAAATACATTGTGGTTAGATTACGAGTATGAAATACGAAGTTTTCAGCTTTCCGAGGAGGAAACTTTTCAAAGATTTCAAGAACGGGGCGGGTACGACGCGGCAAAAGAACCGTATGCGGGGCGCGACTTGTATCGCCGATACAAAGAAGAGATCGATAAAGTAAAGTTTACCCAAGCAGAGTGTTTGCGGATGGAGAAATTTATCCGAAACAATCGGGAAGTTGCGTATGCGGACAGATATTTCTTTCGTTGTTGGGAGAAAAACAAGACATATTTGCAGCTCATTGAAGCAATTTTGCGCCTGTTTCGCGATGCGCCGTCGCTCTGTAAAAACGGGCTTGACTGCCTCTGTGAAAAATGTGAAAGCAAGAGCCGTGAGGAGCAGCGCGCATTGTTTGCTTTTATAGAATCCTTACTGGACGAATATTGTACAAGAGTCAGCCCGCCGAGTTGTTTTGAATGGGATATTTGGGACTGCGATTTGTATCGCTTTATGGCCGAACAAGAAGGGGCTTGCTTTGTAAATTGGGCGCAACAGCTTCGTGCGGAAATCGAAGCGGAAAATGAATTGGAAAGCCGCCGTGATACTGCTTTGAGAGAATTGGAACAAAAATATAAGACGGATGAACCCGTTTTCGGGGCTATGTATATGACTCCTTTCGGTACGCTGATCGATTGCAGTATGTTCCCGAACGGGCATGCAGATGTCTCTGCTTGGCTGCATGAACAAGGGGTGGAAATTGACTATCGCCCGGGCGAAGCATCGCGGCTTTTGTACGAGAGGGGATGGCTGCGGCTGAATACAAAAGTCGGCTACGTTGAACAACCGGATTGGGAAATCACAGTGCGCCAGAGACGGCGCATTGCAGAAATTTTCGGGGAAGGAGAAGAAACGTAAATGTGGGGAGCGATTATCGGGGATATTGTCGGCAGCCGATTTGAACACAAAAATTATAGGAAGAAAGATTTTGCCTTATTCAGCGTACATAGTTTTTTTACTGACGACACTCTGATGACGCTCGCAGTCGCAAAGGCTCTTTGCAATCGCGGTCGCGCACAGGATATTGCTCTGTATAATGAAACGATTCGCTGTATGCGCAGGGTGGGGGCAAAATATCCCGATGCCGGGTGGGGAAGTTCGTTTGCGCAGTGGCTCAAAGCGGAAAATCCTCAACCGTATCAAAGTTTCGGCAACGGTGCGGCGATGCGCGTTTCCCCCGTCGGGGAATATGCCCGCTCGGAAGAGGAGGTCAGGCGGCTTTCTAAAATTGTTACAAACGTTTCGCATAACCATCCCGAAGGCATCAAGGGTGCGGAATGTGTCGCCATGTGCGTCTACCTCGCCAAAAACGGTGCGAGGAAGGAACAGATCTTTCAGCGGGTTAAAGAAGAATACTATCCAGAACTCGTTTCGCTTTCCTGTGAGGAGCTTTCGAAAAACTATACGTTCGATGTGAGTTGCCAGGGTACGGTGCCACAGGCTCTCACTTGCTTTTTCGAGGGGGGGATGATTTTGAAGATACGATCCGCAATGCGGTTTTCATCGGCGGCGATTCGGATACGGTCGCGGCGATCGCTGGCGGCGTCGCCGAAGCATTTTTCGGTATTCCGACGGCACTTATCGACGTAGCAAAATTATATTTGGACGATGACCTTTTACAGCTTGCCGAAAACATTGAAAAGGAGTGGAAAAACAATGGATAAAAATGCTGAAATAGAACAGTATTTCGCATTTTGGGAAAAGCCTTTTCCTATCGTGGCAGAACATGACCATTGGGTGCGGTGGGGAAGTCTTTTGCGTGTGTGGTTGCCAAGTATCGACGGAGTACCTATCAATATAGAAGCGATCGGAGAGTTTCCGCGCGGGCTGAAAAAAGATGCTCCGCTCGATTTAGAATTGCGTTTTCTGTTTTTGAAGGGCAATTTTTATAAGGACGAGGCAGAATATTACCGAGAGAAAAATTCGCGTATGGCGGCGGAATCGTACATTCCCTGCGGCACGTTCAGTCCTACGAACGATCCCGATTTTGTCGAAAGCCCGACGGTGCTTATGAGCGGAACAGTTCTTTCCGTCGAGCCGACGGAGTTGGACGGAGATAAAATTTTCAAGATCGAGTTGCGCTTTGAAAGCCATGTTTTCCGCGTACTCGCGTTGGACGGCTTTGGAGAACTCGGCATTCATGCGGGCAATATTTTGAGCGGCTTTTTCCTTGTTTTGGGGAAGGTGAAAAGGAGACATGAGCAATGTTGATTGAAAACGGGGTTTGGAAAGGGTATGATCATGAAGATCTGCAAAACGGCATTTTGAGGATTCCCGAACAGGTGCAAAAACTTGATTTACAATCGATACATAAATGTATGTTTGAACACTTTGGCGGAGGCAAGCGATACGGATTGCAAATTGACTCGCGAAATCCCATCTATTATTCCGAAGGGAATTGTATGATCGAGCGTAAAACCGGTACGATTGTTTTCGGGACGGCAGAAAGCAAGTTGCCGCAGAGCGGAAAGGTTTATTCTATCGGAATAGGAGCGTTCGCTTGGTGCGATTTCGGTGACAAAAAGATCGATATTCCGGGATCAATTGAGAATGTGGAAAAATGCGCTTTTTACGGTGCGTGGGGTATTCGGGAGCTTCGCTTTTTGTCCGGCGTCCGCAGGATTGGAGATTTCGCTCTTTCTGCAACGGTCGTAAAGAACATTTATTTTTCAGAAACCGTTGAGCAAATCGGTTTTTGCGATTTACCCGATACCGTTGTTGCATTGAAGGTAGACGAAAGAAATCCGGTATTTTCTTCAAAAAATAATTGCTTGATCCGAGAGCAAGATAAAACAGCTCTTGCCATTGTGGGCACAAGCGCTAAAATTCCTGAAGGAATACGAGCGATCGCTTCGTTTGCATGTATGAAGGGAACTTCTCCTACGCGCCTTATCATCATTCCGGACACCGTTATGAAAATAGAAAACGATGCGATGCCAAACTCGCTTTTGCGTTTGATGTATGGTCGAAATTTCCAGAAATCAAAAACTCAAAGATTACGGGAAAGAGGGAATTTTTATTCTGACGGAGAAGCTATGTTGCCTGTCGCAATTATCAAAGCACATAGAAACTCTTATGCGATAACGTATGCGCAACAGCATCGGGTAGCACATCTGTACTTGGAAGAAAATGAATGACCAATGAAAGTATTCTTGTGGTGCGCAAAGTAAAAAAAATAGTGCGGATACAGATTGAGAGGTTATGATTCATGGCAAAACTTGAAAAAATCGAAAAAAAAGTACAACAATATTTTCTTGCGGAAGAAGAACGGCTTATAAGTCAAGGCGAGGAATCCCGGTTGGAATATTTCCGGAAAATGCAAGAAAAATCGGAAGAACTGTTTGCAAGATTTGCACACCATAAGGTGTTTGAAGACAGGTCGCTGCGCGCCGTCGTCGGGTTTGGCGAGGACGGAGTTCTTCGGTATTGGAATCCGAAAGAGGGAAATTTACTCGTCTGCGGCCCGGCGAGCGGCGGTTTTGTTGCGCAGGGTAATCTCCTCGCCCTCTTGAGTTTGTGCCGCTTTTCCGAAGAGGAACTGCATTGGTTTTACGTTGCGCGGGAAAGCGCAAGCGGCTTTTTTGCGGAGGACAGCCATTGCAAAGGGAGCGGTGCGCTCTGGCAGGGGAATTGCGGTGAAGCGTTCGCATCGCTCCGCGCCGAAATTGATAAAAGGCTGGCGATGTCGGAGGAACTGCTCGGAAAACAGCCGTACAGTATCGTAGTTTTTGCCGGTATTGATGAAAGCCTGAGCAGGTATTGGCTGCAATACCGCAAGTTGTTTTCACAGATTTTTACGCAAGGGGAAAAATTGAAAATGGCGTGTATCCTCTCTACGGGATCGCCGATGAAAAACCCTTGCTTTTATTGGTTCAGGAATAGTTTTTCCGCGTATCTTTTGGGGCAGGTGTGCGATTTGGGAGAGAAGAGTTGCCCGCATGAGCAGGGGCGCGATTTTTTGGCTAAAAACAATTCGGCAACGAGCGGCAGAGCCCTGTACTGCAGCGGAGAAGATGAGACTGCCGTGGAAACGTATCGCCTCGTTTTGCAGTGGTTATAAATATTGGAAAAGATTTTCGTTGGAGGGAAATATGTTCGATAAAGATTGGTGGAACGGAAATTTTGAGGGAAATACGCTGACATATGCGGAATACGGGCATCGCACACAGAGCGGTTGCCTGTATGTGTGGCTGCTGGGCGGAGATTATGTGCCGCTTACGGTTGAACCTGTCGGAGAGCAGCCGCAAGATTTACGAGCCGGGGAGGTACTTGCGCTTGATCTTCGATTATTTTTGTTGAATGGTTCTATTCTTTCCGGAAGGGGAGGAGGTCGCTTTAACGGCGGCATTGACAAAAGAAGGAAATATATATTTTCGCAAAAATTCGGAGAAAAGGGCGAAGAGGAGTTTAAGGAAATATCCCGTTCGATGACCTGCACAGTCTTGGAAGTCAGCTCCTTTGAGCAAGAGGATGGGAAACGGTGGTATAAAACTGCTATTGCATAAATTTGCTGTTTTAGGCAAAGTAAGGCGGATGGAAGAATGATCGACGCGGCATCCTATCTCAATTCCAAAGACATAGCCGAGCATTGGCGCAAGATTGGTTTTGTCTGTACGCCTTTGCAGAGCGCTTATCTCGTTTGGCACAATCGTACTAAGACACTGGCTGAAAAACATGCGGCATGGCATGAGATTATAAGAGCGATGTCCGATTGCCCCGTTGCCGCAGGGCACCGCAAGGCAAACATGGGTATTTCCGATGCGCTTGCGGGCAGCCTGCATGAGTTTTTACAGGCGTTTATGTGTTTGCAGAACAAACTGGTTGAACAGTTTTATAAAAAGGGCGATCATGCCGTTTACCGCTATTGCGTCTTATATGAAGGAGACGAAGATTGGAGCAGGGACAGCCTGCTGTATGACAGGGCGGAAGAATGTTTTGAAGACATAACCGCGGACGCGGAGTTGCTTCCGTCCATCCGCTGCATACAAATCACCAAACAGTGGATTGGGGAGATTAAGGCAATTACGCTTTCGGTCAAGGCGGACAAAACGGTTTTGCAGTTAGATGCCGACGGCTTGGAAGATCCGGATATGAATTTATTGCAGGTATTTGAATGGATGTGGTTCGACTTCCCTACCCCTTTCAAAAGAGGAGATATCGTCGTTTCCAAATATTCTCCGTTCGGCTATAACCTCTATGGTGACGAGCCTTTTGTTCTCACCAATCTGTGCAGCTGGGGAAGCGAGCAGCTGCGGCAGAACGGATATCCTGATCATGATAAAAGATATCAGTGGGCGGATCGTCAGCTTTTACGCCATCGGGAATGCGCAGACGAAACGGATATGACGGCATACGGATATTTCCAGAACGAGGACGGGTGCATCTATTACGAGTGTATGCATCACTATCTCGACCTTGAATATTACCGCGAGGAACCGCAGGGCGTTCGCAGGATCTTAAAGGCGTTTTCGTCTTTCGAGAAGGAAGAAATCGGCAGCGACCTTCTTGCGATCTCCTACCATATAATTATGGAAGAAGAGCGAATCAAGCGGGAAAAGAAGCAGCGTTCCTGCTTTACGGACGAGGGCTTGCGCCTCGCGGGGTTGAAGTGAAGATCTGGCTGGACGATCTGCGCCCTGCGCCGCAGGGATTTATATGGTGCCGCAGCGTAAACGAGGCGAAAAAGGTGATTGCGGAAAGTGAAACGTCGCAGACGATTGAACTCATCGACTGCGACCATGACCTAGGCGATTATGCCGCTGACGGCGGGGACGGCATCAAACTTTTGGATTGGCTTTTGGAACGGGGAACTTTGTATCCCATCGCTTTGCATACGATGAACCCCGTCGGGCGGGAGTATATGCGGCGCATGCTGCAAAGATATTGGAGATAAAGGAGAAATGGCATAATCAGTTTGCACGACCGTTTGAGAAAGGGAAAAGTTTTCGTCGTGGATATCGAAACGACGGGGCTTACCTGCGGCGAAGAAGGAAAGGAGGGCGACTGTATCATCGAGATTGTGGCGGTGAAGTATGAAAAGATGCATCCCGTGGAGCAATTTCATACATACGTCGCTCGCCCTGTGCCGATTCCCGCAGAAGTATCTGCGTTGACGGGTATCACCGACGAAACGCTTGCCGGCGCTCCGCCTGCCCCGCAAGTACTCAAAGAGTTTGCCGCCTTTGCCGATGGCTGTATCCTGGCGGGGTATAACGCGTTGAAAACGGAAGGAAAGGTTAGGGAAATCAAAAACGATTACGATTTTAAAAAATATGCAAATTACGTTTGAATAACAGAATATTTAGGAAGAGGGGATAAAATGGTAATTATTCAAAATACGATGGAAGATGTCAAAAGGTATATCGTCAGGAATGATCAGACAGATGATGCGAGAAAGAAAGAAGCGTTGCGCGCATTGTCGCTCTTTGCGTGCCCGCAGGTTGCTGAAAATTCTGCCATGCAGGCGGTCGTAGGGTTTGATGAAAGGAATGCGCCGCTGTTTTGGGATATGACCGATGGGAATTTGTTGGCGACGTGCAAAACGGGTGTCGCCATGAATTACATTGGCTGTACAACCGTATTGCTCAGCCTGATTTTGCGCTTTACAAAGGAAGAGTTCCAATATTATCTTTTTACGGACGACCTTGTACCGAATTATCTGCGGAAAAATGAACATTGCGCAGGCAGTGCCAGTGCAATGTTTGAAGGGGAAGAAGATTATTTTCGTTCTCTTGAAAAGCTCTTTGACGAATTGAATTACCGCAATGCGCTTTCCGATGCCGAATTAAAGAAACAGCCTTTTTTATTGGTCGTATTCGGAAACGCATGCCGTTTCCATGGCGATAAGGAGATCGAGCGCTTCCGCGCAATGTTTTCGCTTTTGTTCCGGCAAAGAAAAAGATTGCGCGTTGCCTGTATGGTGATGACGACGCGCTTTGAGTTGGAATTTTTGTATCATCGATATAAAGAAACATTTTCCAGCTTTGTGGTGGGATCAACGTATCCCGAAACGGCAAAAGAATTGTTACAAGAGGATATTCCCGATTGGCTCGTTGCAGATTACGGAACAAACGCGTTTCTTTTTCAAAACAGAGAAAACCGGGTGCAAATACAAACGTATCATCTTCCGCTAGGGATAGGCTTGCGGTGAGTGCATGGGGGGGGGAAGCCGATAATTTTATCCGGAGGGGGTAGACAATTTTTATAAACGGTGGTAGAATAGGGGTATAGAAAAAGAAAAGGAAGATAAGCAGTGAGCGACAAACAATTCGAACGGAAACATAAGGAAGATAAACCTGTCGTTGCAATCTGTTACGATTTCGATAAAACGCTGACGCCCGACGATATGCAGGCGCAGGGTTTTATTCAGGCTGTCGGGATGGATGTCGGGGAATTTTGGAAAGAGTCAAACGCCCTTGCCGATAAAAACAACATGGATCAGAACCTCGCCTATATGTTCTGTATGAAAGAAAAAGCATACGGACAGTTCCTTTTAAATAAAAAAACACTTGCCGATTACGGGGCAAAAATTACCCTGTTTCCCGGCGTGGAGGATTGGTTCGAGCGGATACGCGAATACGGAAAGGAGCGGGGTGCAATTGTCGAGCATTATATCATTTCGTCGGGCTTGGCGGAGATGATCGAGGGAACGTCGGTCGCAAAAAAGGGCGCGTTCGAACGCATTTACGCAAGTTCCTTTTACTACGACGAGAAAGGGATGGCTGTCTGGCCGGCGCAGGCCGTCAACTATACGAATAAAACGCAGTTTTTGTTCAGGATCGAAAAGGGGGTGCTGGATGTGAACGACCCCGGCGTAAACGATTCATTTGCGCCTGATGAGATCAGGGTGCCTTTCAGAAATATGATCTACATAGGGGACAGCGATACGGATATACCGTGCATGAAATTGGTAAATTCCTACGGGGGATCCTCGATCGGCGTATACAGTTCGGAGAACAGCGACAAAGCAAAAGTTTATAAAATGATGCGTGAGGACAGAATCCGGTATTACGCCCCGGCCGATTATTCGGAAGGAAAAGAACTTGATTCAATCATCAAGTCGATCATAGACCGCACTGTTGTGGAATTTAAACTGAACAACGTATTTTTCAAATGCAAAAAGGAAACGGATTCGTTTGACCGGGAAAACAGTGAAGAGGGAAGGCACAAAATCGATTTGATCAATGCGTTGGATAACAGCCGCAGTTTTGCTACCACGCATATGGTTATTGCGCAATTAACGAAAATCAATCGATGGGATGATGACGAAAAGGAAGAACTGTTTTCCATCGCTATTAGAAATGGACAGGTTTTTTCGATTTTGAAAGACGAAGATATTAAACTCTTTTATAGAAGTCTTATTAAAGCTACAAAAGTATTGAGCAAAGAAGCTCAAGAAGTCAAAAAAATACTTGACGAAAAGGAGTAATTTGGGGAAAATTGGGGAAACTTTTTGAAGAAAAGCGCAAAAAACGTTGTTTTTAGGCTCAAAAACGGGCAAAAACGGCGATTATTCGAGAATTCGATTTGCCTCTGACTCCGTCATTCGTTGCTGACGCGATCGGCGTAAAACGCAACGATCGCTATTCCGTTCCTTACGAATCCAGCTACCCCAGCCAAATTTCGGCACTTTTTAGCGAAAAAAACGCTAAAAAGTGCCTTTTTTTAACTTTTTTTTGATTTCCCGTTTTGCTCATCCTTTCAGATTGTGGGGCAAATTGTGGGGTAAACGTGGGGCGAAAAGGCTTTCCTTATAGGATATAATCTATTTTTTGCGCCTCTTTGATAAGGTACTCTTGCGAATAGTCGGTATAGCCCCTGTCCACGGCGGAAGTCTTCACGTCTTTATCCCCCGAATGTCCGTCCCAGAGCATGACTACCTCGCCGGAAACGCCGCATTCCTTGCACCGAGTAATGAAGGTATAACGAAGTTCGTGCGGGTGATGTTCGGGGAACAGCCTCTTGAACGCGGAGCGCAGGGTATAGACGTTGACGTTCTTTGCCTTCTCGAAGTCCACGAGGTCTTGCATCTTTTCAAACATAGGTGAAAAGGGTATGTAGCTCAGGGTGATGTTTCTGCCCATACGTTCTTTGCTCGTTTCGCATTCGAGAGTGTTGCCGTCAATGATTTTTAAGGACGGTAATTCGCTCTGCCTGAGTCCGAAATAGAGCAGGACAAGTAAAGCCGAAGCAACGTCGTCTTTGCGGTTCCGGCAGTACTCAACGAGTTTCTTTTCCTTGTCCTTCGTAAGGGCGCTCCCTTTCTTGCTTTCGTGATAGGGCAGGACGATCTTCTTCATCGGGGAAGGGAGATTGAAGTCTTCCGCCGCCATGTCAAAGATACAGTTCAGCATGAGTTTGAGCTTCTCCGCCGTCCTGTACTTTTCTGCTTCCACAAACGTGACCAGGTATTGCTGTATAAGCGGGCGGGTGATTTCCGAAAGATGCAGATGCCCGAACGTCGGCCGCAGGTTGACCTCGAACATACGGGAGTATTCCTTGAAGGTGGAAGGCTTTGTCGTCTGTTCTTTGAGTTTGAGCCAGTCTTTGGCGTAATCTGCAAAGAGAACTGTTTTGGCAGTTCTGCGCTTGGGATCTGCAACGGGGATATCCTGTATCTCGGCTTGCCCGATGAGTTTCTCGATGAATTTCTTTTTCATCGTGTCAAAGTCTTTGGAGGCGACCTCGATGTTATATCCCTGTCTGCGGTAGCGTGCTTGGAACAGTCCCTGATAATAGCGGAACTTTACGATTCTGTTGTCATAGATGAATGCTTTTTGAAAAGATTTCGGCATGGATTCCAACTCCTTTTTGGTGAAAGATAATGTGCCGGTCTTTTCTTCTTCCGATACTTCCTTTTTGCCTGATACAGCGGATAAAGATTTGTCCGAACCCGTGAGCGAGCGTAAAGTATCCAATGTAATGGAATCGGCGGCGAGCTTGAGAACGGTCGCCGCGAGATCGCTTTGGTCGGAGTCGGTATTCTTAATAAACCGTAACAGGTCAGTCAGTTGTTGCTGCTGCATATACCTCCCGTTTCGTGATGGCAGGATTATACCACACAATCACGAAAAAAACAAGTCTAATTGAAAAACAGGATAAACCTGTATTGAAAAAATATATTTTTCCGAAAAGCAATCGCGGTTATGCGGTGATTTTACTCTTTTTGACGAAAAAACCGCCGCCCGAATTGAGCGACGGTTTTTTAGGTTTAATATACGTTTAAAAATTGATCATAAACATATCGCAGGGCAGACCTTGTTCGTCGTAAACGGTTATCGTTCTCGAAAGGTCCTCTACGTTTTCGGCGGTTTTTTCAAAATTATAGCCGTATCTTATGCCGCTGAACGGCACGCCGGACGTAACGGTGATTACGTTGTCGTTTATCGTAACGTTGCATTTAAGCGAGTACCCCTCCGCGGTCAGCACTTCAAAGCCGCTCGAACCGTTCTTTAAAACAACTTTTTCGTTCATTGTAAGCTGAATTTCTTTATCGGAAACAACCTTGCAGGATTTTACTTTGGGCGCGGCGTTTTCGTCTTTGCCGAAGAAGTTCCTTAGCGTTTCGCTCGCAAGGCGGGTGGCGATGGTGCGTTTGTCCTTGGGGTGAATGTCGCTCCAGTCGCCTTGATCGAGGTTTATCGCGTTGCAAACGAGTTTGTCTTCTCTTGCCACGACGGTTATTTTTTCGTTGATTATGCTGTAGCCTACGGGATCTTCCACGAACCTTGCAAGTTCCGCCATGCTGAAAGTCAGTTGCGGGTTATTGAAAAATCTTCTGAAACAAGAAACGAGTGCTTTCAACGCTTTGTCGTGGTTCTTTTCCGCGCCGTAAATGTTAGATTCGCCCTGATACCAGCACACGCCCCTTATGTTGTACCCCTCGAGCGGGTAAACGACACCGTTAAAACTTTGGCTGGGTTTTTTCCATATAAGGCTTTCGTCGCAAGCGGTATCGCAAATCTTTTCGTATTCGGTATACGCCTCTTCGTCCATCCACGATTCGATTATCGTTCCGCCGATTGCGTTTACTATAAGCCCGACGGGACAGTCCAGTTTTTTCTGCATTTCTTTGCCGAAGATATAGCCCACGGCGGAGAAATTCTTTATAGACGAAACGTTCGCACCGTTCCATACGGGCGGTTGTTCGAGCGTTTTTGTCGGCTGCTCGTGGAATTTGGTGGCAAGCGAAAGCAGTCTGATATTATCGTTTTTACATTCGGCTTCGCTTGCATATAAATCGGCAAGCACTTCGCCGCTCCATTCGACTTTCCATTCCATATTGCTTTGTCCGCTGAGCATATAAACCTCGCCAACGTAAACGTCTTTTATGGTTTTTACGCCCCAGTCGCAAATTAAAGTGAGTTCAAACGGTCCGCCTGCGGTCATAAATGGCAGGTAAATTTCCCAATTATCGTTTTCTACCGTGCCGTAATAAACTTTACCGCGGAATTTTGCCGCAATATGCTCGTTGCCCTCAAGGTTTTCTATCGTGCCCCAAATTTTGTTTACGGCATCTCTTTGCAAACACATTCCGTCTCCGAAAAGCTGATAGGGAATAATCACTTCGCTTGCATCGAATGTGCAGTCGGAAATATCAAACGTCGGTTTAAGGTTGACTTTCTCTAAATCGTCGGACGGAAACTCGGTAATGGCACAGGATTTTTCGTAGCCGTCTAAAACGTCGGGTTCTTCGTCTGGCTTGTCGTCGGGTTTTTCGCTGTTGCCCGAGGACGGCGAGTTTATCGTGCTGTCGGGGTTATCGTTCGGCGAAGAATTTGCACCTTGAGTACATGCCGAAAACGCCAGTAACAAGGACATTAAAAGGGCGAAAACGCACGCTATCGTTCTTTTCATTTTTTTACTCCTTTCGGCTTCGGTTGTTTCAGTGCCTGCGCCGATTACGAGGTTATGATACATTATTATACAACCTTAAAGCGAAATAATCTTGTCTTATTTGCTGAAAAAAGTGTTTTTTTATAAAATATCGGTCGGGGTTTGCCTTGCCAAAGCGCGGTTTTTAAAAATCACGCGGTTAAAAAAATATAAAGCAAAACATTGATAAAAGGCGGTTACGGGTAAAAAGTTTATGGAAAAGCAGTTTTTATTTATAATAAGACAAGAATTTTTTGCCGAACGGTAGTATAATATCGGTGTCTAAAACAAAAAACGGGGGACTCCCTCAAATCGAAAGGAGTAGGAATGAAAAAAATCAGAAAATTCGGAATTCTTGCGGCGTGTCTTGTTGCTGCCGTTTCGTTCGGTCAGGTTTTCGGCGTGTTCGCAGCGACCGAGGTTGCCGTGCCGACCGCTTTTGGCGATGCCGTAGAGATAGACGTTTCGTCCGAAAATGAAGCGCTCAACCATTGGCAATATTATATTTCGGGTACGCTTGACGAGCAGGGCAATCAGCGCGGAAAAGTTACCGAAGATAAAAACGTTATTTTCGGCGCTACTGCAAACGGAAAAACGGGCAATGCGTTGTACGTAGGCAAAAAAACGCAAAACGGCTCGGTTACCGCATATCCTTATGCGATTGAAATAGCCGCGGAGCAAACCTATGCCGTTACGGCGTATGTAAAAACCGTTTGCGAACAAGCCGAGGAAAACGCGATTTCCTTTTCGGTTACCGAACTCGATAAAAACGGCGCGCAAATCGCGGGTAGCGACGGTGCGAAAATTTTGAGTGAAATTACGGGCAGCGTTTCCGACTGGACGAAAGTCGAATTTTTCTTTACCGCGTCGAAATCGGCTGTGAAAATCGTGCCTATGGTCGAGTTTAAAGGCAAGGGCGATTTTTACCTTGACGATATGGCGGTGCGGACTGCGACCGTCTATTCGAATACGGTTTCGTACAGATTGCAAAGCATAGGCAAACTTGCCGACGGAGCAACCGACGATATAAGCAATATCGACGGTTCAAAAGCGGGTATAATCGGAATGAAAACGCTTACCGCGGCAAATATTTCGTCCGATTCGTCCGATGGCGACGGCGCGTCGCTGCAAATCAACGACGGCGAGGTATTCAAAACCAATTTTTCGGCTTTATCGCCCGATAAAACTTACAGGTTTTCTTTTAAATACAAACATATAAAAATCGGAAGCAAGAACACGCTCAGTATTCGTTTCGATTATATGACGCTTGCGGGTGCGCGCATGTATTATATTGACGTAATAAACGGTTCGGCTACCGAATGGCTGACTTGCAGCGTTGACGTAAAAGGCGTTGCGGGCGGTGCTTCTCACGGGGTGGCGATAACCGCAAACGCAAGATACCTGATTGACGAACTCTCGATTGTTTGCCTTGACGACGGAGATACTATGCAGTATATAGCAAACGGCTCGTTCTCGGGCGCGTACACTTCGGGCTACACGCTCGGTACTAATGCGAACGTTGCCGTGCAACCCGACGGCACGGGCGTTTTTGCGGCGGGTAACGGCGTTTTCGACGACACCGTCGGACAAAGAGGTTTTATTAAATACGTTCCCGCAGGGCTTACCGCGGGCAAGACGTATACGCTCGGTTTCGACTACCGCTTTGCGGGGGACGATTATCTTAACGCCGTACTTCTTTATCATAACGGTGCCGAAAAAATCAGCATAAAGGCGAGCGATATTCCTTACGGCTGGACTAATAAAACGTATACTTTTACAGCCAAAGGCAATGATGAATTTATGTTTTACGGTCCGTCGTATTATTTATTTGTAACGTATTACAGAAATATCACGATAACCGACGCAGATGGGAAGCAATACAATTCCAATTTGAATCTTGTTAAGCCGCAAACGGTTTTCGGCGAAAACATTTTAAATAACGGCGCGTTCGACGGTAACGCCGAGTACGTTTCAAGCGACTGGTCGTTTAGCGGCAATGCGGGCATTTACGGGCTTTCCGCCGATAACGGTTTCGTCGGCAACCCATTGACCGATACAGGCTCGGCGTATAAACTCTGCCTTGACGGAACGACCGAAACGCCTGCTTATGCAATCGGCAAAGAAATTACGGCTCTTAAAAGAACTCTTGCCGTCGCGCTTACTTGTTATAACGGCGATATCAAAGATTTAGTCGTTTCGGCGGTGGCGGGCGATACCGAGATTGTTGCCGACGAGAACGGATTTATAGAGCTGCCGCAGGGCGTAACTAAGGTAAAACTCAAATTCTCTTCGCAAAAATATGTTGCCATAGGCAATATTTCAGCGGCGTTCCATACGCATGCAACGCCGAATGAAGGCGATATAAGAGCTTTAGACGCTACCTGCACGGTAGCGGGCGGCAAGGTCTATACATGCGCGGACTGTAAAAAGACGGTTTATCTTGAAAAGACCGCGCTCAAAGCTCACGAACTCGAGCACGTTCATATCGACGCAACCTGCGTTGCGGGTGTGGATAAAGACGTTTGCAAGGTTTGCAAGGGCGAGTTCAACGTTGAAATTCTTCCCGAAATTGCGGGCGCTCACAAGTTCGACGAGGTAGTTCTTACCGACGCTACATGCGTTAAAATCGGCAGAAAGTTGAATATCTGCGAATATTGCGGAGAGGTAAAGGATCGCACGATTGTCCCCGCAACCGGCAAGCATAACTATAAAAACGGCGTTTGCGCGGATTGCGGTGCAAGCGATCCCGATTATATCGAGCCTTCCGACAGCGTGCTTTTGGGCGCAGTCGTCGGCGGAATTATCGGTTTCGGTTTCGGTTTTCTTGCTGCGGCTGTTATAACGCTTGCTCGCAGAAGAGGAAAATAATTATTAAAAAAGGGCGGCAAACTCGTCGAGGTCATCGTCGAGAGCAATATCATGGATATTTCCGTTTTATATGCCCGTTTCGATCCTTTGAAATATGAGATCACGCTCGATGCCGGCGGCGGTTCGTTTATCACTCCCGACGGGGCCGAAACGGCCTATACCTATATATTGGAATACGGGCAAACGTTCTCCCTCCCGTCATGTACGCGCGAAGGATATGCGTTCTTGGGCTGGCTCGATGCAGACGGCAATGAAGTAAAGAAAATCACTTCGTTCAACATAAAAAATATGACGCTGACGGCGAGTTGGCTGCAGACGGGCGTGGAGTATCGTATCGATTATATTTTGGACGGCGGCACGATGAATGCCCCGAACCCTGATACGGCGCTCTCCGACGTGAGCGCTCCGCTGCCTGAACCCGTGCGCGAGGGATATGTGTTTCTCGGCTGGTACGACAATTCTGGCGGCATAGGCGAGCCGTATCTCTGCACGCCGTTCGGGAGGATGGACGATCTGACGCTGTATGCGCTCTGGCAGGAAGTAAAGGTCAGCGGCAGCGCGGAATTTTTCGATTACGAAAAGACGAGTGGCGAGGTGACGATCACAGAGTATACGGGCCCCACGGGCGAAAACGTCGACGTGGTCATCCCGTCTGTCATAGACGGTTTGCCCGTAACGCAGATCGGCAGCGATACCGTCGCGCAGCACGGAGCCAATATGGTTCGGTACAGTATTTTCGGCGCGCCGGATTCCGCCAAAATTCGCTCTCTTACCATACCCGAAGGGGTTTTGGTATTAAAAGAAAACGCCTTCCGCACTCTGAAAGTGTCGAAGCCTTTGCAACTGCCTTCCTCGCTCGAAAGGCTTGAAAGCGGCTGTTTTGAATACTACGGGGGAGACATCGTTTTTTCGGAAAGCGGCAACCTTACCTATATCGGCAGGTATGCGTTCCACCAAGTACGTTTTATCGGCACGCTCGTCGTTCCGCACGGGGTAAAGACCATCGACAGCGGCGCGTTTTACGGGGTGAAGACGTGCGGCGTGATTTTACCCGATACGGTGGAAACCATCTTCGATTCCGCTTTTTATCAGCCGAACGGGTATATCGACAGGATGTATATCCCTGCTTCGGTGACATATATCGGCTTTCGCGCGATGAGCGACAGCGTATATACCGCGTTGTCGGAAGAACAGGTAAAAATGTTCGACCCCGAATGGGGCGGCGCGGTTGCATACAACGTACAAAAGAGCACAGTAACGCTTTGTGACGGGGAAACGCGCCGAACATTGACGGGAGAGGCGTTCGCCCTTCCGTCGCCGCAAAAGGACGGCTATACGTTTTTGGGCTGGCAGGACGAGAGCGGTGCGTTCGTGGGGGATTGCTATATCCCGAACCGCGACGCAACGCTTGTCGCCGTGTATGAAAAGCGGTCGGAGAGCGACGGCAGAACGCCCGGCAGCGCCGCCGTGCTGGAAACGGATACAACTTACAAATTTACCCTTTTGGACGGGCAGGCGTTTTATTTCCGGCCGGATACCTATCAGACCTGCCGCATCATCATATCGATAAAGGGCGATTTCCGTTGGAACGTCTATCGCGTGCGGGGAAATGCGGCGGAGCATGCGGGGCAGAGCGGCAGCCCCATCGATTATCTTGCGGGCGACGTCTATTATGTGGAGACCGATCCGATCCCGTCGGGGACGGCAATGACCGTCAGGATCATACTTTTATCAAATTAACGATACAACGGCTAAGGCGAAAAGGCAGGGGGCATCCCTGCCTTTTTTGCCTGTTCTGGGCCGACTAAGCCGAAATCGCGGCAAATTCAGCCGAAATTGCGGGCCGTTCCGCGAATAAGGCTGAACAAAAACGCAAAAAAATGTGTTATAATACAATCGTTGCAACGGGGGTAGTGAGTACCCGAACGAATAAAGACGGCGCCGTCTGCTTGCAGGGAGAGCAGACAAAATGAAAACTGAATTGATCCTCTTGTTGTACGACGAACTTATCGGCGGCAAAATTGTTTCGCGCGCAGATTTTTGCGTGGAGCATTCGATCGTCGAACGAACGTTTTACCGTTATCTCCGCGAAATAACCGCTTTTCTGCGCGCGCATAAACCCTCGTATATTGTAGATGTTTCCGGGCAGGACGGCGCATATTTTCTCAAAAAAGTCTGATATAGGGAAACCGCTGACAAGCATATGTCAGCGGTTTTCTTGCTTTTATAAATGGAAAGTGATATAATATTATATGTAAAAGTAGGTGCATTTTTTGGAGGTAGATCATGGGTAAACGGAAAGTTTTCAGTATTGTTCTGTTAGCGCTCGTCGCGGCGCTGTTTTTGGCGTGTGCGGTATTCTTTACCGCCTGCGGCAACGATACTACGCTTGGCGGCGGGCAAAACACTGAACAGGGAGAGGAAAATCCCGGCGGGGACGAAGAAACGCCGGGAACAGATCCCGGCGGCGATGATACGCCCGGAACAGATCCTGACGACAATAAGGATATCGCCGTTACTTCCGTTGCGATAGATAAAACATCTTTGACATTAAGAATCGGTGAAAGCTATACGCTTACGGCGACTGTTTTGCCAAGTAATGCAACGGATAAATCTGTCACATGGACGAGTTCAAAAACGTCTGTTGCTACTGTCAATGACGGAAAAGTGACCGCAAAAACCGAAGGTACGACAACAATCACAGTCACAACAAACAACGGTAAGACAGCGACGTGTGCTGTTACCGTAAATGAGCCAGCGACCGAAATCGTTGAAGTGACTTCGGTGTCGCTCAATAAAACATCTTTGACCTTAGAGATCGGCGAAAGCGAAACGCTTACGGCGACCGTTTTGCCGAGCAACGCGACGGATAAAACTATCTCATGGACGAGCTCCGATCTGTCCGTGGCAACGGTCGCAAACGGAAATATAACGGCAATCGGCAGCGGCACGGCTACGATTACCGCCACAACGAGCAACGGCAAGACGGCACAGTGTATTATAACTGTGGAAGATTTGCATGGTCTGATTTTTGAAGAATATTTGTACGGATATTCTGTTGCCGGGTATAACGGGCAATCGAGCGAAGTTATTATTCCAGATACATACAGGGGCAAGCCCGTTCTTTCTATAGGAACAGAAAGAACGGGAGATCCGTTTCAAAGTTACGACGGGCTGTATGGCTGTTATCACGTCACGTCTGTGCAGATACCCGAGTCGGTAGAGATTATCCAAAGCGGGGCGCTTGCGTATACGGGTATAGTTGAGCTGAATATTCCTGTTACCGTTAGGCGTTATGGATATGGCATGCTTGCGGGGTGCAATAATTTGCAGTATTTAAGAATTAGTACGTTGAGCGGACAATATCTTAATCTTTTTGCAGGTATGCCTCCCGAATCATTAAAAAAATTTTCGGTTATAAGCGGGGCGCTCGTAGATAAAGCTTTTGAATATTTTACCGGTTTGGATGAGGTCGAGCTTGAAGAGGGGTGTACAGCGATAGGGGCGAGTGCTTTTATAAACTGTAAAAGTCTGAAAAAAATAAGTATTCCCGATACGCTGCAAACTATAGGCGATTTAGCATTTTCGGGCTGCTCCTCTTTGGAGAATATAGTTATACCCGACAGCGTAACCCAAATAGGTGAAGGTATATTTAAAAATTGCAGTTCTTTAAAAGAGCTTTCATTGCCTTTTGTCGCGGAAGATGTACCCTTTATCCAATACTATTTCGGTTTGAAACAAACGGCTCAAATATATACATACTACGGTTCGGGAGAATCGCAAGTGTATCCCGACGAGGTCAGGAGTTATAATGTCGGCGGGCATATTTTTGGTATTCCCGTCACCGGTACGGATTGGTACTATAACGGTAGCGGCATCACCATAGACGGGAAATATTATGAATACAGCGGCGAACCGATCAATGTTACGTCATGGGAATCCATGTATGAAATTACCGTCGGCGTATCATGGCGCCGCCCTAAAAGCTGGTCGGCAAAATTTTATTATTACCCGCCTATATCTTTGCCTTTAGAAAAACTTATTATCACAAATCAGCAGATAGAAACAGATAATGAAGTTTTTGAAGGGTGCGAATTCGAGATTGTTATCCCGTCGGCATCACAGATTAGTTCAATAAATGTTGTGGGAGAGAACGCTATCGATCTCGCCGAGTTTTCTCTCGAAGATTATTTTTTGAAAATATCATACAAAGACGGCAGCGTTGAAAAAATTTCCATGTCGACGGAGTTTATATCGGCCGCCGATCTCGAGAAATTGCAAACACCCGGGACGCACGCCATAACCGTCGAATATGATGGGATTGAGTGTGTATGGGAGATAACCCTTACGGAGAGCAGTTCCACCGATACAATTACTCAAAGTGAAGGATTGGAAATTATCGACGGCATAATAACAGGCATAGGTACATGCACGGACAGTGAGCTTGTTTTGAACATGCCCATCGCCGAAGGCGCGTTCATTGGCTGTCATACAATTACCAAAGTTACTTTCGGGCCGGGAGTAACGAGCATAGGGCGTCAGGCGTTCGGAAATTCCGGTACAGGGTGCAACAATCTTACGGAAGTTGTGTTCCTTTCCGCTGTGCCGCCCGAAATCGGCAGCGACGTATTCGGTTCGACATGGAATCATTCGGCGGGTTTTACCGTATATGTTCCTAAAGGCAGTCTTGCCGCATACGAAGCTGTCAGCGACAGATATTGGCAGCAATACCTTGTTGACGCAGGTAAGATTAAGGAAGTGTAAACGGTATTCTTATATTGACTTTTTGCCACATTACAGGCATAGTTAAAATAAAAAATTTTCGGCTCTGCCGAGAAAATATAAATTCAAAAGAGGTGTAATTATGTCAATCAATGCAAACGTACCTTTTATGGGCCCCACAGGTGTAACTTCTGATTCAAGTTCGATTCAGATTTTGAAACAGAAGGAACGAGTTTTAGATCATGTGTTATATGAAATGTATATATTCTTATGGACGACAAAAAGCTTGAAAGAACTTTTCAAAAATGGAATCGTTTGGAAAAATAGTCCCGAGTATAATGCTTATTATATTGCTCAAAAATGTTCGTTGCGCAATATATTGGAGTTTTTTTCGTCGAAACATCCTAAAACGTCCAATGCTACAACATCTGATATATATTTTGGAAAAATTTATAAGATCCGAAAGTTTGATGAGGAAATCATTAGCAGTAATGATGCTTTAGATATTTATAGATTATTTCCTGATAATTTCTTTGATACATATTTTAATGAGGCATGCGGAAGGAAATATTATGGGAAGGGCGATACTATTAAAGATATAGTAAATAAAACGGTTTCTCATTTAACAGACAAAAGATTTGACTGGGGAGACGAAAATTTTGAGCAAATTATTAACGAAAGAGAAATCAACGATAAAATTATACAAGATGTAAAAGCGGCGATAAAAGTGTTTTTAAAAAATGTGCAATCAAATGATAATAATTATAGTTTATACTATGTTTATGAGGATAGCGGCGTACGTAAATCAAAAAATTTGTCAGACGAATTAAGGGAGAAAGAAATAGAAACTTTACTAGAAGATATAAAATTGTTGATTAAATAAAGGCATGATTAACATTTGATTTGTTATTGAGAAGAACTCTGTCCGATTTATTTTTAAACCCGTAAAAATTGCGATTATTAATTATGTTATTTTTAAGGCATCGAAAAGCAAAATTACTATATGAGATAAAGTAATTATTCTTTCTGTTGCTTTTTCTATTTTATTCTATTTTTCTCTATTTTTAGTCTTGACAAAAAAGTAGAGAAAGGATATAATAGGTGAAAGGAGACAGAGAAATGATAGAGAATCAGGAAACAGAATTCAAACGAGAATACACAGATGACTTAAAAAAGGAAGTCGTCGCTTTTTTGAATACGAATGACGGGACGATTTATGTCGGAATGAACGATGACGGAAGTGTTTGCGGTATTGAGAATATTGATGTTACCATGCAGAAGATTTCCTCATCCCTTCGCAACGCCATACTTCCGGACTGTACAAGATTTTTCCATATGGAAGTTTGCGGCGAACAGGGGAAATATTATCTCCGCTTGAATGTTGTCAAAGGAACGCAAACACCGTATTATCTCAGCGAAAAGGGAATACGTCCGAGCGGCGTATATATCCGTGTTGGCAATACGACCGTGCAGGCTTCCGAAGACAGGATCCGTGAATTGATACGGGGAGCGGACAGTGAAAAATTCGAAGAGAAAAAAGCATACCGGCAAGACTTGACTTTCCAGACCGCGCAGCGCGTCTTTGACGAGCGGAAAGTGGAGTTCGGGTCGCAGCAAATGCGAACGCTCGGATTGCTCGATGCCGAAGGTTTCTATACGAACCTTGCATTATTATTGTCCGATCAGTGCGAACATAGTATCAAGTGCGCTATTTTTGAGGATACGACAAAAGAAGTCTTTAAAGACAGAAAGGAATTCGGTGGTTCGTTGTTTGAACAGGTCGACCGCGTTTTGGAGTATCTGAACGTCTATAATAAAACAGCCTCGGTAATCGGAGATAAATTGCGTGAAGATTTGCGCGAATATCCGCCGACAGCAATCCGCGAGGCGTTGCTGAATGCAGTCGTTCACAGAGAGTATTCATACAGCGGCAGTACATTCGTCAACCTGTACGAGGACAGATTGGAAATCATGTCGCTTGGCGGACTTCCCGACGGAATCTCTCTTGAAGCGGTGCGGTTAGGAATATCGCAGCCGCGAAACCGCAATTTGGCAAACATCTTTTACCGGCTGAATTATATCGAGGCATACGGTACAGGGATACCGCGTATTTACGGGTATTATCGCAATACGGGGAAAGAACCGACGATCACGATTGTAAAAGGCGCGTTTCAAATTTGTTTGCCGAATTTACTGTATGAGGCAGCCGAGCAAACAAAGCTGGGAAATTCGCATGAGCAAAAGATTTTAAGGTATCTT